>JAFTEU010000144.1 GCA_017453505.1 Muribaculaceae bacterium
CATTAACTACGTGAGTGCGCCCCGTTTGTTCAAGCTTTTCTATGCCAAAAGTAAGCAAATAATCTCTAACAGATGGGTACTCATCAATGTCATAATTACGAGAAGGAAATGTAGCGATCAGCCATAGATTTGCCCATTCATATCCGTACCTTTTTATGTCACGGCCACGCAAAATCGGTCGTATTAGTTCCGCCGTTTTTGCGCGCTCATCTTCACTCTGGCAATTAGCAAGTATTTCATCGCGTTTCTCAGTCGAAATAATAAAGGCTTCATTGTAGCCAGTAAGGACTCCACGATAGATTTGGATATCCCAATCTTTAAGTGGGGTACCTACGGCTTCAATCTTCCTTTTGATGCTCTGCTCAATCTCGGAGAGAATGACCCAGCTATCGGACGACGAGAAACTGTTGATTGAGTGTTGTTGCTGCACAAAAACGCTCAAATTTTTCACACTGTCCTTATTCTGTTTGTTAGTAACAGCGCAGACCGTTTCGTGTCTGTTTTCGCCTTTTGCGAATAGCAGGATGTTTGTATCAACTGTTGCGCTCTCAAAGATCTTTACGCCTGCAAAATCAATGAGCAGCATTGGGTTTGTATTCTTGGCAAAGAACTCTCTTGTTTTCTCGCCATAGCCAGCCCTCATCCACTTATTGGATGTTATATAACACAGGTGGCCACCCTGCTTAAGCAGTTGCCATCCGCGCTCATAGAATAAGCCATAAATGTCGCCCGTTCGAGCAAAGGTCTTATAGTCACATTTTTCATACAGCTTTGCATACGAGCCTCCATCCTTTTGCAACTGAATGTATGGAGGATTGCCAATGACGATATCAAAGCCTTCGGTAATTCCGAACATCCATTCAGGATCAAAGAACTGTGCTACAGCGTTCTGGTCATAAGGGTTCCAACTCGCCAATTGAAGGGCATCATTGGTATCGATGGCATGTCCACTAGAGAGCAATTCCGATAATTCGGTGCGAAGTTGCGCATCACGGTCACGCAAACGGCGTTTCGTGGCTGCCGATTTTGCCATGAAGTGCTGGTGGCGGATTTCGGTCAACTTAGCTCGTGCCTCAACAATCAAGCGGGGCGTGTCATCAAAGACGTTGAGCTGCACCGCTTCGCGTCGTTTCAATGCCAAGAGTGAGTTGGCTGCGACAAACTTTGTTTCAAGATTGGGCAATACAGGAATGCCGAAATTGGGCTTATTCTCATCACGGTCACATTCGCAAATCAACGAGATGAAGAAACGGAGTTTGCTGATTTGCGTCGCAATACACTGAATATCGCTACCATAGATGCAGTTCTCGATGATTGCAAGTTTCAGCTTGTAGTCGCTCTCCTCGGGATTGATGCGTTTCAGCACTTCTACGATACGCTTGAGTGCTCCCATCGGGAAGGCGCCAGAGCCACAAGCGGGGTCAAGAATCTTAACCGCTCTCAATCGCTCAGCAATTACGTTGTAACTATCTCGATGTGATTCATCAGGCTCGAATTCCTCGGCGAAAAGAGAGCGTACGACTGGCGTGTCACCCAGATACTGGATGAGCGACTCGTCAACCATATAGTTCACGATTTCGCGAGGAGTATAGAACGAACCGCTGCTGTTGCGGGCGCTTTCTTGGGTCTCGGGATTATATGCTCCAAGCAGGTTCTCAAAGACTTTGCCGAGCAACTCGGGATCGAGAGCTACCTGCTGCTCCTCGGGAGAGTTCTCCTCGATGGTGAAGTTGTATCGCTTCAAGATGGACAGCAATCCTCTTTCAGGCTCAAAGAACAGCACATTAGGAACAATGGCTCGATGTTTAAAACGACCATTTACAAATGTGCGGTCATTGCGGCTAAAGCCATCATAGTTATATGTCTTTTCTACCCCATCAATACTACGAGCCTTGTCAAGACACTCAAACAATCCACCATTGACAAACGGAACCGTAGAGAACAATTCAATCACTTCGTCCTCGCTGATAGAGAAAAGTTCTTCGTAGCGGTATTTATTCTTCACGTCACGACTGGCATTATGAGCAAAGCCACGGCGATTGCCATCCTCATCAACGATAGCCCTGTTTAGAGTCGCAAAGAACAGGTTCTGAAGGATGGCATTATAGTAATCGCCCTTAGATAAGCTCATCGGATCAAAATCCCTAAGGATTAAGCGCAGATAATCAACGTCAAAAATCTTGTCAGGAACAAGCTGCTTCTGCTTGATAAACCAGACAAACATAATGCGGGTAATCATGCGGATGATTTTCGTTTCCAATCCTTCACGGTCATCATCAGGAGTGGTCGTATCTCCAGGAAATGTGACATGAGATTCGGGATCAATAGCCCATGAATACCAATCAAACAAATCGTTGTAGAACTGCTTGGTAAGGACATCCACAGAGAAAGCCTTGGTGATGTCATCTAAAGTCAGGGCACTGTTCTTTAGTGACTTAAACTGGTCGATGGCAGTTCTTCCACCATGACCTTCGCCCAACAGATAGGTGAAGCGCTTGGTGTTGGTTGATTGTTTCTCATATTTACCATCTTCGTTAAATCCCCATACCTCACTAACATATGAAAAGCGCAGGATTGATTCGTTCTTCTTGAAGCAGAACATAAACGCACCAGCAAAGCCGTTCATACGCCAATCGCTGGTGAGCAGGTTACGGATAGCAACCTTATTGTTTTCGATGTGTACACTGTCACATAGCTCAACCTCATAAATTCCGATGGTTTTGCCATCATTAAGCGATATCTTACCCAAGTATAACGCCGAGCGAGCAATGTCCTTATTCACATTAACTTCTGCTGTATGGATATAAAACTCGACCTTGTTGCCAAAGATATCATGCAGCAGTTCCTGCCAATTCTCTCGGTTGTATTTTGATTCGATGACTGATTTATAGTCCATATTGTTCTACTTTGTACTTTGTCTGGTTAATTATTGAAAACTTTCTGAAAGGATGATATCCACCTCGCTTTCGAGCGAGTTGCGCTGGCCTTCATCAGCAAGGAAATAGTCATTATATTTTTTAGCCATTTCAATAATCTCATTAAGGGCATCATCTTTAGTAAGAGTGCCTCTGGTCATCTGGCGGTGCATTCGTTGCAATCTTTTAGGGATATAGGTAATCACACCACGCTCTGCAAGAGACTTCAGATGACTTACAAGAATACGAGTATCCGTATCTTGGATGTCACGCAAGAAGGCATCAACAAAACTGAGAGCAGTGGTCACCTGTACACCCAGGTTCCCTTTCACAACACCGGTGTTCTCGGTGCTATTTTTCTCTTGATTGATTGCTAACTGGAATGCAGCACAGGCCCTGTTGATCTGGTCATGGTGCTGTTCGATACGTTCCACCTTAGGTTCTTCGGGAGAAGCCTTGAAGAAGTTGAGTGCCTCAATGTTCGGCACTTCAACAGCCACAGAATCTGAAGCACGATAAAATGCTTTACGTAAATTCGTCTTCAGGAACACCAAGGTTTCTTGGCTTATAGTCTTTTCGTCAACCGTTTTTGGGCATCGTCCAGTACGACTGCGGGGTGACATCCTGGCTATACGGTTATACTCCTTTCGATTATTCACGTACAAGGATCGCAACTCCTCATAGAATGGTAACTCAAGATCGCGCTCTGTCGCTTCCACGTTTTCAACAAATAGACGGTCAAGGTCCGGGTCAATGATTTCAGCGTCTGAATAGATCTGGTTATCTTCACCGAAGGTTGTATGGAAGGTCTGCAGTTTTGATAGAGCAGTTCTGTTGAGATTGATTTCCCTGTCACCTTCACGTGAGGGGTAGAAAACATAATTATAGATAGTGTCTGAAACGGATCCGATACGGTTGACACGTCCAATGCGTTGCATGAGTTTGGTCGAGTTCCACGGAGTATCGTAGTTGATGATGATATTGCTACGGTGCAGGTTGACACCCTCTGCCAGCGCATCAGTCGTAATGATGATGCGGTACTTGTCCTCCTTTTTCTTGAAGTTAGCATCAAAATTGGCACGTATGGTTTTGAACAGCTGGGCACGGTTTAACGACGAAATAACCAAGACGTCGTCACGGTTAATTCGACGTGCAAGATACTCTACTGTGTCAAACGACTCAGAGAAGACGACGATCCGTTGGCCAACATTTATGGCTGGGTCGAACAACTCGTTTTCGAGAAGTCTGGCAAAAGTGTCATATTTTGAATCGTCCGCTTCGGTCACAGTATCCCAGTCTTCACACATTCTTTCAAGCACAGCCTGATCAGCTTTCAGCTCTTCAAGGAATTCGGGTTTGAAATCTTCGGGTTTGAAAACAGCATTTTTGGGATTAGCTTCTGCTTTGCTGTCGATTCTCTCCTCTATTTCTTCATCAGTCATTCCCTTGGCATACATGGCATTTATGTCAAGGTCTGGAGCAATGAACACCTTGCCCTTATCAAACATGTCAATCATGTTTTGATTGGCTTGTCGGAAGCGATCGAGTGATGTCTTAAAAGAATGGAAACTGCTCTCCAGCCTCTTGACCAAGCCGGTTTTGCGGATTGATGCCAAAGATCGGGAAACCAATTCCGCATTGTCATATTTTCCTTGTGAGACCTCAGGTCTTAGTCCTGCGATTGCCTGATAACGCGCGTACAGCAGGTCTTTCAACAGATGTTCAATCGTTTCCTCAAATATCTTTGCCAAATGCTCATTTAACTCATAGCCTTCTTCCCGAGGCTTTGCCACCTTCGGGAAGCCATGAATATCTTTCCTGTAGCGTGGTATACTCTCAATATCAGTTCGTGTTCGACGCACGGTAATTGGTTTAATGATCCGAGAGCGCACACGTTCTGCCAGTCGTTTATATTCGGCTAAATGATAGTTGGGATCTCGACGCAATTTTTTGAATTCACTATCAAGAGGGCTGAAGAACGATGTTAAGTTAGTAACGCCATCGATTGTGCATCGGCGCGGATCCTGGAACAATAACAGCTCATGGTAAATGTCCATAGGAGTATTGTTCATCGGCGTAGCCGTAATGAGCATTACTTTCTTCTTATATCCACCAATATAGCCTGTCTCAATTCGTGGCATTTTACAGATTTCTTGTAAACGCTGAAAAGCGCCAGTCGAATGATTACGGAAGTTGTGTGCCTCATCAACTAGTACCATGTCATACTCATCAGCATTCCAGTAATTGAAATTATCTGGATCAAGCACCTTGTCCAAGCTGCCGTTTGATATGAACTTAGTGTATTTGTCAATACCGAAGTCATGGAAAGTGGATTTCCAGTTTTCCTCTACAGCAGGAGGATATACAACAAGTATCTTGGAGTGGTCTATTCCGTTTTCCATGATAAACCGTTTTGTAATCATCGTAGCAATAACGGTTTTACCAAGACCAACCACATCCGCCAGGATGAAACCGTCGCATTTCAAAAGTTTCTGGAAACCCTCATTCACAGCATCAATCTGGTACTCCAGCTTTGAGTAGCCTTCTGGCATCTCAAACGGATCATAGTTGTCTTCGCCTTTAATGCGATCACCAAAAAACTCTATGAGCATTTTAATATAGACCTCGTAAGGCGTAGCATCACTGCCAAGGTATGTTTCATCGACGTTCTTCTGCAGGTCAACAGCCTCGATTGGACAATCAATAGCTTCTTCCCACAGCACTTCAAACTCATTCTTTGCAAAAGAGACATCATCGTTATCACGTAGCATGACATTGAACTCATACTGCGATTTGTCAGAGATTCCCAATCCATTGCCTGTGAGATTACTCGATCCAGTGATTGCAGCAGCATCTAACGTATGCTCATTGAAATTCTCTGGATAAAGAATATAAATCTTGGCATGAATCTTCTTTCCCGGGTGAGCCCTCAACTCCAGTTTGCCACATTTCAAGTCGTCTATCATTTGGAAGATACCGTCCTCGATATTCTTTGCATACTTGGAATGCTCCAAATCTAGTTTATATTGGGCAAGATAGTCTGCCTTAGTTGCTTCTGGATTTTCGAAGAAGATAACGCCTCTGTTATGAGCATCAGCAATATATTTGTCAACATCAATTCCTATTAAAATGCGGACCTTCTCAATCGAATTCAGGAAAGGTCTTAGTGCAAAATAGCCAGAGGCACGCAAGAACCCAACGACAGAATCCAAACGAGTGATATTCGGGTTGTTTTCCAATACGCCCTCAAACTGTTTAATGAGGGTATTGCCGTCTCTATTAGTAAAAAATTTGGTACTCATCGACAAACTTTAATTCCAATGTTATGATCACACAAAATTCATCAATTCAAACACTTAACAATAAGTTACTATTAATTCCAAAGACAATTTTGCGCAATCTTGTGCAAAGTTACACAAAAACATTCAATGGAGCAAGCCCATCTGAAAAACCGACAACTGGAAACCAGCATTTCAACATTGACATCTGCCTGCCCGTTGTTGTACCTTTGCCGCAAGAGACAGAAAACAGGCTTTAACCTTCGTTAACAATCCCGCCCCACCTCTTCACGATAATCGCCACATCGCGACAAGGCTGATAATGAACGAATTACCGCAAATCACCTTGCTGAGCCCACTTTGCTTTTTGACATCACCTCATTTCATAGTCTCTCCCCCGAAAACCCAAAAACTGAAAACTGAAAACTGAAAACTATTTACTACCTTTGCACAACCAAACAGATCCACAACATGGCAGTAAAGCGAGAAACGGTTACATTCAGCTCCTTGAACAAGGAAATCAAGGGCGGCAACTTCAGGAACATCTACGTCCTCCAGGGCGAAGAGCCTTACTTCATCGACCGGCTCCAGCAGCTCATCATCGACACCGCCCTCACCGAGGACCAGCGCGACTTCAACCTCACCCTGTACTACGGCAACACCGCCAATGTCCGCGAGGTCATCAGCAATTGCCGCCAGTATCCGTCATTCTCCCAGTACAAGGTCATCGTCGTGCGTGAGGCACAACTCATCGCCAAGCAGCCAGGCCACAAGAACGACCTCGACCTGCTCGCATCCTATGCCGAGAAGCCACTCGCCTCGACCATCCTCGTCATCTGCCACAAGGGATCAGCGCTCAAGAGCAAACCCTTCACCGATGCCCTCAAGGCCACCAAGAGCGGCATCGTCTTCAGTTCCGACAAGGTGCGCGAGGGACGCGACCTCGAGACGATGATCGTCAGCTATGCCAACTCGCTGGGCTGCAACATCGACAGCAAGGCCACCAGCATGCTCGCCGACCACATCGGCACCGACATCGCCCGCCAGTTCAGTGAGCTCGACAAACTCGCCATGCTCACCGATGACAACAACATCACACCCTTGCTCATCGAGCAGAACGTCGGCATCAGCAAGGACTTCAACAACTTTGAGCTCGAGGACGCGCTCAGCCGCCGTGATGCCGCCAAGGCCTTCCGCATCGTCGATTACTTCGAGCACAACCCCAAGAACAATCCCTCGATGGTCAGCGTGGCCATGCTGTTCTCGTTCTTCTCCAATGTCCTGCTTGCCGCAACAGCACACGACAAGTCGGCCGAGGGCATCATGGCAGTCGTGGGCACACGCAGCCAGTGGCGAGCCCGCAAGTTCCTGGAAGCCACTCGCATGTACAACACGCGCTCGCTGGTCAATATCATCGGATACCTGCGCGAGTGCGACACGCGCAGCAAGGGCATCGGCTCACGTCAAGACCAGTATGCACTGCTCAAGGAGCTGGTCTATAAAATCCTCCATGCCTGACACTGGATTTGTCTTTTTTTTGACCGTTTTCGCTAAAAAACGGTATCTTTATTGTGTTATTATGGTGATAATTAACTACATTTGCACAACTTCAACCAAAATGACACAGATATGACCAGACGATTATTCCTGATGATAGCATGCCTGACACTGGCAGCTCAATTCAGCACAGCAATGACCAAGTATGTCGGAGGAGACATCTCATTGCTCACCAAGTATGAAGAACGAGGAGCCATCTACTACAACGAGAACGGCTCACGCATCACCAATGTCCTCGACTATCTCAAGACCAACGGCATGAACGCCATGCGCGTGCGACTCTTTGTTGATCCCTCAAGAGCCGGAGCCGAGGATCAAGGCGAAGGTGTCTGCCAGGACTTGCCCTTCGTTCTCGCCCTGGGCCAGCGCATCAAGGCCGCCGGTTTCGACCTGCTGCTCGACATCCACTACAGCGACACCTGGACCGATCCCGGACAGCACTCAACTCCAGCCTCATGGACCGTGACCAGCGCCCTGGCCGACAGCGTCTACAGCTATACCTGCCGCGTGCTACATGCCATGAGGTCTGCAGGAGCGACACCCGACTTCATTCAAGTGGGCAACGAGGTGACCTACGGCATGATGTGGCCCACAGGGCATTGTTATCCCAGCGGGGCCAACTACAATGGCGGCACTTTCGCCACGTTCGCCAACTACCTCAAGCAAGGCATTAAGGCATGCCGTGAAGTATGTCCCCAGGCTCAAATAGTCGTTCACACCGAGATGAGCCGGTCGAGCAACGTGACATCGTTCTACCAGTCACTGCAAAGCTACACGGATGACTATGACATCATCGGACTGAGCTACTATCCCTACTGGCACGGCGGGCTCGGTGTTCTCGATGAGCTCTTGACGACACTCGAAGCCAGCTATCCGACCAAGAAGATACAAATCGTCGAGACCGGCTATCCTCATGCCTATTACCCCACTGGGGCCAGCTACGACCTGCAATCGACCTGGCCTGCCACCGAGGCTGGCCAGAAAGCCTTCGCCCAGCAGCTGATCGCCACACTCAATGCCCACAGCAGGGTCAACGGCCTGTACTGGTGGTTCCCCGAGGCCAACGAGTATGGCATCAATTACACCAATAGTGTGACGACCGATTGGTACAACTGCGGCTGGTGGGACAATGCCAACGGTCAAGTGATGGATGCCCTGTTTGTCATGCAGGACTTCCTCGACGGTAGCGGTGAGGATCCCATCGAGCCCACCGACAGCACCGACATTTACATCGTTGGCGGCGAGGATAATTGGAGTCTGACCGAGCCTCTCGGCAAGATGACCAACCGAGGCGACGGGACCTATGTGGACACACTGACGCTGTCCGCGCCCATCTACTTCGTGTTTGCCGACGGTGACCCTGAAGCATGGAATAACGACTGGACGGCATTCAACAGCACCTATCGCTATGGCCCCTCAGCTACAACGACCATCACCACAGGCATCGAGTACACCACAGCCAAGCGCGACAACAACTATTCCTATTATTTCACGGGCGACGGCAGCGACTACCTGTTCTATTTCAACCTCGACGATCTCACCTTCAAGCTGGAGAAAATCGAGCCTGAACCGACTATCCTGCGTGGAGATGTGAACGACGACGGACGTGTCAACATTGATGACGTTACAACGCTGATTGACTATCTGTTGGGAAGCCAACCGCAGCCATTCAGTAGCGATAATGCCGATCTTGACGGCAACGGCAAGATATCTATCGATGACGTGACGACATTGATTGATCTGCTTCTCACTCAATGACACAACATCAGTTTGTTTTTGCCATACCAGTGATCCTTGTTGTATAGCTCAAACTTTCTGACTAACTTTGCATCTTTAATGTAATAATGATCACCAATATGAGAAGATTCACATGGGCCATCTTGGCAATGCTGACCCTGGCCACCGCCGTAGCACAATTCAAGAACAATGTGCCCTTCAACGTACAGGCCTACTTGACCGAGCGGGCCGAGGTTCAACGCTTGACACAGGAGGACAAGACTCAAGCGCTGAAGCAGATGTCACCTCAATTTGCCCCACCTCGCAGGATCAACGGAATCGAAATGGTCAGTGCGTTTATCGATATCGACAACAAGAGCACAATAGCCGTGCTGAAGGCCCATGGAGTGCGCGTCAACAGCGTGTTCGACGGCTTTGTCACGGCTCACATACCTGTTGACAAGTTGTCTGAGATATCCATGCTGGATGGTGTAGCAGACATTGAGATCGGCCGCAAGATGGAATTGTGTACCGACAGCACATTGAGCAAGACACTTGCCGGCCAGGTCCTCAATGGCACAGAATATGGTTTACCACAGGCCTATGACGGCACAGGTGTTGTCATTGGTATCATTGACTCTGGCTTTGATTTTCAGCACTATGCATTCCGCAGCGAGGAGGATCCAAGTCGATCACGCATCGTCAGGGTCTATAACCCCGAGGACACAACAGGACATCCGATCATTGTGGATTCCAATCATTCATGGGGTTCGGTATTCATGGACGAGCAAATCGACACACTCACAACCGACAAGGCCGGTAACACTCATGGCACCCACACTGCAAGTATCGCCGCGGGTAGGCATTTTAACGGATGGGGTGGTATGGCTCCAGGAGCAGATATCGTGTTATGCGCTTCATGGTCACTGAATGTTTCATTATATGAGCCCGAGGTCATCGACTGCGTCAATTATATCTATTCCTACGCCGATAGTGTTGGTAAGCCATGTGTCATCAGTGTGAGCGTGAGCACTAACGAGGGTCCTCATGACGGTAATGACCGCGTTTCAAAGGCAATTGCCCAGATGGTAGGTCCAGGTCATATCTTCGTCATCGCTGCCGGCAACAATGGTGTGAGACAGGCATACTGCAGTGGCCAGACCCAGGCCAAAACACCCTTCAGCATGCTATTGGGATGTAAGAACTTGAATATCAACTCTGATTATTCTTATTACTATGGAAACATCTGGGTTGACTCCTGGGTAAGGGAAACCGGACTCGGCAATCGACCAGTGGCAAAATTCCATATCCTTGATAAAGAGACTAAACGCATCGTTTGGGAATCGGGCTACATCAACGAGGATAAATCCATCTATTCAACTGAATTCAGCGATTATTTTGAGCCAGACCTCAGTGTTGACAGTATTGGATATGTGAGGGCTGCCAATTACTATAATTCAAACTCCAAAAAGTGGAGTATGAGGACATACGTCAACAACCTGCGCTGTAAGGCCAGTAGCATTGATGCCACCGGATTAATCACAAGCAGATACCAGATAGGTGTCTCCATCTATCCCATCTCGGTGCTCTATCCTGGCACAGCCAGCAATTTCACTATTGACTCCTGGTTAGCTGTGAGCACCGCCCAACGGGAATGGAACGACGGCATTTATATTGATAAGACCTCCACTGATGGTTCTATAGAGACAGAATTTGTTCCAGGGTTCTATGCCTTGCCTTCAAACGATTGTTCCATCGGATCCTATGCTGTGAACGACTCTGTCATCTCGGTTGGCGCATATATTGGACGAAATTGGTTCTATTCATTGCAGCTGGATTCCATTATGGTTGACCCAAACACAACCATTGGTGGCTATACCAATTTCTCAGGATTCCAGTCTACAGGAGTAGGCCCGACAGGAAGCGCATTACCAACAGTCACCGCACCAGGCTATAATGTGATTGCCGCTGGCAGCCGCTATTCCTATTTCTCAGAATTCACCCCTTCCCTCGTCGCTCGCTCAGACGATGGTTCATACTGGGGTGTGTTGAGCGGAACATCGATGGCTACACCCGCTGTTGCCGGCATCATAGCTCAGTGGCTGCAGATCAACCCGAATCTTTCCCCTGGCGACATCAAGAGAATCATTGCTCAAACGGCAATCAAGGACGAATTCACCAGCAATCCCAATTTTGGAGTGCGTTTTGGGCCCAATGGTAAGATTGATGCCATGGCCGGTGCCCGTTTGTTACTCGGGATTGAGGAACCTACTACTCTTGCTGGAGATGTTGATGGTAATGGCAAAGTGAACATTGACGACATCACACTACTGATTGACTACATGTTGGGAATGGACGTAGACATTAACCAGGATGCAGCTGATGTCTATCCTGACAATGTTATCAATATAGATGATCTCACCACCTTGATTGATTACATGCTTGGCATACCGTTCAAGTGAAATCGATGAACCAACGACAGACTTATTTGGTACATTTGTATTACTTTTGCAGGAAAAATACAATTACAGACATGAAACATATTCTCGCCCTCGTCACATCAATGATAATGGCCATGTGCTTGCAAGCCCAGGGATTATTGCCCGCATCGGTTCAGCAGTTTCTGAATGATTATCAGTACTGCAAGCGGATCGATAAACTGGGAGTTAACGCTGGTATGAGAGAGCACTCTATCTATTACCCTGCCAAAGTCATTGATGGCCACGAAATGGTTGACGCTTTCATTGCTATCGACAATGATGCCGTGATTAGTTTATTAGAAGCTCAAGGCGTGATTGTCGGCAGCCGGTTCGACGGTTTTGTCACGGCTCAAATTCCTGTTGATAATTTAGCACCTGTTTCACGGTTGACTGGCGTGAAAGATATAGAAATCAGCCGTCAATTGACGTTGACGACCGACAGCACTAGGCGCGTCACTCATGTCACACAAGTGCAGCAGGGGATTCCTGGCGAATGGGCCAAAGGATTTGACGGCACGGGGGTAATAGTTGGTGTTATCGACACCGGATTTGATTATCAACATCGGGCATTCAGGTCCAATGATGATGTTTCACATTCACGCATTGTCAGGGTTTATAGCACAACTGATAACAGCGGCCATCGGGCTAGCTATAACCGTGGCACCATCAAGTTGCCCGGATCTGTCTTCATGAACGACGAGATCTACAGTCTCACGACCGATAACAAAAATGGCACACATGGGACCCACACAACAAGCATTGCCGCCGGATCACATGTCAACGGTTACGGTGGCATGGCACCTGGTGCCGACATCGTCTTATGTGCAGCGAGCGCGCTTGATGGAAGTTTATCTGAAGTTGAGATCGCCAACTGTGTCCGTTACATTGACAGCTATGCCGACAGCGTGGGCAAACCTTGTGTTATCAGCGTTAGCGTTAGCACTAATGCTGGTCCACATGACGGCAGTGACTATCTGTCAAAAGCCATTAAACAGATTACGGGTCCTGGACGCATCTTTGTCATTGCCGCCGGCAACAACAAGGGCAAAAATTTCTATGCCAGCAAGTTATCCAGCCCAAGCAATCCTTTAAACCTGATTTTCAAAGGACGGAATTATATAAATGCCGACTCGACCTATCTTTATCGTAGCCATATATCTGAAATATGGATGCGTTCGACTAATACTAATCTATACTATAAGTTTCATATATTAGACAAGACCACAGGAAAAATCGTTTGGGAGAGCGAGCAGTTCTCTGGCAAGGTAAGTCTCACCCATCATGACCTGAGAGGCTTCTATGATTGCTATACCGATGCGGACACAGTTGGCACGATTACAGCTACGCCCAGCTATGCCTCAGCTAACAAGAAGTACTACTTGTCAATTTCAATCCACAACTTGATATGCCACGAGTATACTATTTCGGGGGGGCAAAAGATCAGCCGTTATGCATTGGGCGTTAGCGTCTACCCTCGCAAGAACACACCTGTCTACATCGATGCATGGGCGGGTATTAACGGAACAGGATACAGCGATTACCCACAGCCCGTTACAACCCCCTCAGGTGAAGTGAATACCCACTTCTATTCGTCGGCAAGTGATGCATGCTGCATTGGCACCTATGCCACTAGCGACTCTGTTATCTCCGCTGGGGCATTCACTGCCCGCAACACCTATTTTTCAATGTCAAACAACAAGATTGTAACGGATAACACCGAATCGGTGGGACGTATTGCCAGTTTCTCGAGTTATCAATTACAAGGACACGGTCCCACTGGTGAGGCCCTGCCCACAACTTGTGCTCCAGGTGTTGATGTGGTCGGTGCTTGCAGCAAGTACTCCTATTTTGCTTACACGAGTAACCCTACAACCGTGATGACCGTTGACGGGAGCTGGTGGGGTGTCATGACAGGTACATCAATGGCTGCGCCCACTGTGGCAGGCATCATAGCCCTATGGCTTCAAGCTGATCCAAACCTCTCAGTAGCAGAGGTCAAGAGCATCTTGACTAAAACCGGTATTCATGACCGATACACAGAGGGCCTCAACGCCTTTGAGTATGGGCCCAATGGAAAGATTGACGCACTGGCAGGCATGAGGCTCGTGCTGAACCGCATGGGATTCTTGCTCGGAGACATCGACAATGACCAGCAAGTCACCATCAATGATTTGTCTACCTTAATTGACCATTTACTCAGCGGAGATCTGAAAGATTTAAATCTGATGAACGCCGATCTGGATGGCAATGGAATCATCACTATAGATGATCTATCCTATTTGATAGATTTCTTGCTAAAATACTGATCATTTTGAACGGCAAACACATGATGATAATTACAAGGCCCGCCACTATTACAGCGACGGGCCTTGTAATCACATCATGTCTTCTATCAGTAATGATTACTTGGTCACATCAATCAGGCCATGACCTGTCATTTCTTTAGGCTGAGGCAACCCCATAATCTGGAGAATACTGGGAGCCACATCGGCAAGACGGCCTGTATTGATAATCAGTTCGGGATTCTCTGTGACATAGATGATGGGGACTGGATTCAACGAGTGAGCCGTATTGGCGGTACCGTCGCTATTGATCGCATGGTCGGCATTACCATGATCGGCAATAATGATGACCTCGTAGCCCGTAGCACGAGCGGCCTCAACAGTATCATGCACACAACGATCCACAGCTTTGACAGCCTGGGTGATCGCATCATAGACACCAGTGTGACCGACCATATCCCCGTTGGCGTAGTTCACAACAATAAAATCATACTTATCCTCACGAATCGCGGCAACAAGTTTATCGCGAACCTCAAAGGCACTCATCTCAGGCTTCAAGTCATAAGTTGCCACATCCGGCGAAGGCACCAATATTCTGTCCTCGTTCTCGAAGGGCTGCTCACGACCACCACTGAAGAAGAACGTCACATGTGCATATTTCTCGGTTTCAGCGATATGCAACTGTCGCTTACCCTGACTGGACAGATATTCTGACAAGGTATTGTCCACATTTTCCTTCGGGAAAAGGATGTGCATATCCTTAAAGGTGGGATCGTAGGGGGTCATGCAATAATACTGCAAACCGGGGATGACAGTCATGCCATCGTCGGGCATATCCTTCTGAGTCAAGGCAATCGTGATCTGCTTGGCTCGGTCGTTGCGGAAATTGAAGAAGATAACCACGTCACCCTCCTGGATGCGTCCGTCAACAGTAGAATTCACGATTGGCTTGATAAACTCATCTGTCACGCCTTCGTCATAAGACTCTTGAATCGCACGAACCATGTCATCGCTCTTACGGCCAATGCCGGCTGTGAGCATGTCATAGGCCACCTTGATGCGATCCCAGTTATTATTACGGTCCATCGCATAGTAGCGACCTATAACAGTAGCAACGGTACCCGCACTTTGCTGGCAGTGGGCAATCACCGTGTTAACAAATCCCTTGCCACTCTCTGGGTCGGTGTCACGTCCGTCCATGAAGCAGTGTACATATACTTTCTCTAATTCATATTGCTTTGCGATATCGCAAAGTGCCATCAAGTGTTCTTGTGAGCTGTGAACGCCACCTGTACTAGTAAGTCCCATGATATGAAGGGCCTTGCCATTGTCACGGGCATAGGTATACGCATTCACGACCTCAGGATTCTTGAGGATAGAACCATCCTCAATACTCTTGTTAATCTTCACTAAATCCTGATAGACCACACGGCCTCCGCCGATGTTCAAATGGCCGACTTCACTATTACCCATTTGGCCATCGGGCAGGCCAACGTCCTCACCACATGCTTTCAATGTGCTGTGCGGATAGGCTGCTCGCAAGAAATCAAGATAGGGAGTCGGTGTACTATAAATAGCGTTGCTGCGACCATTAGGGCCCTCACCCCAACCGTCAAGTATCATCAATAATGCTTTTTTTGCCATGATAGAGTTTTTTACCTTATTTGTTATTAAACCTGATTTTTGGGACTGCAAAGGTAGTGAAAAGTTTTCATTTTTCTAGCGAAAAGCTACGGTTTTATCACGGACGGTTGGGTAATTGCAGGATATTTGCTACCTTTGTGACAGATTAATCATAAAGGAGTCATGAAAGAGATATATTTTGCCGGGGGATGTTTCTGGGGAACAGAACATTACTTCAAGCTAGTAAACGGGGTCGTGGAGACCGAGGTCGGTTATGCAAATGGTCATACCGACAACCCGACCTATCAGGACGTGTGTACCGACAAGACCGGGTTTGCCGAGACTGTGAGGGTCGTTTATGATCCCGAAGTCATCACTCTCGAGTTCCTGACAGAGATGTATTTTAAGGCCATCGACCCGACCAGCATCAATCAGCAAGGACATGACAAGGGCACACAATACCGCACGGGCATCTATTATACTGATGTGGCAGATGTGCCGACCCTGCAAGCTGTTTATAATCGGGTTCAGGCTGAAGTGCGCCGCCGACTTGCCGTCGAGCTGCTGCCTCTCAAGAACTTCTATAACGCCGAGGATTATCATCAGGATTACCTTGACAAGAACCCCGACGGATATTGCCACCTTCCGTTGGAACTGTTTGAAATGGCCAAGCGCGCTAACCGTTAATTCCATTCATGCCAAGCCTAACCGAAGTAAAGCATTACTTGAAAGCATGTACAGACCGTGACCACTTGTGGATGTCGCGGCCTCTCGCTGTTGCCTCACTGCTTGTAATACTAGTACTTGTCAAGAGTTGTCAAGGGATATCATTCCTCAACAGCAGGGAGTACAAGATTCACCAACTGGGCTATCCACTCAACGAGGCCCATACCCTCTCGTTGGCACTGAGCGATCAACAGGTTGACTCATTAATCGCACTTCAGTATTATGACTCACTTGCCTGTTCAATCGTCAGCCAGCAATACTTCATTCAAGATCATTTTACCCGTTACATCGCCTACCACAAGACAGACACCGCTGGGACTTCTCCTACCGATATTGTCGCCATTGTCAATGTGAATGGAGATAACGACTGGGAAAAAACCGCAGTAAAATGCGATACCACCAGGGGATATCTGATTCTCGTCAACAAGTACCACTATCTTGACAGCACCTACAAGCGCGGTGACATGGTAAAGTTCCAGACCACATGCTCCTATCCTGGAAACGAAGCAGCCCGAGATGTCGTTGATGCTTTCTATAAAATGCAGGAAGACTGCAAAAAGCAAACACAGGCCCAATTGATGGTCAACACATCTTACAGGAGCTTTGATTACCAGACTGAAGTCTTCAAAATCCATGACAAGAGCATTGTCGCCACGCCAGGCCACAGTGAGCATCAGACAGGATTGAGCCTAGACATCACCTCGATTGAACATCCCGAGAAATGGTCATTCGAGAAATCAACCGAGGGCAAATGGATGCGAGAGCATTGCCATGAATACGGCTTCATTCTGCGCTACCCTGCCGGTAAAGAGCATATCACGGGCTACGGATATGAGCCATGGCATCTGCGTTACGTCGGAGTTAAGACCGCTTCACGCATTCTTAGCGAGGGTATCACATTTGATGAGTACTACGCTTACTACATCGAGCAAACAAATTAACCGGCTAAGATAGATAGGCCTGATATTGTGAGGCGGGAGGTGTCAATGGTGTGCCTTCGGTCACCTTATTGCCTATGCTGAATTGGCCCCGCAGGCCATGGTTTTGACCAAGTGCCGCCACGACCATACCCATCGTCATGCGCAGATTCACCTCTACACAAGGATTGACAGCCAGTCCCTTGTTGCCATCCCTATATATCATCATGTCAACACCCAGGGGGCCTTTATAATGAGGAGCAATAATCACATCCAGAGCCGCCAACACATGATCAACGACTGCGTCAAGAGCAGGATACATATTCAATAAGTGCGAGTGCAGTTCGTCCATCGGAGCCACCCTACCCGACCCGAATTGACTATGGAAATCGCTGTCAAATATGGAATACCCAGTCAACTGCGTCTTTCCATCACGGCACTCACACTCGATTGCGAAATCCTGCACGCGCTCCAGCCCCACTTCACAGAGCAATGATCCCTGGCGCTTCAATGCCCCCCTGATCCAGCGGTGCACATGCTGATCTCCCAGCGGATCGATGACGCGATAGATGCCCTTGCCGCTACCCGACCATGGCATCTTGAGGTAGCAACCGGGGTGAGCGAACATGAAAGAGCACACATCCTCGTAATTGTCCAATTCAACTGGACATGGCGAGAAGGCTGCATTCAAGGCCTGATGAACCGCAATCGTCACACGACGGTGAGACAGTTGCCGCACCCAGCGCAACTCATCGTCAGTGGGCACAATGCAATCAGGCACGCCACAAGCCAGAAGCTGATGTCGCAGGGTTGCATTCCATCCCCAAGGATGAATCTGGCAGTTGCCCAGATCGGCCAATCCACTGAATGCAATGGGGGTGATGTCAAGATGACGGTCATGCAGCCATCTAGCATCTTCATCAACCGAGCAATCATCAGGGATGACTACACAGGATCCCGCCGGAGCCAACCAAGCAGGCAGCAACCCCAGGTCATGACGCAACTGGCGGGCAAAAGGCGGAGCCGTGTAGTTGTGCGCCCCATGAGCCAGCGCCAGATCATGCTCTGGATTGAAAAGATAAACATCAACCATCATCACACTTTACTCCATTGCACGGAGGGTGACGACCTTAGGCCGGTCTTCAAGTCCCGAAATACGAGCCATGTAATGCTGGATGCGATTGCCATCAGAGCCATGCAACAAACGCGAGGCTGGAATAAACAGGGCTTTGCCTTGTTCGGTCACCAGGCGTGCCGACATTCTGCCACGTTTGTCCTTGAACTCGGTGGTAAGTGTCAGGTGAACCTCCGGCAGGTCACTATACATGAAATCATCAAGAACAGACAACGATGACTGATACAAGGCACGATTGTCTTGCACTGGTCGGGTATCGGCAGGAACGCTGTGACGCAGTCGCTGGTAAAAGTCGCTCAAGTGCCACCCGTTGCGAGTGTAGATGTCACGGTACTGCCGCAGTTCACATGCAGCCTCAGGGTAACGCTCCTGCTTGATGAGCAACTGGGCAAGACCCAAATGCAGACGGCCAGACTTATTTACGTCACGCTGCAACAACAAGGCTTTGCAGAGGGCAGCCTGTCGCTGCGCCGGATCGGTCAGCAAGGATGCCAGGTCGCTCCAGATGTAGGACTGGCCACTGATAAGTGCCAACTTTTTATAGGCCTTGATGGCCATTGCTTTGCGTCCCGTAGCGGCATACAGGCGTGCCAGATAATACTTATAGAGGCTCTGGGTGGGATATTGCTTGATAGCTCTGATCAGCAACGGTTCAAAGGCTGGATGGATGTCCCGAGTGCGGGCATCATGCAATTCCTTGGCATAGAGTCGAATGGCATGCTCAGCGACCGATATGAAGGTCACAGCGCCTTCTTTGCCCTCTCTCCTGTCCTGTTGCCAATCTTCCTCGGTGAGATTGTCCATGCCCCACATATCCAAGAACTTAGCAAATTTAAACTCGCTATCGCGAGCCTTAAGGCGTGTGGCCATCAACAAGATGCGGGAGTGCAACCGTGACGGACGCTCATTATCCAGCGAGAGATAAGCGGCCAAGGCCTTGCGCATCTCCTGCGACGGCATGGTCGCCTGCTCATGCCGTATATGGTAATAGATAACCCATGCGAATGAATTATTAAGGCGTGCTGGCAGATTGCCTTGCATCCACACGGGATAGAGGGCCTCATAGGCTTCACGGGCCCGCGTGTGGTCCTTGATACCCGTGTCGGCAAGGTTCTTCAGTCTGCTATATTCGGTTGAATCCATGATCTTACTTGACGGAGATGTTGACACTGGATTTCATGCCCGTGGCAGGATCCTTGACTGTGAGGGTCATCACGCCGGACTTTTTACCGGCTTGGCAGATAACCACCAGCTGTCCATGGAAGAGGCTCATCTGTGGTTGTGTAAACGGTTCTAGTGAGGTGGCATCACCATTACAAGCAGCCTTGTAGGTGCCCGCACCCGTTACGCTGAACTGCAAGCGACTGGCTGCATCGGGGCACAGGGTGCCGTTCTTATCCACGAGGCTCACGGTGACGTAGGCCAGATCATTGCCGTCGGCCTTGATGGTCTTGCGTTCAGGCTCAAGCAACAAGCGCTTGGGTTTACCGGCGGTCTTGACAACCTGTTGGCCGGCCTTGTTGCCCTGCTCATCATAGACCACCACCTTTAACTCACCCGGCTGATAGACCACGTCGCGCCAGCGCAGACGGTAACGGTCCAAGCGCGTGGTATCATTCTTGGTGATGCGGCCCTGGCTCTTGCCGTTAACGAAGAGTTCGGCGCTGGGATAGTCGGTGTAGCAATAGACGGGAGTCACTTTTCCCACCCGGTCGGGCCACGTCCAGTGAGGCAACAAGTGGATCGTGTGCTCCTGCTTGTTCCAGTGACTGCGGTACAAGTAGTAGCGGTCCTTGGGCAGGCCTGCGAGGTCACAGATACCGAAGTAGCTGCTGCGAGAAGGCCAGTATTCATCGTATGGTGTCGGTTCGCCCAGATAGTCATAACCCGTCCAGACAAACTCACCCACCGTCCAGTCAAAATCGTCCTGCATCTTCCAGTCGTCATCTGGCAGATTGCTCCACCAGCAGTACTCGACATCATAGCCCGAGCACTGGCCATCGGGCCAAGCCTTGTTGGTGGCCACGGTGTCGGGGAAGCAGTAGTGTCCGCGGGTGCTCACGGTCGATGCCGTCTCGCTGCCCAGGATAAAGCCTTGCGGCAAGCGCTCGATCATCTCCTCATACTTGTGCACGCGGTAGTTATAGCCAGGCACATCGGCCACCTGGGCAAAGCCGCACCAGATGGTGCCATCGGGCTGATCCATGCCGCAAGTCACCATGCGGCTGGGGTCATACTTGTGGCACAGGGCAATCAGGTCCTTGTAGCGCTTCACGCCTTCGGGCTTCCACTGCTCGGGAATCTCGTTACCCACGCTCCACATGATGATGCTGGGATGGTTGCGGTGATTGAGCACGAGGTTGCGGATATCCTGCTGCCACCACTCGTCCCAATAGCTGCCATAGCCATTGCGCACCTTGGGCTCCTTCCAGCCGTCAAAGCTCTCGGCCATGACCATCATGCCCAGGCTGTCGCAGACCTCCATCTGCATCGTCGAGGGCATGTTGTGGCTGGTGCGGATGGCATCGGCGCCCATGGCTTTCATCATCTCGATCTGACGGATGAGAGCCGTCTTATTGACGGCTGCCCCCAGCGGCCCCAAGTCATGATGCAGGCACACGCCCTTGATCTTGCGGCGCTCGCCATTGAGCTGGAAACCTCCCTCCTTGCTGAAGGAAACCGTGCGGATGCCCACTTTTTGAGTCTGGCGGTCAATCTCCTCATCGTCAACCTTCAGAACGGCAGTAATCGTGTACAGATAGGGATGTTCGGGAGACCACAACTGGGGATTCTCGACATGCAACATCATGGCATAATGACAAGCGCCGTCAGGCTTGGACCAGTTTCTCGCCACTTCGCGGCCAGAGGCATCCTTGAGCGAAATCTCCAATACATAATTACACTCATACCCCTTTAACGGCCATGAATCATGCTCAACTTTCAGATGCGCAAACCCATACTCATCCATTGTCTCAAGAGTCTGCACAAAAAGCCCCCAGGTCTGCAATGCGTTCTCTCCACACGACATCACTAGTTTGACGGGGCGGTAGATGCCACCGCCGGGATACCAGCGGTTGCTCTCTTCTTTATTTTCCAGGCTTACTTCCAAAGTGTTCGGAGTACCATCGTTCTCTAAATTGGACACATTGACGATAAAGGCGTTGTATCCGTAGGCCCAATGCCCCGCCTCGCGACCGTTGACATAGACATGAGCATCGGCCATCGCACCATCAAAGAACAATTCGGCATGTTTGTATTCCTCGGGTACGGTAAAAGTGGTTCTATAGTAGCCCTTGCCTATCCAGGGCAGCGCGCCCGAGCGGCCGGACTTCTCGGTGGCGACATCCTCACCGTTCTCCTTGATGGCAACCACCTGCAGGTCCCATTTTTTGTCAAAGGGGCCACTGATGGCCCAATCGTGGGGCACGGTGACAGGTTGCCATGAGATGCTGTCACGTGAAAACTCCCAGCCTTCATTTAACATCACCTCGACATGGCTCTGAGCCATTGCCGTCATGGCCACAAGCGCAGCCAGTAGCATATAGGTCTTTTTCATTGCTGTTTCAGTTGCTTGTTAATATCGTCAATATAGCCCAACAGCTCGTCACGGCCGCGGGCATCCTCGCTTGAGGTCATGAAGACGGGCGGCAACTCCTCCCACGTCTTGAGTAACACCTTTTTATACTGTTCTACCGCGGCAGGGCCAGCGACCTTACCCAGCTTGTCCATCTTGGTGAAAACTATCGAGAACGGCACACCATGCTCGCCGAGCCACTGCATGAACTCGAGGTCAATCTTCTGAGGCTCAAGGCGACTGTCAACAAGCACAAACAGGTTGGTCATCTGCTCACGCCCGAGGACATAGCCCTGAATCATGCGCCGAAATTGCTCACGGCTCTCCTTGCTGCGCTTGGCAAAGCCATAGCCAGGCAGATCGACAATATACCACTCGCCATTAATAAGGAAGTGGTTGATGAGCAACGTCTTACCTGGTGTGGCGCTGGTCTTGGCCAACGCTTTGCGACCGGTAAGCATATTGATGAGCGATGACTTGCCCACATTGCTTCGACCGATGAAGGCATACTCGGGCAAACGGGTGTCGGGGCACTTGCGATAATCGCTGTTGCTGATTTGATACTCGGCAGTCTTGATATTCATATTATTGCAATTGTTAGTTGATTACTTTTCTAGATTATCTAGATGATCTAGGGTCTCTAGGTAGAATGAGACGGGGCGGAAACCGTCGTTGCAAGAAATCATGGCTGAATGGGGATTCTGCATCCAGCCGTCATAGAAGTTACCCTCGCCACGAGCCAGGGCCTCAACAAACGTCCGCATCGATTCCCATGCACTACTGCACAAGCCAGGAGGACACTTCCCATCGACCGAAATGAAGCTCTGCCCCACCGTGATGTCACAGGTGTGCTCGATAGGGTTCTCATAACGGGCCATCAAGTCGTCATACACGGTCTGCCTCATGGCTGTGATGCGCACCAGCCGCAGATGATTTGTTTGTTGATCATTCATGTGTGCAAAGTTACAACAAATCCACAACAATCCCAAATCCAATCATCTCGCCCCAGGGCAATAAATCAGAATAGACGAAACGGGAAACCTTCAACAGGCTCCCCGTCTCTACAGGTAATAGATGATATGTTAAGAAACTGTAATTTTCAGTTTACACAATATCAAGTTAGAGGCTCAACAGCAGGTCGATCAATGCACTGACATCACCGATGCCAATCTCACCGTCACTGTCAACGTCGGCACGGAGCATCATATCATCGTCAGCGCTACCGCCCAGGATGATGTCGATCAGAGCATTGATGTCGGCCAGACCAAGGTCACCGTCACCATTCACGTCACCACGGGTGAAGTCAGGCTTAGTACCCTGCATGAACTTATACTCGATGAAGTCGCCAGGAATCTCGAAGCGGATCGTGGCCTCACGATAGGCAAGACCCTCGGGCAGAGGATCGGCAGTAACGGCAGCATGTACCTCCCAGCCTTCATCCTCAGCACCCTCAACATCCTCCAGCTCAATGTCGAGCCAATCGGGCAGCTCATCAACGCCGTTCCAGGTCAGCAACCAGTCGCCGTCCTCAGAGGGGGTCCAAGAGTAGAACGAGATACCATCCAGAGTGTAGGTTCCATCCTCAAGCTCAACATCCTTCTTGAGCTCACCACCCTCAGCGGGGAAGGTGTACTCGCCATCCTCAATGCTGTAGTTGAAGGTGATGAAGGGATTCTCGGTGCAAACATAGATGGCAAAACCGGTCAGCATCCTACCAGAGGTGAAGAAGTTGTTCAGACCACTCCAGTTGTATTCACCAGTGAAGTCAACGACAATCTGGCCATCATCGGTCTTTACGGTATCACCGTTCTCGTCAAGACGAGGGGTGTAGATCGGGTACTTGAGGTATGCCAGCTCACCATAACCCTCATCAACTTCCTCATCGGCGCTGATATAGGTGGTGAAATCAAGCAGATCGTCAAGATCATTGTAACCCTCGATGGTCACGAGGATAGGATAGTCGATCGTGGGGCTGTACTCATAGGTCAACTCGGGGTCTTCCTCATCATGGCCGTAGAGGGTGAACTCAACGAAACCATAGTTGTCGTCGATGGTGGACTGGGTCAACGAGCCCTCACCAGTAACGATCAACTCACCGGGAATCTCGGGAAGGCGAACGCTAGCAGTGTCGTTATAGGCGGGAATCTCGTTGAGCTTATACACGTTACAGGTCAGCTTAACGGGGTTGGTGATTCTTGTCTGCGAAGAAGCCATATAGAAGCCCACCTTCTTGAGCATATAAGGAGAAGTCGGTTTCTCAAAAGCCTGGCCCATACCATCGATGTGCTGGCCGTTCTTACCGAACCACCAGCCACGCTGGTTGTCACCATAAGGCTGAGCGCCAGAGTAGGCGGTCATGGTGTAGTATTGGTCACCATAGCGGCCACCACCTACCATCGTCTTGCTAGATCCCCAATAATCTACTTCAGAGCCATCCCGGTTCATCACCTTCTCGCTAGGCAGTGAGAAGACATTTACCGGAGTCTCGGTCTTAACGGTGGGAGCTGCGTCACTTCCTTCCATATCATGATCAATCATCTGATAAGTATAGAACTTTGAATGCTCATAATCATAGAGATCACCATCGACAGCGTAGAAAATAGGAGTAGCATCTGTTTCCATACTATACTCAACCTCAGCATTCTGCTGATAGGGAATCAGCACAGTCTCATCCTCTGAACCGGGAATGTAGATAGGAACTTCCCAACCATAGGTGGTGTTCTCGTCTGTACCGTCAGCAAAACCTTCCCAAGTGTAGGCGGTGAAGGGTTTCATGAACAAGAAGGGAGCGCTGTAGGCATATCCGTAATCACCATCTACCGAAATAGTCGATACAAAGAATGCACCAGCAGGACGATTGTACCAGTTCTCGATGTAACCAGCCTTCCTAGGAGCCTTTCTCACGCCAGAACCAGGAACGTACATCTGGTTCTCAAGATACTGTACGTTGGGCATAGCCCCGCGCTGCAGCTGGGTCTTTGCGACCGGCTTTGCCTCAGAGCGCTTTTGTGGTGTAGTGGCGCTGGCCGAAGCGACCATCAATGCCATAGCACCTAAAAGTAAAATCTTCTTCATAAATGAATAATAATTATGATGTTAATAATATAAATAAATAATTTCATCTTATTGAAACAGCCAGGGCAATACGCCATAGGGCTTCATGCCCTGGCTATTGATATCAAATGGATGCGGATTACTGGAGATTCCAGACCACATAGTTTGCGGCATTGCCACTCTGGGTCAGCTTCATGTTGACCGGAGAGAGCAATGAGTTGGCACTCAGGTCATAGGCCACAGCACCCATAGCATCGGCAAATGCACGGATAGAGGGGCAATTGGCAGCATAGGTCTCACCATAGCGGTCGCCCTGAGGAGCTACCGAGTAGCTCACCTGCTCATCGCTCATGGATGTGAGCGTCAGGTAATAGGTGGGATTGTAACGCACCGAACCCTTCTTGATGTTGAACGAGAGCTCATAGACCGAAGTATTCTCATTGTACACAATCTGAGCATAGTTCAGGGTTGACTTGTTGTAGGCCTTCAACTCCTCGGCAATGGCTGCAAAGAGAGATGCAAACTGACCTCCGGCACCGGCTGGATCAGCTCTCCAAGTGTTATGGATGTCAGTGAAGATCGTACCCAGCTCATCGGCAGTCATCGTCGTCTGGTTATCGTCGCGGCACAAGAGCGAACCATCGGCCTGACGGATGAAGTTCTTGATTACATAGCCATCGAGCGTCTGGGCATCCATGAACGAGAGGCCGTCATGGGTGATAATCACATTGTGATATTCGGCAGTCGAGATCTCATCGTCGCCCTCACGGAACATCTTGAGGATGCTCGAAGCACCTTCCTTGACGATCCAGCGCTGACCATTCGGCAGGTTGATATAGACCTGGGGAATCTTGGAGTTGAAGAATGAGTCGGCCATAGCGACTACCTCATTCATGTACATCTCATCGTCAACAGTCGAAGCGACACGGGTCATGATCATGTTCAGGTTGTACTTCTTACCAGTCAGGTAGAGCGTGTCACCTGAGTACTTCATGATATCGAACTCGTAGTCACCCTCATGGCCATAACCATTCTCATTGACATCCTGGTCGGTCTGGGCACTACCAGCACTGGGAATGTCATAGGGGTCGGCAAAGAGGTGGAAATACTTGTTGTAGGTGTTGAACGACAGGACAGGGCCGTTGTCGGCAATCACCTCCCACATCGATACCTCGCTGCCAAAGGCAGGGGTATTCATCGAACCAGACTTAACATAGTTGATCCACTTATTGTTACCTGCGATGGTAACCGAACCGTCCTTAGAGAACGTCATCAAGTAGATGTAACCAGGCTCCTCGTCGTTGGCATAGTACTCAAGCTGCCACTTGCCGCCATCGCTGGTAAGGATATCGGTATACTCGGCCTTAGCCCTATCCAAGCGGGTCACAGCATCCTCGTCAAAGATGTCGTCAACCTCATTGCTGCACGATGACAATGACAATGCAGCCAAGGTAACGAGCGAAGCTAATGAAATATTTAAGAACTTTTTCATTTTTCTTATTCATCAATTAAAGGTGAAACATTACTGGATGTCATATACCATCTTGCGCAACTCGTTGATGTCATAGGTAGCCTGACGGGTCTGAACCTCCTCACGCAGTGCGTCAAGGTCGATACTCCAAGCGGTGCGGAACCACTCGCGGGCAATCTGCACCTTCTGCAGGATAGCAGCAGAGCCATCAATACCATCCTTATCCTCCACGTCATAGACCACGATGCGGTTACCGTTCTTGTCACGGTTGTTGCGATAATACTTGTGAACAGTACCATCCTCATCGGTCTCGGTAACGACATAGCGCTCCTCGAGATAGACGAGATCCTGCTCGGCATCGTTCTCGGGATAGTAGTAATAGCTGTAGTAAACAGCGTCCAGGTCATCGTCGCTGGCCGAGGTTGCCCAGCCGCGAGAAGCGAGTTCCAACATGCGATCCCACTGTGCATCGGTATAAACGATGAAGCAAGCGATGGTCTCGGCGAAGTCCTCACGGTACTCACTCGATGCATAACCAGTCACAAAGCCTAACGAGGTCACCTCGTCGCCACGATACTGCCAGTTGTTGGGATCATAGCGGCCTACAGAGATCGTGTTAAACTCCGAAGGATAGGTCTTGGTCTGATGCAGGATGTGAGCGAACTCATGGTGCATCGTGTGGAAATACAGATCGTTCATCTGCTGGAAATTGCTGATGTTCATTGAATTCACCTTGAACAACGAGATCTTGATACCACCCTCGGCAAGACCTACGGTCTCGGAGCCAGAGGTCGGGTTGATAGCGGGAGAACCGATCAAGAGGATGATGCGGGGACCATAGGTCTTGAGGAAGTCCTCACCAGCGACCTTGTCATATACATCAAACCACAAGTGCTTGCACAGCACGGCAAGGTCAACCGAGTTATTGTACTCGGCAGGCACCAGGTTATAGTTCATGTTGGTGCTGATGTCCGGCATCTTGTAGAGGAACGTCAAGTTGTACTTGTCAAGGTAATTCTCCTTGAGGAACTTGTCCAGCTTGTAGGAATAAGAATTGGGATCAAGCGTCTCATCCACATCGGGGAAGATCGTGGGACCCAGCTTATCACCGCTGCATGACGAGAGAGACATGGCAGCAACGGCTACAAGCAGCAATGCTGAAATATAATATTGAATCTTTTTCATTGTATTACTATCGTTTTTTAGTTAACGCGAACATAAGCATCCTTCTTCAAAACAAGGCTACTCTCGGGCTTGAAAGTCTGGCGTTCGTTGGGTTCCAAACCAGCACCGACTACCTCACTCGGGATCTGGATAGCATAACGCGGGTCAAGCACCTCGAGGGTGTAAACGTCGTTGATACCCATCTTGTGGGTGATGGAGAAGCCATAGCGCTTGATATCGAACCAGCGGTTACCCAGGTGGATCATCTGGATGCGGCGGAAGTGCTGAACGCACTGCATGTAAGGCTCAATTTCCTGAGTCATGTGATACTTGTCGCTGGGACAAACCTCATCGATGTTGAACTGCTTCACGATACCGAAGCCGGGATCCTTGCGGGTGGGGTTGTCATAGTAGCTGTAGAACGACTCAATCTGCTCCTTGGTAAGCTCGGTCATGTTGTAGTTGCGAGACTCATCGAGCAGGAGGTGCTCATGGTTCCAGAGGTACAGGTCGTCGAATGCGGCGTCAATGTTGCCCAGGAAGAGGTTAGCCTCGGCACGCAGCAGAATGGTCTCCTGGCTGGTGAACTCGGGACGTACCATGTGAACATAACCGATACCAGCCACCTTGTCGGTGTACTCAAACTGCTCGAAGCAGTTGCCCACGAAGAAGGCACCATACTCCTGACCAGCGCTTGCGCAGAAGTACTGATAGCAAGGCATCATGGCAAACGAGATCTTGTCCTTACCATTGCGATAAGACCAGACGCACTTGTCCCACGACGGGCCAGGACCCTGAATAGAGCCACGGAGGGCATCACGGGCGCAAGAGAAGCGATAGCCGTAGAAACGACGGTCCCAGGTGCTATAGGTACCGATCATCATGAAGTTACCGGGACGCTCAACGCTGCTGTAGTAGCGTGCGATGTCGCTGTAATAATAGAAGTCGGTCTGATCCCAGAAGTCGTTCCGCATCGTGCTGGGGTCATTACCCTTGAAGGCAGCAGTAGCATATTGAACGACCTTGTCATACTCACGCTTAACGGTGTAGAAACGTGCAGCGAAAGCATTGGACGAAGCAATATTGAAGTGATACTTGGGCACCTCATAGTAGTCCTCGGTCACATACTCGAGACCGAGCAGGAGGTCTTGCTCAATCTTGTCATAGGTCTCCTGGAGGGTTCCGCGGTCATACTTGGGATCAAGCTCGGTCTCGGGCTTGGTAGCATAAGGGATACCAGGAAGGGTCTTGCTGATTTCCGGGCCACGGTAAGGCATACAGAACACCTGAGCCAGGATATAGTGGTGATAGGCACGGATCATGTAGGCCTCACCCTTGATGGCGTTCATGCGGGCACGGTCGGCCGAGGTGATGGCCTCACCCTCAATTTCGCCGGCTTGGTCAAACTCCTCGATTTTCTGAAGAACAGCGTTAGCAGCGGCGATAGCACCATAGCATCCGCTCCACACACCCGAAGGGCAGTCACTGTCATTGATGTCCAGCGTCACGTCCTTCCAAGCATAAACCTCCTCGTCAAACTGATCATAGGAGCTCAAGTGGTAGCGCACACCGTCGTCACTAGGAGAGTTATTGTCCACGACGTTGTCGCTCGACAACTCACCTACCAGCGCATAGTTATTCTGGGTGTAAGCCGTCACGAGCAACTGCTCGAGCTGGTCGAGATTCACCAGATAAACACGGGTATCGGGCACCTTGTCCAGGAAGTCGCTGCAAGAGCTCAATCCGATAAGCGCTAATCCAATAATAAAGATTTTATATCGCAATTTCATAATCTTCTCTTTTAATATATATAATAATGTGTAACATCAATTACATACCCAGACGGACAGTAAGGGTGAACTGCTTGGGGTTAGGAGAAGCAACACCACCACTGTTGAAGAACTCAGGATCCTGACCATTGAGCTTCTTGTCGGCATAGAGCAGGCAGATGTTGGTAGCAGCCAGCTTAACCGAAGCCGAAGTCAGACGCAGGTGAGAGATGAGAGTCTTGGGCACATCATAGGTAAGAGAAACCTCCTTCAGGCGGATGAAACCACCGTTGGCGATGCGCTCAGTGCTGTAGTTGTAGGCGTTGTAGGCCATACCCAGGTAATTGTTGGAGTAAACCTGACGGCGCGAAGCAATTGCGGGAATGCTGGTCACAGCCTCATCACCGGGGAGAACCCAACGGTTCTTGAAGTCCTTGGTAAAGGAGGTGAGGTCGCTATAACCATAGGAGAACGTCGGGTCAAGACGCAGCTTGTTGCCGAATGCGTAGGTCATGAAGACGTTCAGGTGGAAGCCCTTCCAGTCAAAGTTGTTGCCGAAACCGCCAGTGATGGTGGGATCAACGGGACCCTCATACTTGAGGAAGCCCAGCTTCTCAAACTCCTGGAAGTTCAGACCGACGTTAGAAACGTCGCCATTCTCGTCGATAACCAGGGGCAGACCATGAGCATCAAGGCCAGCGAAGGGGATCGAGAAGATAGCACGGTGGGGATAGCCCTGCAAGGGGAAACCGTTACCGGTGACCAGGTCAACGACGCGCGAGCGAGACTGCAGCTTGGTAATCTCGGTCACGGCATAGGAGAAAGTCCAGTCGGTGCTCCAGCCGAAACCGCCAGCACGCTTGGGCTCAATGTTGCGTGAAGAAATGGTGAACTCAACACCATGCGACTTCATCTCGGCCACGTTACCATACTTGTTGGTGTCACCACCGACACCCTGGGTGCGGATGAGACCGATCAGGTCGAAGTTGTTACGGACGTACCAGTCAAACACGAGGTTGATGCGATTGTAGAGGAAACCGAGGTCGATACCAAGGTCAAACTCATGCTTCTTCTCATAGGTGAGCTCGCTGTTACCCAGTCCGCTCAGGGCAAGACCCATCTCATAGGTGTCAATCTCCTGACGCCAGGGACGAGTGGGATAGTACAGAGCCTCGGCATTGGCCAGGCTGGTGGGGCCACTCTCGGCGGTCAGCGAGTAGCTGAGACGCATCTTAGCATAGGTCAGAGCCTTGTGGCTCAGCTTCAAGCTCTGGAAGAAGGGCTCGTCATGGATGTTCCATGCAGCCGATACGTTCCAGGTGGGGAGCCAGCGGCTCTGGGAAGTCTTACCCATCTGGTTAGAGCCCTCATAGCGCAGGGTACCGTTCAAGATGTAGCGGCCCTTCAATGCATAGTTGGCATTGGCGATGTAGGCCATATCGCGGCGATGATATTCACCCACGCTGAAGTAGGTACCGTTCTCCTCCTGCATCTGCTTGAAGAGCTGGTACTTGTTGAACGGCAGGTTACCGTTGGCATAAACGATGCCCCATGCATCAAAGGCCTCGCTGAAACGATCGAAGCGAACGGCCTCCATAGCGGCATAGAGGTTGATCAAGTGAGTACCGTGATTGAAGTCCTTCATGTAAGTACCGGCGGCACGGAAGGTGAACGACTTGTTGTTGTTCTTGTTGAAGAACAGCATACCACCCTTGGGCAGCACGGTCTCAGGAAGAGCGTTGGCCACATCGGGGTTGGTGTACAGATAAGAGTTCGAGGAACGGATGATGGCGTTCTCGGGGTCGATACCAGCACGGTAGGCCATTGCCTGGTTACTCTTGTCGAGCACGTAGTGGTTCTGCTCGGTCGTAGCGACACGCATCGAACCCAGGACATTGAACTCGAGGCTCTGGTCCTGCTTCATGATCGGCTTGATGTTGATCTCGCCCTGGAACTTGAGGTCGGTCACGTTCAGGTCGATGTAGTTCTGCTCCAACTCATCAAAGATGTTGAAGGTAGTGTAGTTGCGCACATAACGCTGCTTGGGGTCAACGGTACGGGCGGTATTCAACGAGAAGCTGTAGGGGTTGATATCAAAGTCACGCCTTACCTCACCGTTCACGACATCGATGTTCTGGCTCAAGGTACCGGGAGCCTTCTGCTCACGGAAGCTGTCGCTGTTCAGAATCTTGATGCGGATGCGGTCGGTCAGGTTGTAGATGGCATTGGCGTTAAAGGTGTAACGCTCAACGCGGCTGCTCTTGTACCATCCCGGATCGGTCATAACCGAAGCCGAGGTGTAGAAAGAGCCCTTATCGGTACCACCCGAGATGCTGACAGAGTGGTTCTGCATGATGTTGTGGTTGAACAACAGATCGAACCAGTCGGTGTTGCGCATCTCGGCCTCACGCAAGTACTGGTTGCGAGCGTTCTGGGTGTTGGCCAGAGCATATTGACCGGTTGCGGGATCATAGGTATCCATCAGGGTGTACATCTGACCATAGATACCCGAGGTGGTGCTGTTGACCAGGTTGGCATACTCGAGCCAGCCCTTCTGCTCCATCTCGCGCAGGATACTCATCTGCTCCTGTGAAGTACAGATGTTGTAGTCGCGGTAGTTGGGTTTCAAGCGATAGGTGAACTCACCCGTGTAGTTGATGTTGCTGGTACCCTTGCGGCCCGTCTTGGTGGTGATCACAATCACACCGGCGTTGGCCTTGGCACCATAGATAGAGGTTGCGGAACCATCCTTCAGGATCTGGAAACTCTCGATATCGTCGGCATTAAGACCAGCCACAGCCGATGCGATCAGCGTGTTGGCGTCACCCGACGAGAGGTCGTCGGCGCTGATGTCCACGTTATCCTCGAGAACCACACCATCGACAACCCACAGAGGCTTGGAGCTACCATAGATAGAAGTAGCACCACGCACGCGGATCTTGGGAGCGGTACCGAAAGTACCAGAAACGTTCTGCACCTGTACACCCGAGACACGGCCTTCAAGACCGCGGCTCACGTCGGCAACACCGGAGAGCTTGGTCTTCTCGGCATCGACGCTCTGGGTAGCACCGGTAAAGAGTCGCTTGTCCACCTTCTGGTAACCAGTGACAACGACTTCGTTAAGCATCTCACCCTTGGGCTTCAAGGTAATGGTCATGCCAGCCTTACCGGCAACAACCTCATCTTCATAACCCACATAGGTGATTTTAATCTTTGTGCCTGCCGGCACATTCAAAGTAAAGTGACCGTCGAAATCGGTGGCAACGCCGTTCTTGGGATTGCTCTGCTGAACAACCGACGCACCGATGACCGGTTCGTTGTTCTCGTCAAACACCGTACCACTCACCTGGGCCGAAACCCCGAGTGTGGCTAGTGCCATGACAAGG
>JAFTEU010000145.1 GCA_017453505.1 Muribaculaceae bacterium
ATCCCTGGCGGGTTGCTCCTCAGCAGAGCCCGTTTCCGTTTCAACTCTCTGACCACAAAGATACTAACTATTCTTGAACTTTTTGTGCTAGAATGTTAAAAATGTTAATTCCCTTGGTGTGCAACATAGAAAGAAGGACAAAAAAGACAATGGTTTATGGGGCTTCTGCGCTCGTTCTTTATACTGAGATAAATGAAAAACAGAACTAAAAGGGTAAATCCCGTGAGTCTAATGCTTCACAAACTACGCCAGAGGCTTCTATTGCCTCGCTCAGTTTGATGTCTTGTATCTTGTTGCAGTAGGTGATGCGCGTTTGATAGTCATCCAACTCTTGACGCCTATTCCTGCTCATTTCCACAAAATCCAATTCACGCTCAATACCCAAGAAACGGCGATTCACCAAATTGGCAGCAATTCCAGTAGTCGATGAACCCGCAAACGGGTCAAGAACCCAGGCCCCAGGGTTGGTAGAAGCAAGTATGATACGAGCCATTATTGCCAAAGGCTTTTGTGTTGGATGTTTACCACAAGACTTTTCCCAAGGGGCAATGGCAGGTAAACGCCAAACATCGGTCATCTGCTTACCGCCATTCAAATGCTTCATCAGTTCGTAGTTGTATTGATGAGGCTTTTTGGGCCATTTGCGAGCCCAAATGATAAACTCAGTACTATATGTGAAATAGCGACAAGAAATGTTTGGTGGCGGGTTTGTTTTAGCCCAAGTGATGACATTGAGAATCTTAAAGCCCAAGGCCGTCAAACAATTGGCAACTGCAAAGATATTGTGATAGGTGCCGCTCACCCAAATTGTGCCATTGTCTTTCAACTTTTCTCGACAAAGGGCAATCCATCCATGATTAAACTTGCGGATACTCTCAGGCGTGCCCCCCTTGTCCCAATCGCCTTTATTTACGCTCACGATTTTACCAGCCTGATAACTGATACCATCATTAGAAAGGAAATAAGGCGGGTCAGCAAATATCATGTCAAACTTGAAATCGAATTGCGGCAACAACTCGAAACTATCGCCATGCAGCAAAGTGAAAGCACGGTCAAGAGATTTGTAGAAAGGTTTTATCACAGTTCTGAATGCACTAAATCAATAAAATCCTGAATACTTGTCAGATTGTAAATAAATGGTATTTCCTGATACGCCTCTTTGAATGACCCAACGCCATCCCAACCTTTTCCATCAGTAATCCAGACGAATTTATAGCCATTAATACCATTGATTTTTGGAGATAACTCTGAATAAGCCCTTGCAACTTCACTAGGTTTTGAGCCTCCACCACTCGAAAAGAAATTTACTTCTATCAAATAGGTTTGTCTATTTGTCTTGATCACAAAATCAAATCGTTTAATATCCTTCCCTAGAATTGCTTTCACCATTGGAAATTTTTTGCTTTGCACTTCTTTCTTGCAAGGGATACCATTTTTTAGAAAGATATCACTAACCCAATTCTCCATCACGTCACCGCTACGATTTTTACGCGCATTAGTATCGAGCCCAGTTTCCACACCAAATACATAGTCAACAAGATTCTTTATTTCCCTTCTCTTAAACACATTTGTCAAGCCAGTACCATTAAGAAATTCTATAACCCCTTCAGCAGTAGAGTATAACTCACTAATTGGCCGAGCGGTTTTATTGGGCAATAAATACATTTTCTTGTCTTTCCTCCTTGTTGCAATTAAGATATCAAGAACTTGAAAAACAGTTGGATCTCTTTCCCATAGACGTTTAACTGCCTCATTAATATCATCCGTCCCGATCAAATAGTTGAGAGTATTTAAACATATCGCAATGTCTTCAACATTCTTTTGTATCTTTTTAAAATCACAATAGAAGTCAAGTGTTGCATTTGTCTCGTAGAGCTGAGACATAAACAGGTTAAAATCTTTATTCATAATTCTTGATAAGTAATTCAGTTAATTTTCCTCGTTTACTGGGATTCGCGTTGATAGCACGAGAGGCATAGACACGGCTAATGTTGAAAGCCGCATATAATTCTTCAAAAAATGTGTCATCGGGATTCTTGGCTGTGCAGTCCGCATTGCTGAGCATCCACTTTACATTGGGTTTATCATTGAGAAAAGCACAATAGTCTCGCAGTCTGATTTGTTCATCGTCATTAAATTCTTCCTTGGAATAGGAATTAAAACTTGACGTGGCATTGAGAGGGCGATATGGTGGGTCAAAATAGAAGAAATTGTAATCATCACTCATGTAATCACAAGTTTGCTCAAAATCGCCATTCAGAATTACGACATCAAGACGATTCAGCACTTGGCTATCAGCTTTGATGACCTCAATATTGCAGATTGTAGGGCGCATGTGACGACCAAAGGGAACATTAAATTTTCCCTTGGCATTGACTCGATACAGCCCATTGAAGCATGTTCGGTTAAGGAAGATCAAGTACTTGGAGCGGTCTATATCATCTAATTTTTCATCATTGAAAATCCCCCTTGCTTGTAAATAGAAGGTCTTCTTGGCTTCCTCACTTTCTAAAGCGAAATATTGCTGCTCTAGATCGGCCAGCCTTTCAATTAAATCATCGGGGCTGTCCTTGATAACTCGATAGGCGGTTATCAAATAGGTATTGACGTCATTGATAACTGCACGTTTGATATTTGGAAATCGCTGGAGCATGTAGAAGAGCATTGCCCCGCCACCCACAAATGGCTCGATATAAGTAAGTTCATGCTCCCCTAGGTCATCGGGTAAATGTTGCTCTAATTGTGACAATAATTGTCCTTTACCCCCTGCCCATTTAAGGAATGGTTTTGCCTCTGTACTCATCGTCGTTTTATCCTCTTTTTTGCCGTGGACAAAAAAGAAAGCGCACCACCTTCGCATTTCATCCCTTAACGAAGGCTGTCCACCACAGATGCCCGTTACACAGAGATGAAAGGAAGGGGTACGCCTATACAGGATAGGCGTATCCGCATTCCCCGAGACTCTGTGTAACAATTATTAGTTTGGTGGACTATTTTCGTTAAAAGCCTCTTCGAATTTAGATACTGCTATCTAATTTTCCCACGATGTCTTGTGCGTCTTGATGAGTATCAAAGACTGGTGCAAAGTTAACGATTAATTCTTGAAAACCTTGCAGAAGTCATTGATTATTCATCGATGACGCTGAATTCTGTTAACACATAATCGGAAGCATCCAGGATGAGGTCACAATTTCGGTACATCGCCTTGACGATCTGTAAGGCCTCGGTATCATCTTCGGCAACAACCTCGACAACACGGCTCAGCACTTCTGAAACCTCTATACGGTACTTCTTCATATCGTATGCAAAGTAACAGAAATACTGTGACAAAAACAGGAATAGATCAATTCTTAACAGAAGTGATCAAAAAAGATCAATATAATTGTTTTGCTAAAAGAAGGGGTTGTTGTTACGAGCCAAGGCTCGTACTACAGGGCAGGATGGGCGCAATACTTGACGGGCGGGGGTTACGAGCCAAAGGCTCGTACTACGGGACATGTCGCGGAGGTGCTTCTTGACAGGAGGCTTAGGGGAATGGAAACGGATTTAATGGAGTTAGGGTTAGGGGTGGGATTGGTTGAGTTTGTTTTTTAGTTGGGTGTTTTCTTAGCCGTTAGGCCGATTAAAAAAACGTGTCGAGTTTTGCAACAGCCTCTTAGTTTGCTTGCGCAAGACGGATTCAAGTTGTTGGGCGGGCTTGGAGTCGTCGTTGTTCATTGTCTTTACTTTTTTTATCTAGAGATTCTAGATGATCTAGATGATCTAGAGGGTCTAGAGATTGATTCGGGACTGTAAATTTAGGGAAAATTTTCTTGAGTCGAAAAGATTGTTGTACCTTTGTGGCAGTATGGAAGAGGAATTTGACATCAGACGGGAGCAGCTCAAGACCGATCAGGATTTTGAGCGGGCGTTGAGGCCTGTGCGCTTTGAGGACTTTGCGGGACAGGACAAGATTATCGAGAACCTGCGCGTGTTTGTGGCTGCGGCCAAGCTGCGTGGCGAGTCGCTGGACCATGTGCTGTTCCACGGCCCTCCGGGTCTGGGCAAGACGACACTGAGCAACATCATCGCCAATGAGCTGGGTGTGGGCTTCAAGGTGACATCGGGTCCCGTGCTTGACAAGCCTGGCGACCTGGCCGGCCTGTTGACGTCGCTCGACGAGAACGACGTGCTGTTTATCGACGAGATCCACCGCTTGAGCCCCATCGTGGAGGAGTACCTCTACAGCGCGATGGAGGACTACCGCATCGACATCATGATTGACAAGGGTCCCGGTGCCCGCTCGGTGCAGCTGACGCTGGCCCCGTTCACCCTCATCGGTGCAACGACACGCAGCGGCCTGCTGACGTCGCCGCTGCGGGCGCGCTTCGGCATCAACTGCCATCTGGAATACTACGACCACAAGGTGCTGGAGGGCATCATCCGCCGTTCGGCTCGCCTGCTGGCGGTTCCTATTGATGACAAAGCCGCCATCGAGATTGCCCTGCGCAGCCGCGGCACACCCCGTATCGCCAACTCGCTGCTGCGCCGTGTGCGCGACTTTGCCCAGGTGAAGGGCAGCGGCCGCATCGATCTGGAGATTGCCCGCTATGCGCTGGAGGCGTTGAACATCGACAAATATGGCCTGGACGAAATCGACAACAAAATCCTGCTGACGATCATCGACAAGTTTGGTGGCGGCCCCGTGGGCCTGAACACCATCGCCACAGCGATGAACGAGGACCCCGGCACCATCGAGGAGGTCTATGAGCCCTACCTGATCAAGGAAGGCTTTATTAACCGCACACCACGCGGCCGCGAGGCCACCACGCTGGCCTACAACCACCTGAAGCGCGAGCGCCCCGGCGAGGTGGGATCAATTTTTTAACTTTCTAAGGGCTTTAAGGACTTTAAGGGCCTTAAAGCCCTTAAGGACTCTATAAAATCTCAAAAAAGCAATATGGCTAACTTGAAATCACTGGCAAAGGATACTGCCATCTATGGCTTGAGCAGTATTGTGGCTCGTTTTGTCAATTACCTGCTCGTGCCGATACAGACGATAAAATTTGCTTCCACCGGAGGCGAATATGGCATCATCACCAACGTCTATGCCTATGTGGCCATTCTCATCATGGTGCTCACCTTCGGCATGGAGACCACTTTCTTCAGATTCATGAACAAGGAAGGCATGGATCGGAAAAAAGTGTACTCCACGGTGCTGAGGATGGTAGGAACGGTGGGGCTGGTGACTTCGGCCATCGTGTTGCTCTTCAGCGGGCAGATCGCCGCATTGCTAGGCTATGGTGACCACCCGGAATATGTGGCGGTGATGTATATCACCGTTGCGCTCGATGCCTTCACGGCCATTGCTTTTGCCTATCTGCGCTGTGAGCACAAACCCATCAAATTCGCTACCTTGAAGATCGCCAACATCGGCTTGAACATCGTGCTCAACCTGATTTATTTCTTCGGGTTGCCGATGCTGCACCTCAACCCCTTCGGCATCTATGGCGAGACGTTCCACTATGACGTGGTGTGGGTGTTCTACATCAATCTGTTCTGCTCGATGTTCAACCTCGTTTTCCTGCACAAGGAATTGCGTGGCATCAACTTCGGCTTTGACAAGAAGATGTGCCGCCAGATGTTGTCCTATGCCTGGCCCATCCTTGTCATGGGTATCGCTGGGCAACTCAACCAGAGTCTCTCGCAGATCATGTTCCCCAAGGTGTATCAAGGCGGTAACGCGATGAGCGAACTGGGCATCTATGGCGCCTGCATCAAGATTGCGATGATCATGATGATGATTACCCAGGCCTTCCGTTTTGCCTACGAGCCGTTTGTGTTCAGCAAGGTCAAGGACAAGGACAGCAAGGAGGTTTATGCCCAGACGATGAAGTACTACATCATCTTCACCCTGCTGGCATTTCTCGTCGTGATGGCCTACATTGACTTGCTCAAGTACCTGATCGGCGAGAGTTACTGGAGTGGCCTGCGCGTGGTACCCATTGTGATGGCTGCCGAAATCGTGTTTGGCGTTTTCTTCAACCTCTCATTCTGGTACAAACTCACCGACCGAACCATCTGGGGAGCCTATTTCTCGGGCATTGGTGCCGTTGTGCTGTTCATCATCAACCTGCTGTTCATCCCACGCTTCAGTTACATGGCCTGTGCCTGGGCTGGGCTTGTTGCCTATAGCGTGTCGATGCTCTTATCCTATTTCATCGGGCAGAAGTACTTCCCAATCCGCTATCCGTTGCGCGACATTGCCATCTATACCGTTGTGGCGGGCATCCTGTTTGCCGCGATGATGCTGCCAGTGGAGAACACGTGGCTCCTGCTGGCCTTCCGCACCGTGCTGCTGCTCTTGTTTGTGGGCTTCATCTACCGCAAGGAGCACCTGGGCAAGATGCTGGCCAAGCTGCCCGTCGTGGGACGCTTGTTCAAGTAACCACCGGCATTGTCATGTGGTCCGAGGCAGAGCCTCGGAATACGGGACACTGCCCCTCCCTTTTTCCCCTGGGTCATCATCAGGGGTGGGGTGGGACTTGTTGTGGTAAGCGTTGGGGTTGGCGCCCTTCAAGCGGCGGAAAAAGCGGGAAAATGTCGTCGAGTCGGCAAAGTGAAGCCGCTCGGCAATCTGCACGATGCTCAATGTGGTGGAGCCCAGCAGCCACATGGCCTCGATGAGCAACATCTGGTCGATGTGGTCGATGACGGTGCGGTCAGTGATCTGACGGATGAAGCGCGTGATGAAACTGTAATGAAGCTGTTTCTACACGGCGCTGTGTCATCATCTTGTAGCAGCCTTTTTCATCGAGCGAAGTCCGATGAAAGGTTCCAACTGCCGATGATGACACAGCGTCGTGTTTTTTACCTCTTAATGGAGACTAGTGCGAAAGGATGAAGCTGATGATCGTGTTGACATCGGCGATATTGACCTCGCCGTCACCATTGACATCAAAATGGTTGATGACGGGATGATGGCGCACAATCCTGACGGGGAAGATTTCCAGACTTCCGCGATAAATCGAGATGAAACCGTCGATGTCGTAGGTGGCTTCGGGGTCAATCTCCTCGGCATCCAGCCCGAAGCGGTGCTGAGGCATGTCGGCTGCCGATGACAAGTGATCGATCAACATGTTGACATCGGCGATATTCACCTCGTTATCCATGTTCACGTCACACGGATAAAGCTGTCCGGCAGGGTCATCGATGATGCCAGGGAGGAACCTGTCATACAGGACAATGGTACCAGTCTCGTCCTCAATCATCGGGCTAACCCCATCGGTGATGATTTTCACATCCACCAATCGGACATAATAGTGAACCATGTCGCCCGAAATCTCCTCAATCGGCATTTCAATGGGCTCGACGGGTGCGGTCTCGCCGACTTTTGCCCAGTTGCCACTGGGCGAAAGTTGATAGTTCTCTTGATAGGTCGTCCAGGAGGCTGCACCCTTAATCAGGTCGCCGTTGGTGAACGTGCTGTCCATCATTCCGTACATCAGGCCATATTGATCACAGGAGTCCTTGACGTAGAGATAGGGGCCGTTCTGGTAGATCGCGGTCAACGGACAATCGAATGAAGCCACCTGACCCTTACTGCAGTTGTTGTATAGATCCTCAAGACAGCAGACATCAGAAGGCGGTGGCACGACGGTGCCATCGTCGATGATGAATAGCGCGCAACTCTGCTGGGGGTAGCCATATAATGTGACAATGGCATGTATCGTGGTGTATCCCGTGGGTGGCTCATGGTTCAACTCGGGATAATAGGGAATCTCGTTGCCGTTTCCGTCGGTGACCACGCGCCTCTCGGGGTCGATGATCACATTCCGGAGTTCCACATACATGGCCCACATTCTGGCATCGATCCAGGGGATTTGGACAAGCATAGGCACGAGAGCTTCATTGCGGCAGGCCGGCTTGAATCCCGACGGTTGCGAGACTTCGGGTATTCCATTGTAGGTCTTTTTAATGCCACCCCAGCCGGGCGGGATGATGTCACCCTGGTCGTAAACTTGGTGGATGTCGCCAAAAACCAGTCCACGGCCACACTCGTCCTGGATGTACAGATATTGGTTGTATTGATAGATGACCTGCACCTCGCTTGCGAACACAAAGGGGGCATCATCGGGCAGCAACCTGATGTCATCGAGGCAAGTGATACTGTCGATCTGAGAGGTGTCATTGTCATCAATGGTGACCGTGATAGATCCAGAGAAGCCAACTGTGGCTGAAGGCTTGAAGTTGACTGTCATCGCGTGCCCCGTCCAGTGCCCAATGCTATTACCCTCCTGCTGATAGGTTCCCAATGCGAACTCAAACGAGGGCGATGGGTCGTGAAACACAATGTCGATGATTCTACCACTGCTTGTGGACAGGAAAGAATACTGACTGGAGTAAAACTTGTAGCCTGGGGGTGATGCCGTGCCATAGACCGACAGCGTGACCCCATCTTGATGGAAAGTCAGAGGGATTACAGCAGCATAAGCACCAGGTTGGGACTGGAAGGTGACTGTTCTTGTTGCCCAGGTTGGGAACGATATCAAGCAACACAAGGCGAGGAGAGATAACAAGTTTTTCATTCTGATTGGAAATTGAAAATTGGAAATAACTCATTCACGTTCCTGAAGTGTTTACCACTTCAAGAATCTGAGTGTTGAAAAAATCGGGACCCACACGCAGTGTGAGCCCCGATTGATGATTACAGCATGATTGCCGCATTGCACACCAGCAGGCATTGCCCTTGCCTTGAGAGAGCAGGGCTTGATAAATCACTGTACGGATGATGCTGCCCGGTTGCCATGCGTCTTGAAATCATGAATTACTCGCTCAGAATCAGGTCAACGAGGGCGTTGATGTCGGCCAGGCCGATCTCATTGTCCTCAGCGACGTCGGCGCGCCACATGGTAGCCACGTCGGCATCAGCACCCATGATGATGTCGATCAGGGCATTGATATCGGCAACGGTGATCTCCTTGTCGTTGTTCACGTCGCCCTTGATGCCGTAGTCGGGTTCCGGATCACCGGTAAGCACGATGGGATAGAGTTCGAGCTCACCCTTGTAAACGGTGAGGAAGCCTTCCACATAGGTAACGGTTGACAGGTCGATACCCTCCATGACACCGAACTTGTCGAACAGCTTCATCTCGCCGGTCTCGTCGCGCATGATGATGTCTTCGCCCTGCTCAATGGTCACGTCCTCAAAGCCGAGGAACCAGTGTACCATCTCCTGGGAAACTTCCTCGATGGGCATTACCTCGGGCTCAACGGGAGTGCCATGGCCAGCCTTTACAAAGGTGTCGGCCACGGGAACGATCTGGTTGTTGCCACTGTAGGTAGTCCAGCTGGCAACAGCGTCGTTGATGTAGTCACCATTGACAAAGTCGGTCTGGGCAACGGTGCCATAGGCGAGGCTATAGTGGCCGTCGTAGTCCTGGACGTAGAGGTTGGGACCATACTGATAGATCGTGGTGAGCGGCTTGGTGAAGTGACCCTTGTCACCCTTGGGCAGGTTGTAGAGGTCGTTGATGCAAGCCACGTCGGTGGGTTCGGGATCGGGAATGGGCATGGGAGGCACGTCAAACGAGAGGGGCAGTACCTGATAAGCGTTGAAGACAGCAACGATGCCGTAAACGTCGTGAGGCTTGCTCAGGTCGGTGGGCATGGTAGCATTGAAGGTGGCGTTGTACATCTCGCAGGTGCCGCTGCCGTCGGTGATGGTCTTGCCATCCTCGCTGATCATGACGTTCTTGAGGACAACATAGTGTGCCCAGTTGTCATGGTTAACCTGTGAAGCGGTGATGGTCTGAGGAGTGATGGAGACATTCTTGCTTGCAGCCTGGAAGCCAGACAGGGGAGCGGCCAGCTCGGGCTCGCCCTTGTAGGTGGTCTTCTTGCCGCCGAAGCCAGCGGGAATCACGTCACCGATCTTGTAGGTCTGACCCACACTGCCGTAAACCAGGCCAAAACCGGTCTCGTCAAATGCATACAGGTAGTTGTTGTTATTACCACCCTGCCAGATGACGGTAGCGTCATGTGAGAAGACAACCATCTCACCATCGTTGGTGGTGAGCATGCTGCCGAAGCCATAGGCGGGAGCATCGGTGATCTCGTAGATGCCGGTAACAGGCTGACTGGTCTCACCGTCCAGTGCCGAGATGGCCTTAACGGTAGTGGTCGAGCTCACGGTGAAGGGAGCGGTGTACTGCTTGGAACTGGTCGAGGGGATAGAGCCGTCGATGGTGTAATAGATCTTAGCACCAGCCGAACCGCAGTTGATGGACACCTCTACGGGACTGTAATAGGTGCCAGGGGCAGGCGAGAACGAGGGAGGCAGCAGGCCTGCGTCACCCACGGTCACGATAATCTTGGAAGCGCGAACCTGATAGGCCTGAGCATTGAGAACAATGTTGGAGCTTGTTCCCATCCAAGTGCCTACAAACTCACCGGGATTGGCGGTGTAGGTACCCAGCTCGGTAACAAAACCACCAGCACCCCAGACGGTGTCGTTCCTGAACTGGGACTGGATCTCAATCTTGGTGATGTCGCCGATCGTGGAGGTGACGGTAGCGGTCTGGCCCTTGTAGATGCGATAGGCATACACATCCTTGTACTGGGCGATCATACCATTGCTGACCTTGATGGTGATACCATCCTTAGTGACAGTGTAGGCGCTAGCGCTGGAACCAGCATCGCCCTTGTCAACAGCGGGGTCAAACGTGATCTCGGCAGCCATAGCGGCCATTGCCAAGATGCTAAAGGTTAATAACGTAAAGAACTTCCTCATTGCAATGAATTTTATAAAATGGTTAATAATGGATTATTTGACTTTAATTGGGCAATGGTACAATTATTTTTTATTATTGTCGAGGTTTGCCGCTATTATTTTTTTTGATTTTAATTTATTGAGCTAAAGAGGTGATGTGTCGAGTTTTTTTAGTAACTTTGCAAGCTATCCGTTTTTAAAGAACAACAATCATTAAATCAGATAAAATGGCAGAAGAAATCATCAACCAAGAGGAAATGACCCATCAGCCGCAACGCAAGGAGGTTTCGCCCGAGAAACTCAAGGCCCTGCAGGTGGCAATGGATAAAATCGGCAAGACCTTCGGCAGCGGCAGCATCATGAAGCTGGGCGACGACCACATCGAGGATATCGAGGTGATCCCTACAGGCTCAATCGGTCTGGACAACGCACTGGGCGTGGGTGGTTATCCGCGTGGCCGCATCATCGAGCTCTACGGCCCCGAGTCATCTGGTAAGACCACGCTGGCGATCCATGCCATCGCCGAGGCTCAGAAACAGGGCGGTATCGCAGCCATCATCGATGCAGAGCATGCCTTTGACCGCTTCTATGCCGAGTCGCTGGGCGTTGACGTGAACAACCTGTGGATCAGTCAGCCCGACAACGGAGAGCAGGCACTGGAAATCGCCGACCAGCTCATCCGCAGCAGCGCCATCGACATCATCGTCATCGACAGTGTCGCTGCCTTGACCCCCAAGGCCGAGATCGAGGGCGAGATGGGCGAGAGCAAGATGGGTCTGCAGGCCCGCCTGATGAGTCAAGCCCTGAGGAAATTGACCGCCACCATCAGCCTCACCAACACGTGCTGCATCTTCATCAACCAGCTGCGCGAGAAGTTGGGCGTGATGTTCGGCAATCCCGAGACCACTACCGGCGGTAACGCGCTGAAGTTCTACAGCAGCGTGCGCCTCGACATCCGTCGCGTGGGCCAGATCAAGGACGGCGACCAGGTGACCGGCAGTCTCACGAGGGTTAAAGTCGTGAAGAACAAGGTGGCTCCCCCCTTCCGCAAGACCGAGTTTGAGATCCGCTTCGGCGAGGGCATCAGCAAGGTGGGTGAGATCATCGACCTGGGCGTCGAGTTCGGCATCGTCAAGAAGAGTGGCGCATGGTTCTCCTATGAGGGCACCAAGCTGGGTCAAGGCCGCGATGCTGCCAAGCAGATGGTAGCCGACAACCCCGAACTGGCCGAGGAACTCGAAACCAAGATCAAGGAGGCCATGAAGGCCAAGTAATCCCGCTTCCTCCCCCCCTGTCCCAAAGGGCAAAAGACAAGAAAGACAAGAAGGACAAAATATTGTGTATCAACAATATAAATTGCCCTTCTTGTCTTTCTTGCCGTCTAAAACTGCAAAACGGAATTTACTTGAGGTTGAACTTGGCCTTCAGCGGCTCGACCATGTCGAGCTTTTCCCAAGGGAAGAGTTCTACCTCGACCTCGCAGGTCTCGTTGTAGAGCGACTCAAACTTCTTGACCACTTTCTCGCACTTGCGGCCCATGTGGCCGTAGGCGGCAGCCTCGGTGTAGATGGGGCGCAGCAGGTTCAGACGCTCGATGATGGCTTTGGGGCGCATGTCAAACTCGCACATGCCATTGATCACGGCGGCAATTTCGGGGTCGCTCATGGCCACATGGCTCGTGCCATAGGTGTTGATGTAGAAACTTACTGGCTTGGCGCGGCCGATGGCATAGGCCACCTCGACGAGCACCTCGTCGGCGATGCCGGCAGCCACGACGTTCTTGGCGATGTGACGGCAGGCGTAGGCTGCGCTGCGGTCCACCTTGCTGGGGTCTTTACCGCTGAAGGCACCACCGCCATGGGCACCGCGGCCGCCGTAGGTGTCCACGATGATCTTGCGGCCCGTGAGGCCCGTGTCGCCGTGAGGCCCGCCGATGACGAATTTGCCCGTGGGATTGACAAACTCCTCGGTCTTGCCGTCATATAGCGCCTTGATGTCGTCGCTATAGTGGGCCAGTGTCCTGGGAATGAGGATGTCGTGAACGTCGCTGGCGATGCGCTTCTGGTCCACGTCGTCGTCATGCTGGGTGCTCACAACGATGGTGTGGATGTGCACGGGGCGGTGTGTCTCGCCGTCATACTCGACGGTCACCTGGGCCTTGCTGTCGGGACGCAGGTAGGGCATCAGATCCAAGTGGTTGTGGCGGATGTCGGCCAGTTCACGCATCAGTGCGTGAGCCAAGTCAAGCGTGAGCGGCATCAGGTCAGGTGTCTCGTTGCAGGCATAACCGAACATCATACCCTGGTCACCGGCTCCCTGATCCTGGTTGTTGTCCTCGGCACTGTTGACACCCTGGGCGATGTCGCCGCTCTGTTCGTGCACACTGTTGAGAATGCCGCAAGAGTTGGCGTCAAACTGGTATTCGCTCTTGGTGTAGCCGATTTTCTCGATCATCTCGCGCGCCGTGCGCTGCAAGTCGATGTAGACGTTGGTGGTCACCTCGCCGGCGATGATGACCTGTCCCGTGGTCACGAGCGTCTCGCATGCCACATGGGCCTGCGGGTCAAAGGCGAGGAACTTGTCGAGGATGGCATCGCTGATCTGGTCAGCGACTTTGTCGGGGTGTCCTTCGGACACGCTCTCGGACGTGAATAGATAATTCTTCTTACTTCTCATTATAAAAAAACATTCATTTTGTGGAAAATGAATGCTAAAGGAAAACCAACAAGCAAGCTGTCGATGATCGCGTTTTAGCATTTTTTCAAGTGGTTGCAAGCAGCCAAATTCCACTGTGTTAGTAAATATGTTGTTTAAAAAAGCGGCTGCAAAGATACTACAAAGTTTTCAGTTAACGAATGTCTTTTCTCTTTTTTGTTTAGAAATGACACTTTTTCATAGTTGGTTAAATTAACGATTTTGAAGAATTCACAAATTTACAATGAGAATGCCGGCCAGCGATGATTCTGCTCGTTAATAATCTATTGGTGTCCGGTAAAAATTCGCCAAGATCGCATAAATACCTCGTTATCAATACTATCATGGCGACATGGCATGAAGGGGCTTGATTTTTCAGGCAAGCAGGTCGAAGGCCAGCACAAGGCCAGCAGGCCTTGACTTAACGCAACCCCAG
>JAFTEU010000146.1 GCA_017453505.1 Muribaculaceae bacterium
CATGTCTGTCAGTGGTTTTTGACTGGTTTTTTTTTGCAGCACTAAATTAGGTGAAATACCTGAAATGGCAAAATCCTGGGCAACTTTTTGTTGTCCAGGATGTTATAAAGTTATTTCAAAAATGTGCTGCGGATTTAAGGAACTTTGCAGTTTGAATCGGTTTGATAACTATAAAACTACTATATACTATGTCGATTGATCATATTTTGGCTCAAGCTACCGCCGCTGCGGTCAAGGAGTTGTATGGCGTGGATTTCCCCGCCGAGAAGATTGTCCCCCAGACCACCAAGAAGGAGTTTGAGGGCAACGAGACGATTGTGGTGTTCCCGTTCTTGAAGGCGTCGCACAAGGCCCCCGACGTGACGGCACAGGAAATCGGTGAGCACATGGTGGCTCACTGCGAAGCCGTCGAGAAGTTCAACGTCATCAAGGGCTTCCTGAACATCACCATCAAACCGTCGTTCTGGACTGGCGTGCTGCAGCATGTCGCCGACCAGCCCGACTATGGTTTCACACCCGTCACCGACGAGAGCCAACTGGTGATGATCGAGTACTCGTCACCCAACACCAATAAGCCCCTGCACCTGGGGCACGTGCGCAACAATCTGCTGGGTTACAGCCTGTCGCGCATCATGGAGGCCAATGGCTATAAGGTCGTGAAGACCAACATCGTCAATGACCGCGGCATCCACATCTGCAAGTCGATGCTGGCATGGCTCAAGTGGGGCGAGGGCGCTACTCCCGAATCGACGGGCAAGAAGGGCGACCACCTGATCGGTGACTTCTATGTGGCCTTTGACAAGCACTACAAGGCCGAGGTCAAGGAGCTGGTCGAGAAAGGCATGAGCCAGGAAGAGGCCGAGAAGCAGGCTCCGCTCATCCAGGAAGCCCACGACATGCTGCGTCGCTGGGAGGCAGGAGATGCCGAGGTACGCGCGTTGTGGAAGAAGATGAACGACTGGGTGTATGCCGGCTTTGACGAGACCTACCGCCGCATGGGTGTCTCGTTTGACAAGATCTACTACGAGAGCGACACCTATCTGGTGGGCCGCGATACCGTGCTCGAAGGACTTGAAAAAGGCCTGTTCTACCGCAAGGAAGATCAGAGCGTGTGGGCCGACCTCACCCCCGACGGCCTGGACCACAAGCTGCTGCTGCGCAGCGACGGCACGTCGGTCTATATGACCCAGGACATCGGTACCGCCCAGTTGCGTTACAAGGACTATCCCATCGACCGCATGATCTATGTAGTGGGTAATGAGCAGAATTACCACTTCCAGGTGCTCTCGCTGCTGCTCGACAAGCTGGGCTTCAAGTGGGGCAAGGACCTGGTACACTTCTCCTACGGTATGGTTGAGTTGCCCAACGGCAAGATGAAGTCCCGCGAGGGTACCGTCGTTGATGCCGATGAGCTCATGGACGAGATGATCGCCACCGCTACCGAGATGGCAGGGGAGCCCGGCCGTCTGCAGGGTGTGCCCGACGAGGAGCGTGCCGACGTGCTGCGCATGATCGGCTTGGGTGCCCTAAAGTACTTTATCCTCAAGGTTGACCCGAGGAAGACCATGCTGTTTGACCCGAGCGAGTCGATCGACTTCAACGGCAACACTGGCCCCTTCATCCAGTACACCCACGCGCGCATCCAGTCGGTGCTGCGCAAGAGCGGCGAGGACTACAAGGCCGTGGACATCAGCGCCGTGGCTCCCAACGACAAGGAAACCTCGCTGATCCAGAAGCTGGCCGACTTCACTACCGCCGTGAGCGATGCCGGCCGCAACTATAGCCCCGCCTTGATTGCCAACTACGTCTATGACCTGGCCAAGGAGTTCAACCAGTTCTATCATGACTACAGCATCCTCAAGGAGCAGGACGACAAGGTGCGCGCCTTCCGCCTGCTGCTGAGCGCCACCGTTGCCGATGTCATCCGTCGCGGTATGGGTCTGCTCGGCATCGAGGTGCCCGACAGGATGTGATCTTGATTAGGAATTAGGAATTAGGAATTAGGAATTAGGAATTGGCATCCGCCAACGGACTAAAGACTAACTAAGGACTAAGTTAGGGGTTTGGAGTGGGTTTTCACCATCGATGGCTGGAATTGGCATGGTAATTGCAGATTCAACTGAAAAACTAACAAAAAGTATTATGAACAATTGGAATAATCATATGAACGTGAATGGCTATCAGACAGCCATTGAGGCAGAGAATGAGCTGACGTTGCAGCGCTATGTCGCTGGCGTGATGCGCAAGGTGTATGGCAAGATGACGCTGGGCCTGCTGGCCACGGCTGTGACTTCTTTCCTGGTGCTGTCGAGCCCGGCACTGATGGGCATGTTGTTCAGCAGCATGGCGACGATATGGATCCTGTTTGCGCTGGAGATCGGCTTGGTCATCTACCTGAGTGCCCGCATCGACAAGTTGAGCACGGGAACGGCTACGGCGCTGTTCTATGTCTATAGCATCTTGAACGGTGTTGCATTGACACCTATTTTCCTGGCTTACACGGGCACAAGCATCGCGCTGACATTCGCCATCACGGCAGGCACCTTCGGTGCCATGACGGTCGCAGGCTACTTCACCAAGACCGACTTGACGAAGTTCGGCTCCTACCTGTTTATGGGCTTGCTGGGTCTCATCGTCTGCATCATTGTCAACATGTTCCTGCACAACTCGATGTTTGACCTGCTCATCAGCGTGGCCGGCGTGATCATCTTTGTGGGTCTTACCGCATGGGACACGCAGTCAATCAAGCGCATGTGTGCCCAGGCCGATCCCTCGATGATGGGTAAGGTGGCCACGATGGGCGCTTTGAGCCTGTATCTCGACTTCATCAACCTGTTCCTGTATCTGCTGCGCTTCTTAGGCAGCCGTGACTGATGCAATTCTTCAAGTAAGAACGATAACGACCCTGGCAAAACGACCATTGCCAGGGTCGTCTTGTACGCACGGCATGGTCATGTTCTAACGGGTGAAAGTCCCGAGCGCGCCCTAATGGCGGGAAGCGCATAGCCAAGGACAAGGGCATTGTGGTGACGCAATGTCTGAAGGAAGTCGGCGGCAAATCCCTGGCCTGAC
>JAFTEU010000012.1 GCA_017453505.1 Muribaculaceae bacterium
CCACCTGTACGATATTGTTTTCAAGGTCTTTATCGATACTTTGCAATTTTTCTCCGGACACCAATGATTAACTATTAACTCTAGAAGGGTTTGCGGTTCTTGTTGTTGGAATCGTCAACGAGAATGCTGATACCTTAGGCAATAACGTCAATTAGAAGTATTTACTCCAATGATGTGAGTGAACTGCCCCCATTTGTCCGACGCATTATACAAATCGACAGATTCTTTAGGCACACATAAGTTGGCATCGTTAAAAACAATGTTGTCAAAAATGGTCTTACTATCGTATAATGGAGGAGCTGGATTTAATATCATCACGCTTGAGATATTCGGGCAGCTGCAAAATGCAAGCCAACCGATATGAGCAAGAGTGTTGGGGAGGGTCACGCTCGTCAATGCGCTGCAGCCATAGAACGCACTGTTGCCGATGGAAGTAACCGAGTTAGGAATAGTCACACTCGTCAGGCTACTACAGATAGAAAATGCACTGTGACCGATGGAGGTGACCGAGTTAGGGATGGACACGCTCGACAATGCATAGCAGTCAGAGAACGCACGGTCGCCGATGGAAGTGACCGAGTTGGGGATGGCCACACTTTCCAGGTAACGGCACTCTTCGAACGCACCGTTTGCTATACTTAGTGTTCCTTCTCTGATAGTAATACTCGTGCCTTTGGGCATAGTCCCTTTGTATCTATAAGCCACCAGGCCAGCATATATAAGTCCATCGGGCTGATTATCGAACCATGGGGTGCCAAGGAACACATCGTAGTCAATGGAGACAACAGAGTTGGGGATGGTCACGCTTGTCAGGCTACTACAGCCAGAGAACGCCTCGTAGCTGATGGAGGTAACCGAGTTGGGAATTGTCACGCTTGTCAGGCTTCTGCAGCCATAGAACGCCCATTCGCGAATGGAAGTAACCGAGTTGGGGATAGTCACGTTCGTCAGACCACGACAGCCAGAGAATGCCATCTCGCTGATGAAAGTAACCGAGTTGGGGATAGTCACGTTCGTCAGACCGCGGCAGCCAAAGAACGCACCGTCTGCTATACCTAGTGTTCCTTCCTTTATAGCAATACTCGTGCCTTCGGGCATAGTCCCTTTATATTTATAAGCCACTAGGCCAGCATATACAAGTCCATCAGGCTGATTATCGTACCATGGGGTGCGATAGAACGCTTCTTGGCCGATGGAGATGACCGAGTTGGGGATGGACACGCTCGACAATGCACGGCAGCAATAAAACGCCCATTGGTCAATAGAAGTAACCGAGTTGGGGATGGTCACACTCGTCAGGCTATCGCACGCAGAGAACGCATACATGCCGATGGAGGTAACCGGGTATGTCGTGCCATTGTGGGTTACAGTTGAAGGAATGACCACATTGCCACGATAATCACTAAAGTGACTGAAAACACCACTGTTGCTAACACTTAAATGTTTGCAGGAGACAGATGCCTCGTTGCCGATGATGTCATAGTAGATACCATCAACGTAGAAGTCATAGGTATGATTGGATGCAACTGTAGAGCCTATGGCAGCCATGTCGCTGGCTGGGAGCAGGAGCGCCAAAAGCAAAAGGATGAAATTGAGACGATGATTCATTGTTTGTTTAGATTTTAAATAGTTAGTATTGGTTGATTGAAAAGAGCAAATCAGGGAATTATTTCATAGGATGCAATTTTATTAAAATGGCTTGCGGTACTTGTTGTCGGGGTCCTCGTCAAGGATGCTCAAGTAGCTCATGAAGCGGGAATAGGCAATATCCCCACTCTCCACGGCCTGTAGCACCGCACAACCCGGTTCGTGGGTATGGGTGCAGTTGTTGAAACGGCAATTGTCCGAGATACGGAAAATTTCCGGGAAATAGTGGGCTACTTCGGCGCGTTCAAAGTCAATGGTTCCAAAAGCCTTGACCCCGGGAGTGTCTATGATGGCTCCGCCACCGGGCAGGTCTAGCATTTCGCTGAAGGTGGTCGTGTGCATGCCCTTGTGGTGGGTGTGGCTCACGTCGCCCACACGCACGTGAGCATCAGGCACCAGCAGGTTGATGATAGATGACTTGCCCACGCCACTATTCCCCGACAGCAGTGACATCTTGCCGGCGAGCATGGCGCGTAGAGCATCGGCATTTTCGCCAGTAGAAGCCGACATCGTGATTACCCGATAGCCGATGTTCTCATACATCTCTTTGAGTTCATCAAGATACTGACGTGATTCCTCGGTGATCAGCAGGTCTGTTTTATTGAAAACGAGAACGGCAGGGACTTGATAGGCCTCGGCGGTAGCCAGGAAACGGTCAATAAAGGTGGTGCTCGTTTCTGGGTTGAAAATGGTAGCCACGAGCACCGCTTGGTCTAGATTGGCGGCGATGATCTGGAATTCCTTGGAGAGATTGCTGGCCCGACGGATGATGTAGTTCTTGCGCGGCTCGATAGCGGCAACCACGGGAGCATCACCGCCCTTGTCCTCAACCTGAACGATGTCACCCACAGCCACGGGATTTGTACAGCGCAAGCCCTTCAGGCGCAGCACACCGCGCATTTTGCAGTTGACGACACCACCGCCATCCTCAAGTCGGACAGTGACCCAACTGCCAGTATTCTTTATAACTAGTCCTTTCATATTTTTAGTTTCTAGTCCCCAGTCCCTCATATCTGTTAACTACTCCCATGCGTCCAGGTCATCGGCCACCTCTGGCAGATCGCTACGGTGAAAGACGGGATTCTTGATGCCACGACGACGCTGGTCACGGTAGTTGTGCAGCAGCTTGAAGGCATATTTGCTCAAGAATGCCAAAGCGACCAGGTTGCACAAGGTGACGAGAGCCATGAAAAGATCTCCCAAGTTCCATACAAATTCAAAACTAGCAATGGCGCCAAGGAAAACAAAAGCGCCCCCAGACAAAAGGCGGAAGACCGTGAGGGGCCACTTCTTGTCAGTCAAGAAACGGATGTTGGCTTCACCGTAATAATAGTTGCCGATAATACTGCTAAAGGCGAACAAGAAAAGGGCGATCGCCACGAATATCGTTCCCCAACTGCCCACTTGCGACTCCAGTGAGGCCTGTGTGAGCTGGATTCCCTCAAGACCGTCGGTAGTGTAAAGGCCACTGACAAGTACCAGAAAAGCGGTGCAACTGCACACGAGCAAGGTGTCGGTAAACACACCGAGGGCCTGGATAAGACCCTGCTTGACGGGATGAGAGACATCGGCAGTGGCAGCCACATTAGGCGCACTACCCTCGCCCGCCTCATTACTGAAGAGACCTCGCTTGATACCCACCATAATGGTCATGCCCAAGCCTCCGCCAGCCACTTGTTCAAAGCCGAATGCATTCTCGACAATCAGTTTAAACACATGAGGTATCATGTTGATATTGGTGATCACAACATACAGGGCAAGGATGAAATAGCCGATAGCCATGATCGGCACCAAGACACTGCTCACATGGGCAATGCGATGAATTCCGCCAAAGGCTATGAACAGCGCAATCGCAGTGATGATGCAGCCCACAACTAACGGATCGAAGCCGAATGCTTGGTTCAGCGCGCCGCAGATGGCATTACTCTGGATGGAATTATAGGAGAGTCCAAAGGTGAGCGTGATGAGCACGGCAAACAATCCCGCCACCCACTTGCTGTGGAGACCTCGACTGATGTAATAGGCCGGGCCACCGATGAAGGAGTCACTGGACGGGCGCTTGAACAGCTGGGCGAGCGTTGCCTCGACAAAGGCAGTCGCAGAGCCAAATAGCGCAATCAACCACATCCAGAAGATGGCACCAGGCCCACCCACGGCAATGGCAGTTGCCACGCCAGCCAGGTTACCTGTACCCACACGTGTGGCCATCGAAACGGCAAAAGCCTGGAACGAAGAAATGTGCTTCTTTCCACTCTTGGAAGACGAGTCAACGAGTTGGCGGAACATGTCACCAATCATCGTGAACTGCACAAATCGCGTGCGGATCGTGAAATACAATCCACACAGGATAAGTGCCCCTATCAACAGATAGGTCCACAGGGCATCGTTCACTTGAGTAATGACTGTATTGAGGGCGTCTAGGTTTAACGTCATAGTCTTTAGCATGATTTTAGACCCTAAAGGTACTACTTTTTCTTGAAACCGAGAGGAAATAGTTTGAAATTTGCCCGTTAATGAGTATATTTGCGACTTAAATGCAAGAAATCATGAAAGAGAAACATCTCATATTTATATTAGTGGCAATGATGACGCTGGAAACTACAGCACAGGTAATGAACCGTCCTATCGGACAATATCCTGGAAACCCGAGCGAATACTACGGGCCAGAATTGGGTCAGGACAACAGTTACGGTGGTGATCTAGCACTTCACCGCATCGTTTATCAGTCTTCCTGCTGGGACTACAACCTCACCTCCATGCTGCTGACCGACGGCATCATCGATAAGCACTTGCCAGCCTGGCTAAATGTGACGACTCCCGAAGGGCAGTTGCCGCCTCACAAGCGCGAAGCGTGCATCGATGGCAACGAATGGACCTGCAACATCCTGATGGGCGGGAACACATGGCTGCAATATGACTGGGAGAACATGGTCATCGACATCGACGAGGTGGAAATGGTGTGCAACATGGCCTATCGTGACGGTTCCCCTCAAGGGTTCAAAATCAGGCTGTTGACATCTAAGGACGGGAAAAAATGGAAGGTCGCCGATGAGTGGAAAGGCGACTCATTGCCTGGCGAACCGTCATGGAACCGCGTCCATAGTGATCCCAACAAGAACTCGGGTGATAACCTGTTGCCCACCCGCAACATCGATCACACATTCCACTTGAACGGGAAACCTTTCTCCCACATGAAATTGGAAATGGTAACACCCGCTGCCGCTCACTGGACCATCACCGAACTCAAGATGCGCAAGGACGGCAATCGTGCTAAGGGGATTCTGCCCTCGGAGCACTTCGTGAGCGCTTGGCGCAGCATGGGGATTGAAAATGAGTGGGTAACCGTGGACCTTGGCGCTCAAGCCACCATCAACGGCATTGGCTTATCATGGATCAACAAACCGTCAAGAGGCAATATCCAGGTCAGCGATGACAACATCAACTGGAAAATAATCGCAACTCTCTCCAAGAACAAAGATGAACTTATCAAGTTGGATGATGAGACGGGACGCTATGTGCGCATCAACATGATTGAGCCCAGTCCCAACAGGCAACCGTTCTGTCTCAAGGAAGTAATCATCGCGGGCAAGGGTGGCGCAAAGGCTATTCCACATGAGGCTGGAGGCTGGGATGGCAGTAAGTGGTTGCTTAATGGCGGCAACTGGCGCCTGCAACGTGCATCACATGCTGGTCCAATGAATAATCCTCAATATATTGTTCACAATGGTTTTTATGAGGAAGGATTGCCTGCAACCGTTCCCGCAACAGTGTTATCGAGTTATGTCAATGCCAGAGCGCTGCCCGACATGAACCATGACGATAACCTGATGTTGGCTTCGGAATCGTTCTTTAACGGGGATTTCATCTACAAGCGTTCATTTGATTTGCCACGGGAGATGCAGGGCAAACGCGTGTTCCTCAACTTTGATGGCATCAACTGGAAAGCAGAAGTGACACTCAACGGCACCAACCTGGGGCGTATCGATGGAGCCTTCAAGCGTGGAAAATTTGACATTACACCTTACCTTAAAGTAAAAGGCAATGAATTGCGGGTGGTCATCATCGCCAACGCCAACCCCGGCGGTGTGAAGGTTAAGACCGAAAAGAATACCGACTTTAACGGCGGCATCCTCGGAGCCGACAATCCTACGTTCCACGCTACCATCGGTTGGGACTGGATTTCGACCATCCGAGGACGAGACATAGGCATCTGGGACGACGTTTACTTGACCGCAACGAGCGATGTGTCGGTGAGTGATCCCGTCGTGACCACCACGCTTGCCGAGGGCGACACTCTCGCCACAATGACACCTGCCGTAATGCTGACTAACCATGCACTACACCCCGTGACAGGAACCCTGCACGGTCACATTGGGGATATCTGCTTTGAGAAACCTGTAACCCTTGCTGCTGGACAAAAGGTTGAGGAGTCTTTCAATCCAGACGAGTTTACCCAACTCAAAGACCAGCGGATGCGCCTGTGGTGGCCCAACGGATATGGAGAGCCGTATTTACACGATGCCAGTTTCTCGTTCACGATAGATGGCGTGCAGAGCGATGCCATTGAGTATAAGGCGGGCATACGTGAGGTTAAAACCGTTGACAAGGACACGAAACTGCGTATCTATATCAACAACAGGCGGCTGGTGCCGCTTGGCGGCAACTGGGCGTTCAGTGAGAACAACCTTAACTACCGTGGCAGGGAGTTCGATGCCGCAGTGCGTCACCACAAGGAGATGAATTACAATATGATCCGAAACTGGGTGGGCATGACTGGTGATAAGGAGTTCTACGAAGCCTGTGACCGCTATGGCATTATGGTTTGGCAAGACTTCTGGCTGGCTAACCCGGCTGACGGCCCTGACCCTGACGATGAGGCGATGTTTATGGACAATGCCCGCGACCTGGTGCTGAAAATACGCAATCACCCTTGCATCGGCATCTACTGTGGGCGCAACGAGGGCTATCCCCCAAAGACGCTTGACGACGGTCTGCGCAACACCGTGGCATCGCTGCATCCTGGATTGGACTACATCTCCAGTTCGGCTGACGATGGCGTGAGCGGCCATGGTCCTTATTGGGCTATAACCCCCAAGGAATATTTTGAAAACCAGACGGGCAAGTTGCACAGTGAGCGGGGTATGCCCAATGTGATGACCTACGAGGGATTGAGCCGTACACTTGATGCCGAACACCTGTGGCCGCAAAACCTGTATTGGGGCCGACACGACTACACTATGGAGGGGGCTCAACGAGGGGCCTCGTTCAATCAACTCATTGCAGACAATTTTGGTGAGCCAACATCGGCTCAAGAGTTTTGTGAATGGGCACAGTGGATCAACTACGAGGGTTATCGTGCCATGTACGAGAGCGGGAGCCGCGACCGCATGGGACTGCTCATCTGGATGAGTCATCCTTGCTGGCCATCGATGGTATGGCAGACCTACGATTACTATCTGGAGCCGACAGCCGCCTACTATGGTGTGAAGCATGCCTGCGAACCGCTGCACGTGCAGTGGAACCCCGTGAGCAACCATGTTGAAATCGTCAATCGCTCGGCAGGTCATCAACAGGGCAAAGTTAAAGCCAGCATCATTGACCTGAATGGTAAGACCTTGTGGGAACAGGTGCAGGGCTACGTAATCGACGAAGACATGACACTTGACATGATGCAAGTGGAAGTGCCCGCTGACATTGCCGGGGCCTATTTCCTTCGCCTGACCTTGACCGATGACAAGGGTCATGTGCGCTCGGTGAACGACTATGTGCGCACTACCGTTGAGAATGACCGCACATCGCTTCATGACCTGCGACTCGCCCAAGTCAACGCTACTGTCAAGGGCAAGAGTATTACATTATTGAATAATGGCAACACGCCCGCTGTAATGTTGCGCCTTAATCTCAAAGGTAGTGACGGAGAACAGATTCTTCCCGCTATCTATAGCGACAATTATTTCCACTTGATGCCAGGCGAAAGCCGCACCATCTCCATCGACTGGAAATATGAGGATACCCGTGGCAGCCATCCCATCATTGAAATCAGCGGCATGAATGTTACTAAAACTACAGTTGATTTATGATGAAACACTCACTTGTCACAATCATCGCATTGGCACTCATGGCACTAGGCATGAATGCCAAGATCAAATATCCATATCAGGATGCCTCGCTACCGATTGACCAGCGTGTTGAGGACCTGTTATCACGCATGACCGTTGAGGAAAAAGCGGGGCAACTCGTATGCCTCATGGGATGGGATTCCTACCAGATTAACGGCAAGAAGGTAACCACCAGTGATAAATTCCGCTTCCAGGTCGATAGCATGCACGTGGGAATGTACTGGGCCGTCTTCCGAGCAGACCCTTGGACGCAAAAGACGATTGCCAACGGATTGAATCCCGCTCTTGCCGCCGAGGCAGCCAATGCCATGCAGCGCTATGCCATCGAGCATACGCGCTTGGGGATTCCCATCTTCCTTGCCGAGGAAGCACCACACGGTCACATGGCAATAGGATCAACCGTCTTTCCTACAGGCCTGGGCATGGCTGCGACATGGAATCCCGACTTGATAGAGCGAGTGGGTGAAGTGATCGGTAAGGAAATCAGGGTACAAGGCGGACACATCAGTTACGGGCCCGTGCTTGATCTGGCACGCGAACCCCGCTGGTCTCGCGTCGAGGAAACGATGGGTGAAGATCCCTACTTGAGTGGCACGATGGGCGCCGCAATGGTCAAGGGACTGGGTGGAGGAGATTTGAGTCTCCCCTACTCAACCATTGCCACGTTGAAACATTTTATCGCCTATGGCACGACCGAGGGAGGCCAGAACGGAGCCCGCAGCATCGTGGGACCGAGAGAGTTAAAGCAAGTTTTCCTGCCACCGTTCAAGCGTGCCATTGATGCAGGAGCGCTGTCGGTGATGACCTCCTACAATTCGCTGGATGGCGTGCCCTGCACATCAAATAAGGAATTGCTCACCGACATGCTGCGTAACGAATGGGGATTTAATCGTGGATTTGTCGTGAGCGACCTGTTCAGTATTGACGGACTCAAGGGAACTCACCACACAGCAGCCAATTGGCAAGATGCCGCAATGCAGGCATTACAGGCTGGCGTTGATGTTGATTTGGGTGGGGATTGCTTCACAGAACTCATTGATGCCGTTAAAAGCGGAAGAATAAAAGAAGCCATGCTCAATCAAGCCGTGAGTCGGGTGCTGAGACTAAAATTTGAGATGGGGTTGTTTGAGCGCCCCTACGTTGATAGCAAAACCGCTGGTCGGGAGACAAATAATGACAATGCCATTGCTATTGCCAGACAGGTGGCGCAGCAATCCATTACCCTGCTCAAGAATGATGGCATCCTGCCCTTGAGCAAAGACACAAAAGTGGCCGTGATCGGCCCCAATGCTGACAACATCTATAATATGCTTGGCGACTACACGGCACCGCAGCCCGATGGCAAGGTCGTTACCGTTTATCAAGGCATCAAGGCGTTGATTGGCGATGCTCAGTGTCTCTATGCCAAGGGATGCGCCATCCGTGACACGATGAATTGCGATATTCCTGCCGCCATTGCTGTTGCCAAACAGGCCGACGTGGTGGTTGCCGTGGTGGGCGGATCTTCGGCAAGGGATTTCAAAACATCCTACGAGGACACAGGTGCCGCCAGTGCCGAGCAACAGAGCATCAGCGACATGGAGTGCGGCGAGGGGTTTGACCGCGTCACGCTTGACCTGCTTGGGCACCAAATGAAATTACTCGAGGCATTGAAAAAAACGGGCAAACCGCTGGTGGTGGTATACATCGAAGGGCATCCGTTGGACAAGAACTGGGCCGATGAAAATGCCAACGCCCTGCTCACTGCTTACTATCCCGGAGAGCAAGGTGGCAACGCGATTACTGATGTGCTCTTTGGCGACTATAACCCTGCAGGAAGATTGCCCATGAGTGTGCCGCGCCATGTGGGTCAGTTGCCCGTCTATTACAACAAGCCGGCACCTGCGGCACACGACTATGTGGAGATGACGGCCAAGCCGCTCTACCCCTTCGGTTACGGCTTGAGTTACACCACATTTAAATATAGTGACTTGACTGTGACTGGGCTTGATGCCACATTTCAGGTGACAAACACTGGAGACCGAAAGGGTGACGAAGTTGTGCAACTCTATGTGCATCAAGACTTAGCCTCGGTCGTGCAACCCGAACGGCAGTTAAAGGCTTTTAAGCGCATTACACTTGAACCGGGCGAGACCCGCACCGTGACACTTCATCTTGACTATGATGACTTTGCTATTGTTGATGCCAATATGCAATGGACCGTGGAACCTGGCACATACCATGTCCTGATTGGACCATCAAGCAAAGACATCCGTCTGATGGGAAGAATCACCATCCCTGATTGATAAGTACACCTATTTCACTCAGCAGGCTATTCAGCCTCAAGGCATATGCCAGCGCTTCATGAACAATGAATCAGCGAAAATAAGCGCAGATTGCTGAAAAATGTCTAACTTTGCACATTCATTCAGTATAGATTATCGGACATTTATGCTCAGATTGCTCCAAATATTCACTTTACTGATTGTTGGGTTTTTATCCAATTCCCAGCAATCGGTCATCGTGGAGCATCATGCTGAAACGGTTGGCAATATTGAGCCAACAGGGAAAAAGCATAATCAGGCTGGCGATTTCGGCTGTTTCAAAGTGGCTCTGCCGCAGTCCGGTATAATAAATAACCATAGAAGCAATTGCAGAACCATCAGCACACGAGCCTTCAGGACATCAAGTTCTAACGGAACGGCAAAATGGAGATACTGCAGTGGCTCTTTCTTCAAGACCTACAATAACCTTCTCACTTCTAAAAGGTGGAAAGATGCGCTTCGCATAGAGTCAGCGCCTTTCCATTTCTCTTGCCCGTGCGATTACTACGTCATCGCATTGCGGCGCATCATTCGTTAGCCGTTGTTTTGTTTCCGATCATTTTATATCGCCTTCCATCGCAGGAGGTGATAAGTATTTTCACATCCAAACATCAAAAAATAAACAATGGCAAAAATTAAGGGGGCTTCTATAAATTACCGAAATGTTAATCTTTTAGTTGACCAGATTTTGTTTCTTTTTGGCACCTTTTGCCTTATCTTCTTGGACCATAGCTCGCTATGCTCCTGCGAAGCTACGTCAAAATCTGCTCAAAAATAAA
>JAFTEU010000147.1 GCA_017453505.1 Muribaculaceae bacterium
CGAGTCTGCATCGCGCCATGCCGGGAACTTCTCGCGGAACTGTGCCAGCAGGGCGGGGGAGAGGTCGGCAGTGATGACTGGGCTGTTCATGCGCTGGGCGATGACCTTGCCCTTGAAGTCGATCACGAGCGATGAGCCCTCGGGATACTCGACACCAGCAGGATCGGTGCCGCAGCGGTTCACGCCACAGACGTAGCACTCGTTCTCCATGGCACGGGCAGCCAGCAGTGTGCGCCATACTTTCTCACGCGATTTTGGCCAGTTAGCGATAACCACCAGCAGGTCGTAGTTGTTGTTCACATTGCGGCAGAATACGGGGAACCGCAGGTCGTAGCAGACCACCAGCTTGATGTTGAAACCGCGGAACCGCACGATGGGCGACTTGGTCAGGCCCTGGTTGAAAACCTTGTCCTCGCCTCCAAACGAGAAGAGGTGACGCTTGTCGTAGTAGGTCTCGTCGCCGTTTGGCTCGATGAAGAAGGCGCGGTTGTAGAGCTGAGCCGCGGTGTTGGCCAGGAAACTGCCGATGATGCCCACGTGGTATTCGGCGGCGAGCTTGCGCAGGGTGTGCAATGTGTCGCCGCTGTTCCACTCGGCCACGGCAGCGGCTTGCTCGCGGTCGCCTGTGATAAATCCAGTGGTAAACAACTCTGGCAGGATAACCAGGTCGGTATCGTCGGGCATATTGCGCAGGTTGCGCTCCAGTTGCTTGATGTTGGCATCACGATCGCCCCAGACGATGTTGTCCTCGATGAGCGTGACGCGCAGGTTGCGGGAAATCACTGTATAAAACCTTAATGTTAATAAATAATCTCGAATAGGTGAAAGAAGAAACTCCTAACTTCTCACTTCTCACTTCTAACTCACTTGCTCCAGTCCGGTTACGAACTTCTCGGGGAACTTGGGACAGCCGTGATGCTGGAAGTACCGCTTGATGCGAAACAGGTCGGCATCGGCATCGTCGCTGAGGTTGAACTCCCGGTCGATGCACACCACGCGATGCTTGTAGTCAAAGTAGGCCAGCACCATCGGCACGTGTGCGTCGCGTGCCATGAAGATGGCCCCCTTGTGCCAATTGGGGTTGGCGCTGCGGGTGCCCTCGGGGGTGACACCGATTGCCAGGCGGGGCGTGTTGTTATAGGCCTCGACGATCGATTGCGTGAGATTGCCATGCTGGCGTCGATTGACGGGAATGCCGCCCAATGCCTTCATCAGGTAGCCCACGGGGAAGAAAAACCAAGTGTCTTTCATCAGGAAGCCCGCCTTCATCCCCACCGAATGGATGCCAAGTTCTCCCAGGATAAAATCCCAGTTGCTGGTGTGCGGTGCGATGACGATGATGCACTTGTCGGGCAAGTCAAGGTTGACCTTAAAACTCCATCCGGCTTTCTTCAATATCCAAGCAGAGAGGTTCATTTCTTGTGAATGAGAGTATCGGTGTATGGTTTGTGGGTGTAAAGACGTGGATGGGTGTAATGCTGGTTAGGGATGATGCCATGGCAGGACTCTACACCATTACACCTATCCACATCTACACCATTTTTGCTGTTGGCAAAAATGCTTACTTATTTGACGGCATGAGCTCGTTCATGCGCTTGGCGATGTTGGCCACCTCGGCGCGGAAGTATTCGCTCAGCTCCTTCTCGCACTGCTTGAAGAAGGCACGGCGGGCCTTGTTGTATTCCTGGCGGTTGGCAAAGTCCTTCACCTTCTTGTCGAACTTGTTGCTCACGCGGTTAACGGCCTCCTGTTGCAACAGGGCGGTGTCGATGATGATGCTGTCCCACTCGTCGCGCTTGTTCTCGCCGAATGCGGATTCTGCAAAGATGCACTCACCTGCGATTTCGCCACAGGCATTCTGAATAGCTTTCTTGATCTGTCTTTTACTTGCCATAATGATTAATGTATAAAACAATTGTTGGTTAGTAACAATGCGCTAAAGTACAAAATATATCTCAAATGGGCCTCTATCGTAAAAAGAAAAATGCCGGAAAATGTCAAAAATGAGTTTTTTTGAGGGAAAGTGGAAAAAAAGTGCTTAAAAATTTTGCCAGTTCAAAAATTGGCTGTAATTTTGCATCGCTTTTCGACGGAGATATCGTCTAGTGGTCTAGGACGCCGCCCTCTCACGGCGGAAACCAGGGTTCGAGTCCCTGTTTCTCTACAAGCGAAGCCTTCACCCAACCATGAGCGAGGGCTTTATTAATCGACGGAGATATCGTCTAGCGGTCTAGGACGCCGCCCTCTCACGGCGGAAACCAGGGTTCGAGTCCCTGTTTCTCTACCAAACTGAGCCTTCAGCAGCAATGTTGAGGGCTTTTGTTTTGCACTTAGATCTTGTACTGGTTCTTGATATCATGGATATAGTCGATGAAGCCGTCTGGGCAGTTCACTTTATTAATAATAGTGCCTGTCATCGGTGCTTCCATGAGATAGAAATTGGAGGGAGTCTCGATGATGCTGTGTAGCTTGGTAAATGGAATAGTTGAGTTGCCAAGCTCGGATGCTCCCTCATAATGGTCGTCATAGAATGCCAGTTCAAAGGCTTGACCATTGATCAGTTTATTTTGCCTGAATTGTCTAGCCGCCTTCTTGTCAATGCCCTTAAAAAAATACCAATTGAATATTGGTAACAGCACAAGCCATATAGCAGCCAGCAGCCAATTGGAAATAATCAATGAGTAGATCAACATGACGATCAAAGCAACGTTGATCATGATGATTGATCTCTTGAGTCTGCCTTCCTTAAAGAGGATGGCGCGATTGTAACGGATAATCTCTTCCTCGTTATACTGGGTTGTGATTTTGTATTTCGGTTCCATAATGATTGAAATAATTGATTATTTACACTTTGTGGCAGAGGTAAAGAATGCGGTGGCCTGTGGCGGTCGTGGTGCCGAAGATGTAGCAGTCTCCGCCATCGTGCAGGTGCAGGCGTTGTCGCAGCTGCTGGGCCGTCATTGGGAAGTTGCGGGTGGCAACATTGGCGCGGGTGATGCCTGCCAGAGCACGTCTCAGTTCCTTCTTGTTCATCGTTGTCACGGCATCGATGACGAAGCGGCGACCTGGGAAATCAGGAACAGGTTCGCTGGACACGAACAGGTGGCTGTCGAGGGCCAGCGCCTTGACGGGATAACGCCCGGTGAGGATGCCGAAGCAGCCAGCCTTCATGATTGAGGCGTTGGGCTCGTAGAGATAGTCGGCTGGATCGCCATCGGTGATGATTGTTGGCTGGGTGTCAAGCGAGGCACTATAGATAAAAGACTGGTCGTCGTTGACGCAGTGGATGATGGGTTCTCCCTCATGACTATTGCTGAGGAGCACCAGCAGTTCCTTGCACTCGTTACCCGTGCTCACGATGTGGACTTCCTTGACATGCCTGCCCAGGTCACTCACCGCCTTGTGCCAGTCGAGCATGGGCGACAGCTTGATGAGGATGTGGTTTGCCCGCTCGAACAATTGCTCTTTTAACTCTAGCACATTGGGTGTGCAATCGGCGATGGCATAGGTGCGTGCGCTGTTGCTGTCGCGCCGTGCGGGATCCAGATAGATGAATGTGGATGCAGGGTCTGTGTTCAGGTCACTCAAGATGTCCTCGGCTTGGCCTTGGATGACGGTAGCGTGGTCGATTCCCAGCAAACTGAAGTTATGCTTTGCCGTGTCGCACAGGTGCTCCATGCGCTCGACATAAACGGCACGTTTGGCTCTTGTTGCCATGTAAGAAAAGTCCACGCCGAAGCCCCCTGTTAGGTCAATCAATGTCTCACGGCTAGAGGCGGGCACTCTGTCCACAATCCCACATTTATATAATGCGGTCTGCTCGCTAGAGCATTGTTCCATCGACAAGTGGGGCGGATAGATGATACCGTCGATAGCGGCCCATGACGGCAACTTGTGTCGTGCCGTCTGCCAGCCTTGGATTTGGTCGAGAGCCCACGGCAGGTCAATATCGCCATCACGCCGCGCCCTCAGCGCCAACGTCTTCACGTCCTCCTCGCGATGTTCCCGCACAAATCGTATCGTCTCCTCGTTCATAACTCCTAACTTCTAACATCTAACTCCTAACTGATAAGAACGGTTGCAGGAACTCGTCGAGGGTGGCGACGTGCAGTTTGTGGGCAATCTGAATCCTCTTGTTGGAGACCGTGCGCAGATTGGTGTAGTGCATACACATCATGATCACCGTCCTCGAGAAACCATGACAATGCAGCGCAATCATGTTGATCTCGTCCTCGCGCAAGGTGCCGCCTGCCGCTTCCTGTGCCTTAACCAGCACGTTGTCATACATTTCGTTGGCCAGCGCTTGCAGGTTGTCCCAGTAGGAGGAACCTACCTGGTCGGGACCGCGCATTGTCATGAGCTTGTTAAAACGCTTGGCAAAGGTCGTTTCGTTGCACTCGTATGACCACTGGAGCAATTGGTGTACGACCTTCATCTGGCTATCCACAATGGTCTTTAGTTCGTCGGACTGCTGCTTGGAGGAGTCACGGTTGGCCAGCGTTTCCTGCATCTGCTGTAGGCTCGTGATAGATTGGTCCAAGTCGGATTTCATCAGCTCATATTCGGCCTGCTGGATCTTCAGGCGGTTGCGGTAACGCCACAGCAGGAAGGCCAGAGCGCCCGCCGCCAGTGCCAGTAATGCCAGCACCAGCAGGGTCCCCTTGAGGCGTGAACTCAATAAAGCGTTCTCTAAATCTGCCTTTTGGCTATCGTATTTCTTTTCCACCTCCATCAACTTGTCGTTCATGCCGCTCATCGTCACCGAGTCGGCCAGATGGTGGGTCTTGGTCAGGTAGTCGATGGCCTCTTCCAGCTTGTGGTCATGGCGTGCCATGTCGGCCAGCAGCTGGTAGTGCATGATGCTGTCGGCAGCGGAGGCCATTTCCGGGGCTTGTTGCAAGTAGTAGCGGGCCGAATCGATACGTCCCAGGTGCAGGAATGCCGATGCGGCGGTGTAATGGATTCTCGGGTGGATTTTCATGTCACCGCTCCAGGCTATTGCCTCGATTGCGTCATCCTTAGCGCCCTGATAGTCGCCACGGGCTGCGCGATACTCGGCACGGCTGAAGAGGTTGGCCACGACCGCTTGAGGTTCAATTTCCTGCTTAGCCAGGTCGATGGCAGCGTTGATGTAGTGCATGGCACTGTCCTGTTTCTCCTTGCTGATGCGGTACAGGCCGCCCAACTCGCTCAGGCAGATGATCTGGTGATGTCTGTCATCGATTTGCCTGAAGAGTTCCAGTGCCTCGCGGTATTTCTCGGCGCCAACGGTCTTGGCACCCACCACTTGGCTCTGGTACAATTCGCCCATCATCATCTTGGCCATCGCGCGGTTCTTGAGGTCGTCACTGGCGGCAACGTCCTCGGCCTTGCGCAGGCACGAGATGGCCTTGTCTAGTTCTCCAGCCGCTCCATAGGCACCGCCTTGATAGAGTAGTGCGCGGGCGTATTTTTCATGGTCACCGCTGTTCTTGTAATGCTTCACGGTCTGTCCCATCGGATCAGCGTCCCCGCTGGCCGTCTTGTTCTCCACGTCGGCCTGGACCGAGAGCAGGGTGTGATAGGCCAGATCCTCATCGTTCATGTATTCTCTATTCATGCGTTGAAGCATCTCCCTGGCCTGGAGGACACGGTTCTGGTACAGCAGCGAGTCGATGGCGATCAACTCGGCATTATTTGACCCGCCAGGTCGGGCGCATCCACACGCCACGGCAAGGATCAGTATCACTGCACCTATTTTATAGTGGATAGCATTGTTGATCATAGGGCGAATTGTTTTTTGCGTTTAGTTCTGCAAAAATACTCGTTTTTTCTTATATTGTAAATGCCTCATGACGGCAAATTACCCCCAAATGAACTTTTTATTTTGTAAGTAGCTGATATTCAAGGTTTATGATTTCTTGAAATGACCATCGAATGTTACCCGTTTTAGGTGTTTATTCAAAAAAACGGTTGTAACTTTGCAACCGAGAGTTAACCCGTTTTTATCAACCTGAAAAATTGACTGATATGAAACGAAACTGGATATTGGGCACATTGGGTATCGTGCTGCTGATGACCGCCCTGCTGGCTTTAGCTAGAGGTGGCAGCCATCCTAATAACAATAATGTGGATAAGCAACCGGTAGAAGAGGTAATCACATCAACCGAGCCCCAAGATGAGATGCTTGACAACAACAACGATTTTGCCTGCAATCTGTTCCGCGCAATCAACAAGCAGAGGCGAGGCAGCGTTGTCGTGTCGCCCATCAGTGTGAGTTACCTGCTGGGGATGCTCAACGAGGGAGCCGACGGCAAAACGCGTCAGCAGATTACCGACGTGCTTGGACTGCATCGCTCGATACAGGAGACCAACGAGTACTTCAAGAAGATGATGAGCATGGCAGTCACCGTTGACTCGACAGTGGCATTAAATGTTGCCAACAGCATCTTCATCAACTCGGGATATAGCATCATGCCGCAGTACAAGGCTGACATGCAACGGTACTATAATGCCCAATGCGAAGCGCTAGACTTCTCAAACCCAAGCAGCTTGGACAGGATCAACGACTGGTGCAAGACCAACACTGGCGGCATGATTCCGGCCATTCTTGATGAATTAACCCCCAGTGGTGTCATGTACCTGCTCAATGCGGTCTATTTCAAGGCTTCATGGAGTCAGAAGTTTGACTCTAAGGAAACCCGTGAAAGGCGCTTCACCGGGCAAAACGGCACAACCGTCCAGCTCCCGATGATGCACCTCAACACAAGGGCCGCTTACGGTACAAACGACGTGTGCAAGATGTTGTGCCTGCCATACGGCAACAAACGTTATTGCATGTATGTACTGCTTCCCAAAAAGGGCAAGACGATCAACGATGTCATCAAGGGGCTTTCGGCCCAAAAACTGCAGGAACAGCAGTCAAACATGAGTTCTTGCACCGTCGTGGACATCTTGATGCCGCGGTTCACTACAAGCAGCGATACCAACCTGAAAGGTGTGCTCTCGGCAATGGGTATGCCTCTCGCATTCGGCTCGGGTGCTCAATTCTCCAATATGGTCAAGGGTGATAATCTTTTTGTTGATATGATCAAGCAGAAGGCTAAAATCGAGGTCAATGAGAAGGGAACCGAAGCGGCTGCCGTCACCATTGCCAGGACGCTTAAAGAAGAAGTGGTCGTTGAAGAGCGTCCTGTAAAGTTCCATGCCAATCGCCCCTTTGTCTATTACATCATCGAGAGGAGCACGGGCACAATCTTCTTCATGGGTACCTATTGCGGTGAAGGTGGCAAAGTGGTTGCTTCAACAGACCTTGATGACGATGATGAAGCCGAAGACGATAATGAAGCCGATGTAAGATTTGATGATAGAAGAGTTGATGTCTATAGAAGCGCTGAGCAGATGCCTCAATTTCCAGGGGGTGATGCTGCATTGATAAAGTATCTTGAGAACCACATCAAGTACCCGCCCATGGCAAAGGAAAACCACATTCAAGGTCGAGTGATTGTGCAATTTATTGTTGACAAGACGGGCAAGATTGGTGAGGTGAAGGTTGTCCGCTCGGTGGATAACGATCTTGACAAGGAAGCCGTCCGCATTGTTAAGACGCTGCCCAAGTTCATCCCAGGTCGCCAGAATGGTCAGCCAGTTGCCGTGTGGTACACGCTACCAGTGGCCTTCAAGTTGCCAGAAAAGTAAGAAATAATTTCATCGATTCGTAAAAAAACACGATATTTGTGTCTCTATAAATTAGAATGATTATGAAACACGGTAAACATATCTGCAACACGCTCAAGGCGATTCGCCTTGACATCGCACGCGCTAATGGCATTGAGTATGCACCTCGTGAGTGTCACCACGAGGGCGATTGCGCTGGCACCTGCCCGGCCTGTGAGAGCGAGATGCGCTACCTGGAGCGAGAAATCGCCCGCCGCCGAAATCTGGGCAGAGCCGCCCTTGTCGCTGGCGTGAGCATGAGTCTCTCCAGTCTGTCGGCCATGGCTGCCCAAGCCCCGTCGAGTGAGTCGATGATGTCGAGTGATAATCCTGCAAACCAGTTGTCTGACACGACCAAAGTTTATCAAGTAGTTGGGCAAATCAGTGAATCTGTACCCCAATTTCCAGGAGGTGATGCCGCTTTAATTAGATACTTTCATGATAACTTCAAGTACCCGCCCGAACTCGCCGAGACATGTTTTCAAGGGCGAGTGGTGGTGAGTTTCCTCGTTGATAAGACTGGTCAGGTTGCTGAGGTCAAGGTGCTCCGCTCAGTGGACGAATTGCTGGACCGGGAAGTCGTCCGCGTCTGCGAGTCGCTGCCCAGGTTCACCCCTGCCCGCAATGGCGGCGAGGCAGTCGATTTCTGGTACACATTGCCCATCTCAATCAAGGGATCAGTATCGTTCACAGATGCGACTCAGGCTGATGCTTTAACTCGAATAAATGGCACCGTTCTCGACGAGCACCATGAACCCCTCGTCGGAGCAATGATTGCATTGTTGAGTAATCCTAAGAAGGGTGTTGCTACCGACATCGACGGTCATTTCAAGTTGGATGTCCCGAAAGACTCCAAGATCAAGGTGACCTATATCGGGTATGAAGACGCCATTGTCACGGCATCAGACGGCATGACAATCACGCTCAAGCCCAGTGGTAACATCTTACAAGGCGAGGTTTGTGTTGTCGTGAAATCTCGCGCTAAAAATGCACAATACCCTGGTGGTGACAAGGCATTACAGAAGTTCATCAAAAAGAACTTTGTTTTCCCAACTGAATTTTCTGGGCAAGAGTATGTCATGATTGAGGTGGATGTTGATGAAAAAGGAAACGTGTCCAATCCGCAAGTGTTGAATAATGAGTTGTGTACGGCCTTTGAACAAGAGGCGTTGAGGGTCGCAGGTCTTATAAAGAAGATCAAGCCTGCACGGGACACCAAGGGCAAGAAAACCGACTCAACCTTCAGCATCGTGTTCGATTCCACGCTCTGGACTAAATGATCATTCTAAAAACAATGCAGCGATGAAACACGGCAAACATATCTGCAACACGCTCAAGGCCATCCGCCTTGACATTGCGCGGGCCAACGGCATCAAGTATGAGCCTCGAGAGTGTCATCACGAGGGCGATTGTGCGGGCACTTGCCCCGCCTGTGAGAGCGAGATGCGCTACCTGGAGCGGGAAATTTCCCGTCGCCGTAATCTGGGCAGAGCCGCCCTGGTCGCTGGCGTGAGCATGGGGCTGATGAGTTTTAGCGCCACATCGTGCAACCAGCTTCATAAAGCTGACAATGATGAAATACAGGGAGAGGTCGAACTTGTGGAGGATTCCTGCGATATCGTTGATTCGATTGACGACGAGAAGATTGAATCGGGCGAAATGGTTGATACCACCGACTGTCAACTGGTGCCTAATAAAGGTGAAGTCGTGCGTACGTTAGGTGAAGTTGACCATGTCGATGTTTACGGCACGGCCGGTCATGGTGACAACGACGACGAGTGCTTCAGGAGCGTTGATAACATGCCGCAGTTCCCTGGTGGAGAAGAAGCACTGATGAAATTCCTCAAGGACCATATCAAATACCCACCCGAGGCTGCCAAGAACAACATCCAGGGGCGCGTCATCTTGCAGTTTGTTGTCGAGAAAACCGGCAAGGTGGGCACTGTCAAGGTCGTCCGTTCGGTAGATGAGAGTCTTGACCAAGAAGCGATTCGCGTTGTTAAGTTATTGCCCGATTTCACTCCGGGCAGCCTAGATGATGGCAGGAAGGTCAACGTGTGGTACACCTTGCCTGTGAATTTCCTTTTGCCCGCTGATAAACAGTGATGATCGAGGAGAGAGACAATAGGGTGCCGATTATCGGGGTGGCTCGTCACCGGCTTGCGGTTGACGGACAGGGGGTGACCACACTGGTCGCCTTCCACGGTTGCACACTGCACTGCCGCTATTGCCTGAATGCCCAGTGCCTGAGTCCAAAAGGCTTCTCCAGAACCGTCACGCCCACCGAATTGCTCGATGAGGTGATGATCGACAACCTGTATTTCCTCGCCACGGGAGGTGGCATCACCTTTGGTGGCGGTGAGCCTGCCATCCGCAGCGGGTTTATCGAGACCTTTTGCCGCATGGCGCCGCCCGAGTGGCACTTCACGATAGAGACCGCCCTCAATGTTGACCGTCAACATCTGGAGCGCATCTTTCCCCACATCCATGAATACATCATTGACATCAAGGACATCAATCCTGATATCTACCGCCGCTACACGGGCCAGGAAAACCAGCGAGTGCTCGACAACCTGCGATGGCTCTTGTCACACGAGGGGATGACCGAGCGAGTAGTCGTGCGTGTGCCGCACATCCCCGACTTCAACACCGATGACGACGTGTGCCGCACCCGTGATTACCTCGCCACACTGGGCATCATCCACATCGACGAGTTCACCTACCAACGCCGCACGCATCAATCAGACTAGATCACAAAATAATTAAACTTTTTTGGTCATTTCGTGTCTTAGTCGTATCTTTGCAAAATTGAAAACATAGTTTAATTAAATTAAGACTAAGATTATGAAGAAATTATTTTTGATGGCAGCATTGTTCTGCTTTGCAGCAGCACCTGCCGTACAGGCTCAGGTTTATGAGACTCCTCAACAGCTCGAGCAAAAGCAAAACCAGTATGCCAAGGATGCTGATGCCGCCAAGAAGCAGGCCGAGGCCGCCAAGAAGCAGAAGGATGCTTACAAGGAGCAAGAGAAGCAGGCTAAGGAAGCCAAGAAGGCTGCCGAGAAGCAGGAGAAGGAGGCTAAAAAGGCTGAGAAAGAGGCCAAGAAGCAACAGAAGCAGATCGAGAACCGCCAGAAGGCTCAAGAGAAGTATGCCAAGGCTCAGGATAAGCTGAAAGACGCTCAGAAGAAGGTCGAGGATGCAAGGAAGAAGATGAACGAGCTTCCCGAGAAGCAGGTTAAAGAGCGCGAGAAACTTAACGAGAAGATCGCTAAGGCTCAAGGTGATGCCGAGAAGGCGCTGAAGATGCAGACCGAGCAGAAGAAGTTTGAAGAGAAGGTCGCTAAGGACAACCTGAAGGCTCAGCAGAACTACGAGAAGGCTGTCAAGAGTCTCCAGAAAGCCGAGGAGAATCTCGAGAAGGCCCGCAAAGAAATGGAGAAGTATAAGTAACTCGGTACTCAGACCGGTTTTAATACGGATTTCGCTAATTGTGGCGAATGACACGAATGATTTTTCGTGATATTCGTTAAAATTAGCGAAATTCGTGTTTATTTGTTTATGCGTCACGCTTTGCTGCCCGTTTATCTTATTTTTTTCATTACCTTTGTGCGTTTTTTTAGAATAATTACCTAAATGGACTATCAACTCATAGCCACACCCGAGGGTACTAATGCCCGTGCCGGACTCATCACGACCGACCACGGTCAGATAGAGACCCCCATCTTTATGCCCGTGGGCACCGTGGGTGCTGTCAAGGCCGTTCACATGACCGAGTTGCGCGAGGATATCAAGGCCCAGATCATCCTGGGCAACACCTATCACCTGTACCTGCGTCCTGGCATGGACATCATCGAGCGAGCCGGCGGCCTGCACAAGTTTAACGGGTGGGATCGTCCCATATTGACTGATAGCGGTGGCTTCCAGGTGTTTTCACTGGCCGAGAACCGCAAACTGACCGACGAGGGTGTCACTTTCCGCAGCCACATCGACGGCAGCAAGCATCTGTTCACCCCCGAGAAAGTGGTGGATATCGAGCGCAGCATCGGCAGCGACATCATGATGGCCTTGGACGAGTGCCCTCCTGGCACGAGTGACTATAGTTATGCCCGCAAGTCTTTGACACTGACCCACAACTGGCTTGCCCGTGGCTGGAAACACTTCAAGAGCACCCAGCCCCGTTATGGCCACAGCCAGGCCTATTTCCCCATTGTGCAAGGTTGTGTCTATAAGGACTTGAGACAGGAATCCAGCAAGTTTGTCGCCGACCTGGGAGCCGACGGTAACGCCATTGGTGGACTCGCCGTGGGTGAACCCACCGAAGTCATGTATGAGATGATCGAGATTGTCAACGACATCTTGCCCCAAGACCGTCCCCGATACTTGATGGGAGTGGGCACGCCTGCCAACATTCTTGAGGCCATCGACCGCGGTGTCGATATGATGGACTGTGTGATGCCCACGCGCAATGGCCGCAATGGCATGCTCTTTACCCGTCACGGCATCATGAACATGCGCAACAAGAAGTGGGCCGACGACTTCACCCCCCTTCAGGAGGATGGCCCCTCGATTGTTGACCACATCTACAGCAAGGCCTACGTGCGCCACCTGTTCATCGCTCAAGAAATCCTCGCCATGCAGATTGCCAGCATCCACAATCTGGCCTTCTACCTGTGGCTTGTGAGTGAGGCCCGCAAGCACATTATTGCCGGCGATTTCCCCACTTGGAAACGTCAGATGCTCCACGACGTGCAGCAACGGTTGTGATTAGTTAGGAGTTAGGAGTGATGGAGGACCTGCACAAGGACATAGAGAATCAGCTGGTAGAGACCCAAGATGTTGCGTCTCCAACCACCTCCGTGGATACGGTCACCTCTGTCGATACCGACACTTCCGTTAAACCTGCTCCCGATACGCGCAAGCGCTACCCATGGTACTATGTGAAGCGCTTCGACCGCTACATCATCAAGAATTTCCTGGGTACCTTCTTCTTTGCCATCCTGTTGCTGTTTGCTATCGTGGTGATGTTTGACATCAACGAGAAACTTGATGCTGTACTCACGGCTCCCTGGAAAGCCACCGTGTTCCAGTACTTCATGAACTTTCTGCCTTTTGTGCTCAGTCAGTTCAGCCCGTTGTTCACTTTCATCTCGGTTATCTTCTTCACCTCACGTCTTGCCGACCGCAGCGAGGTTATCGCAATGCTCTCCAACGGTATCAGTTTCCACCGCCTGACCTTGCCTTATCTCTTCTCGGCAGCCATCATTGCAGTGGGTAGTTATCTGCTGGCGGCCTACATTATCCCTCCGGCCAATGTGGAGCGCATCGCCTACACCAACAAGTGGGTCAAGAACAAGGAAGTCATCTACGGCGACAACATCCAGTTGCAGGTCAAGCCTGGCGTGATGGCCTACATGGCACGCTATGACAACACGACCCGTAGCGGCTTCAGTTTTTCCCTTGAGGAGTTTGACGGTAATACGCTGAAGTCTCGTCTGACTGCCGAGACCATCCGCTATGATTCCGTCGGACTGTGGACTGTGCGCAACTACACCATCCGCAACTTCAAGGGCATGAAAGAGACGATGACCAAGGGGGTGGTCATGGATACCTTGCTGAATATCGATCCCCGTGACTTCTTGATCTCCAAGAACGATGAGCAGACCATGACATCGCCCGAACTCAAGCAATACATCGCCAAACAGAAGGCCCGTGGTGTAGCCAACATCAAGAACTTCGAGATTGAGTATGAACGGCGCATTGCCATGACTGCCGCTGCGTTTATCTTGACGATCATCGGTCTCTCGTTGTCGTCCCGCAAGGTGCGTGGTGGCATCGGCTTGAACATCGGCTTGGGCTTGCTGCTCAGCTTCTCCTACATCCTGTTCATGACCGTTACCTCGACCTTTGCCGTGTCGGGTTACACCAGCCCTCGCGTGGCCATGTGGATCCCCAATTTTGTCTATATCATCATTGCCGCTGTCCTGTATTATCGCGCCTCACGATAATTGTTGGAATTGGTAGTTTTGGGCTGTAATCAGCTTTTTTTTCTTGATGATTTTGCGATATTATCATGGCATTTTGACTACATTTGCGCCGAGAAAATGCAATGAATAGATAGATCTGTATTGTCTTCACTAAACGAGATTTTAAGTGATTCATATTTACATATGTTTAATTTTTTAATCTTAAAGGTATATGAAAAGATTTTTTACTTTAGTTGTAATGGCTGTACTGGCCATGAGTACAATGTGGGCCAATTGGCAGCCCAGTGACACCGAGGCCACCCGCTTGGATGCTGAGGGAACCTCGGGACAATCGTTAATGAAGACCCTTCGTACCGATGATGGTAAAATTATTCTCAGCTGGCTTCGTGGTGAGCGGGTTGACGGCGTTTTCTCTTATGGCTTGCACTTCCAGGTGTTTGATGCCAACGGAAATGCTCAGTTTGGTGATGAAGGTGTCATTGTGTCCCAGAAGCCATCTGTAACGTGGACTACCGACTACGGCTTTGCTCTGGCACCCAATGGTGACATCCTGTTTGCTTTCTATGATATCCGCAATGATCCTGATAACCAGGAGTTCAATGATGCTTACTTGTATCGTTACAACCAGCAGGGACAGCCTGTGTGGGATGCCGATGGCGTTCTCTTCCCCGTTCAGCCGATCAGTGAGCACCCATTGTCAATTGAGAATATCAGTCCCAAGCTCTGCGTCAGCGGCGACAATATCTATGCTGCTGTGATGCACTCTGAGTATTTCAATGAGAAAGCCACCGAGGACAACTGGTCGCCCTCACCCTGGTTCCCCAACCAGCCCATGCCCGACTCTGTTATTGTGAACAAGGGTGCCTGGCAGATTATCCGCGTCAATGCTGATGGCACTGTTCCCGAGCTGGATCCCATCATCATCGATGCCAGCATCCTGACCATGAACGCAGCCCCCAACGGCAACATGTATATGGTTTATAACAATAAGGATGCAGGTCTGGATGGCCAACTCGTTAATGCCGAGCTCAAGAACACCTGGGAAAATGTCATCACGCTGGAGGAGAGGCCTCTGACTCATGGCGGATTCTTCCCCACACCCCTCACGGCAGTTAATGAGGATGATGTGCTGATGCTGTCCTATGAGGTTCCCACCGATTGGTATGGCTATCAGGTAGTAAACTACTTGTCGCCTGATGGACATTCGGCTCGCGAGGCCGTGAGCCTGAACGGCACCATCGACGGTGATGCTGGTACAGCAGCTATGGGTGTCAAGGAGAACAGGGCCTTTGTTGCCTGGGAGTGCGCTTACTCGTCATCGGATTATGAGATGATGATCAACGTGGTCGATGACGATGACAACTACTTCTGGACTGATGACCTCATGTACGGAACATCACTCGAGCAGACCGAGGATTGGGGCTTCACCCCCGTTAAGGTGATTCCCGTTGCCGACGGTTGGGTGGTCCTCTATGGCAGGAGCACGAGCTGGAATGGCGCTAACTTCATGGTTGTGAAGGTTGATGAGATGGGTGCCGAAGTGTGGAGAAAGCAGATCTGTGAGGACAACTTCAAGTCAAGTGGCTTCTCGGTAACCTATGATGACAAGAATGCTTATATCTTCTTCACTCAGGAGACTCAGTATGACGACAACTGGAACGAGATTCCCGGTAGCGCCGGCATGTATGTCATGTGCGTTGACATCACGGGCAAGGCCACTGCTGTCAATGAGGTGAAGAGCAGCGATGAAATCGTCAAGACCGAGATTTATACCATCGACGGACGTCTCGTCAATGAGATGGAGCCTGGTGTGAACATCATCCGCACCACCGATGCCAATGGTGTTGTCACCACCAACAAGGTGCTGAGGTAACACTACATTCCATAACCCTTTTTCCTATTAGGTGAGATTCAAGCCTCGTGCCAGTCTTCATGGCACGGGGCTTGATGGTTCATGTCGCTCAATAATGGTAATTTTAGTCCCGTGTTGCCATTATTTTTTTCGATTTATGATTTTTAAGGGTGTTTTTTATACTATTTACACTAATGTCTCTTAAAAATTGTTAATTATAAAATTAAATTCCTCATGCACAGCGACTTGTCATTAAAACACCTTGTCCGAACCATGAATTGCGTACCTTTGTGCCCAATTCAAAATCGGAGCTGCTATGCACATAGGAA
>JAFTEU010000148.1 GCA_017453505.1 Muribaculaceae bacterium
TTTCTGACAACCAACTTATTGACGATAATTGGCGACATGTATGAATAGACGCTTGGATTAGTCTACAATTAATCATTGTATTAAATTGATAATTAACAGCTTCGCGTCTTTGCGACTTCGCGTGGGGCATTATTCGCTGAAGAGATACTTTGCGTGACTATAGCATTAGCCACTGCGGCAAGAGTCACACTCACTCCGACGACACCGCCGCCGGAGTCCAGTTCTTGAAGAATTGGATGGTGCGTTCCTTGTTGTAGCCCTTTCCCTCCTCCAGGAAGACACTGTCCTGGATGTGGATCACGTTGCCCTCACTGTCCAGCACGACGAACACCGGGAAGCCGAACCGCGCCGGGTTACCCAGCCGCTTGAGCATCTGCTTGCCCAGGGCCTTCTTCGTCTCGTCCTTGGTGTTCGGGCGGTAATTCACATGGATGTACACATAGTTGTCCTCGATCATCTTGCTGATCGTCGAGTCGTTGGTGATAAAGTCGGCAAACCTCAGGCACCACGGGCACCAGTTGCCGCCCACTTGACAGATCACAAACTTGCCCTCACTGGCAGCGCGGGCCACAGCCTGGTCAATCTGCTCCAGCGGATTGATTTCCTCGTCATACACCTTGTTCAGCTGCTGCTGTTGCTCCTGCGCTTCCTGCGCCCAACCTGTCATCACCGCGATGGCCACGGTGACCATCAATACCAGAATCTTCTTACTCATGTCTCGTTCTAATTGATTAACATTCAACTTGCAAATATAGTCATTATTTGATAATGCACACCTCGTCATCTTGAAACTTCATCAAAAAAAGGCACCTTCTCTACATTTTTCACAACTTTTTTAATACCTTTGTGCCATGATGAAAAATTATTCCCACCCTCTACACCCGACTATCGCCACCATCATGATGGCGACCCTGCTTTTCACCATTGCTGGCTGCCAGCGCAACGACGATGTCCACCAGCAAGTAGTAAAATACATATCCATGTCCGAGGAGATGCTAGACAAGGAAGACCTGGACTCCTCAATGGCTATACTCAGGCAAGCCTACGACTTCTCCAAGGCCAAGGGCTACCCCTGGGGCATGGCCGAGGCCAACCTCGACCTGGCACGGTGCTACACCATGATTGGGCAGGCCGACTCGGCACTCGTCTATCTCGACAGGGGCATGGACGTGTTTCCGTCAATGCCCGACTCCATGCTCACCCAGTATTATGCCGAGTACTCCGTTGACTACGGCTCTATCGGCGAGATGGCCAAGGCCAAGGATGTCTCTCTCAAGACCATCCCCCTCATGCTTGAGCATGGCAGCAACGAGGACATAGCGACCATCTACGGCAACACGGGCATCTACTACCGCCACATGGGCATGAACGACTCGGCCATCTACTATTACCAACAGGGTCTAGACGTCGCACTCAAGAATGACGAATATGAGAGCCAGGCGTTTCTGGCCAACAACTTAGCGGTCCTCTATGTTGACCTGCAGCGCTTCAAGGAGTGTTACGACTATTGCCAGAAGGCCGCCGATGCCGCCCAGAAGGCGGGCAACAAGGAAATGCAGATCAGGGCGCTCATGACACGCGGTGCCGCTCTAGTGACCGAACTGAAATATGAAGACGCCGCCGACTGCCTGCTTGATGCCTACAATCAAGTCAAGGACGGCTCCAACCCCATCATCAAGCTGGGCATCCTCAGCCCGCTCATCAAGGCCGTTTACCACAGCAAGCGACCCGAGGTCAACGGGCAGTACCAGCAGTTAATGCAGCAGGGTGACCAGCTCTATGCCCAGCAGGCCCCAAGCAGCATCAACGCCGCCAACTGGCTCAACTCCAAGATGACCCTACTGGTCGAGCAGAAGCACTACCAGGAAGCGCTCAACACCATCGCCACGATAGAGGAGATCCAGCCCCAGATGCAGGTAGTGCCGCTTGACAAGCTCTATACCCACAAGGCCCGCTGCCTCTACCGCCTGGGACGGCACAAGGAGGCCTACGAGCTACAGCTCGAAGCCTCACTGGCCGCCGACTCCCTCAAGAACGAGGAGGTCACCAACAAGCTGTCCCAGCTCTCCGCCAGCTACGAGATGACGCAGAAGGAGCTCGAAGTCGCCCGCCTGAGCCAGCAACAGGCCCGCAACCAGACCCACATCGCCATCCTGGCCGCCCTGCTCATCGCCCTGCTAGCGGCACTAGGCGCTCTCGCCCTGTGGACGCGGCAACGACGCCAGCAAGCCCAGATGCGTGAGACACGACGCTGGGTCGAGGGCATCGAGCAGGAGCGCACACGATTCGCGCGCGAGCTGCATGACGGTGCCTGCAACGACCTGCTGGCCATCGGCATGCAGCTGCACGGCGACAAGCCCGACACCGCTCAGATCAGTCAACAGATTTCCACCCTGCGCGCCACCCTGCGCAACCTCTCCCACGAGTTGATGCCGCCGCAGTTCAAGGACGGGGTGCGACTGGATGAGGCTCTGGGATACTACCTCTCACACATCGACAGCCCCAAGGTCGATTTCCAGGCCGATGGTGACGGCTGGGACAGCATCCCCGCCGACACGGCCTATCAGGTCTATCGCATCACCCAGGAGGCCATCGGCAACATCATCACCCACCAGCCCGAGGCAAGCGTTCAGGTCAACCTCTCCCCCACTCGGCTTGACATCACCTCACAGGGCCAGATGCAGCAGGGCGACGGCACCGGCATCGGACTCCAGTCCATGAAGGACAGGGCCAGCAGCATCAACGCCACCCTGAACACCACCATCGAGGGACAGACGTTCAAGATCGCACTGGAGTTCCCCGCCAGCGCGTGATGAGCACATCAATCTCCCACAGCAACGCGTGAAACAAGGCGCTCTCATCCACGGCGCGCCGTAGTTTTGATGGTTTTGGAGGCATTTTTGTGTCTCCAAAGCTGTTTTTATTGCCTCTTTTCAACTAACTTCGCACATCGACAACCCACAACCATTCATTTAACACCGATATGCAAGAACCCACCCAAAACGACATGAAACTCCTCATCATCGAGGACCACAACATCGTGGCCCTGGGGCTCAAGACACTGCTCAGCAGCCATGATGGCCTGAGCCGCATCGACAACGCCACCAATGCCAGGCAAGCCATCGAGATGACGGTGGCCCACCCCTATGACCTTTATATTATAGATGTGGAGTTGCCCGACATGCCCGGGACAGAACTGGTCAAGAGCCTCAAGACACTCTCGCCGGACAGCGCCTTCATCTTCCACACCATCCACGACGAGTTCTGGACCCTGCGCCAGATGATCAACTGCGGTGCCGACGCCATTGTCATGAAGAGCGACGACCCGGCCGAGCTGGTCAATGCCATTAACACGGTGCTCGACGGGGGCAGCTACTTCTCTAGCAACTACAGGCTGGCTTGCCAGGAAATGGAACAGTATCAGGAACTGTCGACACGCGAAATCGAGGTGCTCCAGCTCATTGCCGAGGGGCTCATGACCCGTGACATCGCCAGCAGGCTCTACGTCAGCGAGAACACCATCGAGTTCCACCGCAAGCGCATCATGCGCAAGCTCGCGGCCACCAACATGGCCCAGCTCGTCAAGGAAGGCATCGCACGGGGCTACATCAAGACCGGGAAATAACAATACACATCTTCACCTTATTATTATTACAATACACCTAGCTGCAATGAACATCGATACGACCAAGATCACCAAGCTGCAACTGTTCACCACGATGGCCATGTTCATCTCGGGCCTGTGGCTCATCATCGAGATCTTCAGGGGCGACATCAGCTTCTCGGCCAACTGGAACATGTTCAAGTCGCCCATCGGCAACATCTGCGTGGGCATCGGCTTCATCATGGCAATCATCTGGTGGGGCAAGTTCGGCCATTGGTCACAGACCACGGTCCGCGAGACCAAGGATCAATGGGGCAATGTGGTCAAGCGGGAAACCAACTATGACATCACCACAACACTGTTTGATTCGGTGGCACTGCCCTTGATCGGCCACCTCATCATCGAGCCCATCGTCTATGGTGCCATGATCTATTACCCCATCCAGGCGCTGATAGCCATTGTGGGAGCCATCTTCCCCTATGTGGTCATCCTGCTGGTGCTGGCGCTCATTGCCGGCACCTGGATGATGGCCGACCGCCTCACGGGCAGGAGGCGCATCGCCTTCATCGTGGGTGTGGCGCTGCTCTCGGCAGGCATGGCAGGCTGGGCCGGATATCTGCACTACATCAAGGCGGCACCAGCGTCCACCCAGGTGGCAACGCCCACCTACGAGGGCACCGAGATACTGGAGTCGGTGGATCCATCACCCGATGCAGCCGCCAACCATGGCGTGATGAATGGCATCGAGTTGCGCGGCGACGGCATCTATTGTGAAGCGCACAACATCAAGCTGGGTGACACCATCACCCAGCTGCCCGAGCAAGTGAAGGAGCTCTACGACAGCTACGCCGTGCACCGCGATACAGGCATGGACGACGAGGAGATGACCGTGGTCAACTTCTCACTCCATGGCCAGGAAATGTTCACGGCCTACAGCTATGACCACGAGACAATCGCCTGGATCAGCGTCAGCAATGCCGATGTGCAAGTCGAACTGTACGACCGCTATTACCACGTGGGCAATGCCATCAGCGACGAGGCCAAGAAGCAGATGGCATGGGACGATGCCTATGGCGGCATGTACTTCTACAAGGACTTTGCGATCCCCTACGACACCGAGAAGGAACAAATCGTATCAATCAGCATCGGCGATGCCCCATTCTAAACGCGACATTCTATTAACCAATTTATAAAACTCATTTTTATGAAAAAGAGATTATTTTACCTGTTGCCATTGCTGGCACTACTGCTCGTCACCACCATCGGCATGACCTCCTGTGAAGACGACAAGAGCAACGAGCCCACATTGAAAGATTATGCCCTTGTCATCAATCCCGAGCCAGGAGACTCGACCTACGCCATGGCATTGGCCGATTCCAAGGGAACAACATCTTTCTTGAATATTGACGAGAACGGCCACATCAATAAAGAGGATATCGTTTACAAATTTGGGGAAGACTTGTTGAGTATCACCTACTATGACAATGGGCTAGTGAATAGCATCAGTAACGGAGATGGTTCGCTGGTATTTTCCAATTATACAGGTAACAAGGTCGATGTAGCCATTATTAGCACTGATGGAGAATTCGAGATTATCAAAGAGCATGAATGCGATGTCAACTGGGACGAAATCAGTGTAACTGGCAGCTACGCTCCCAAAAGAGCCAACTCGACATTCTCAAGTGATGTTTCAGATGTTGCTATCAAGATCGGGCAGTACATCAAAGACTTCAACAATAACCACAAGACCGCCTACTTCATCATCGACGAGGTGGCAGACTTAACAGATGTAGTTAACAAACGTAATCTAATAACCGTTATTCATCATATATTCAACACATGCGAAGGTGCAGTGAACCTTGTGAAAGATGAGCCTGTGATATACACAGAATACTATGACTTAATAGACGACGTGAAGGGCTATACAGCAGCTGGAGCTAGCGCTGGCACAATAATTGCAGGGCCAGGAGGCGCAGCAGCAGGAGCCACTATTGGATGTTTGTTTGCCTTAATAAAGAACTATGGCGCACTCGAAAACGCATTTGAAGCTACATTTACGTATATAATCCAGAGATATGACAAACTGGAAGACATGTTTACCGATGCTTTCCTCGCTTTCCGGAAGTGGAAAGACGAGCACAATCAGGAAGGCAATGTTGACCTGGGCGTGGCTGCGCTCAGCACCGGCATGGGCGCGCTCAAGGTGACACTGGCGTGGAACTTCTATGCCGATATCGACCTGCACGCCATCGAGCCCAACGGAACCCACATCTACTACAGCAACCAGTACTCATATGTGACAGGTGGCTTCCTCGATTTGGACAATCGTTATGGATATCCCGGATCGGCCGAGAATATCTACTGGACCACACCCGAGGATGGCACCTACGACATCTACCTCCACTACTACAGCCCGTCACTACATGAGGGAGAAGCCCAGTGCGGCATCTGCAATGTCACCATCTTGTATCAAGGCCGCGGACAGGTCTTCAAGATTCCCATGGATGCCGTGGGCGACACCAAGCGCGTTGCAGTCATCGATATGCCCAACGGCACCATCGGCGCTACAAGCCAGTGGGGACCCAAAATCAACCTGCACCTGGTGCCCAAGTCCATGCCCGCAACGACCGAGCGGCATGTCACCCACTGACGCAGCGGCAACGCCAGCTCATGGTTGAAAAAATATGCAGGGTTGGCCACAACTATTCAGCGAATAATGCCCCACGCGAAGTCGCAAAGACGCGAAGCTGTTAATTATCAATTTAATACAATGATTAATTGTAGACTAATCCAAGCGTCTATTCATACATGTCGCCAATTATCGTCAATAAGTTGGTTGTCAGAAA
>JAFTEU010000149.1 GCA_017453505.1 Muribaculaceae bacterium
CCAACTTCTTCATCTCGGCCAAGATGGACGAGAAGTTTGATTACACGACCGACGGCATCGAGAAGACCGACCGTGCCCACAACAAGCACCGTAAGACGCACTTCGATAACCGCCTGTTCGACCGTGACACGCTGCTGTTGTTCCACTACGACGTGAACTTCCTGTTCGTGCTGTCGCTCTATGCCCGCAACAACGCCTCCCAAAAGGCGAAATGGAAGACTAAGATACGCGACAAGTTCCGTGATGAAATCCGTGACTGGTTGCAAGCGGACTATGATTTCTATGCCCTCAAGAGCATAGGCAACCCGCTCGCCGGCGAGGAGTTCATCAACGAGCACTTCAAGGAGTTGCAAGGTAAATTGTTCCGTCCCTACGAGGACCGGGACATCTATACCCTCGCACTGGAGAAACCTAAGCCTGGCAAGACCGCTGATGACAACGCCTATCATCTGCTCAGCGAATTCTTTATCATCGAGCCCATCAAGTTGGGCGATAACCCAAAGAATAATTTGGATCAAAAGGTGGCCGACTATCAGGCTACGCATCCCTATAGCAGCATGACAGGCAAGTATGGCGTACTCATGGTGATGATGGAAAATTACGATGCCAAGAGCGCCAACTTCATCAATACGGGAAAATTGGCCATCGGTATCAAATACACTCGTGACACGATGAAGATTGTTGAGCACCTCAACACTATAGGGTATGTCTTGTTCCATCATCGGAGCACCTCAGGCCAACACCTGTTCCAAGTGAAAGGGGAATGCGTGGTGAAATCGGTCGAGGAAATTGAAAATGACCGTTACAAGAACGTCAACACCACACAGATGTATGTTGTGGCAGACATTGAACTGAATGAACTCGATACGACCCATGTCAGCAGTACCCAAATGCCTTTCTCTCCTCAAACTCGCTATGATGCTCAATATGCGACAATCGATGAACTGTTGTTGAAATAAACGCAACCCGGACAGCTGTATTCATTGTATTTATGAAAGTTGTTGTGGCTGTTGTCGTTAGGGGGGCAGAAGTCGAAGCCCAAGGAAATATAGGGGTATCTTGCTCTTTGTCGTGGTATCGATTTCGGTGGGGTGCTACCTTTGTGGCAAGATGGGTTGCGAGTGCTATTAACACTTCGTTAACATTTCCGCCCCACCTATCAAACAATTCATCAAGCATAAGGACTGTTGATAATCAGCCAATTGCAAAAACACCTCTCGCCCCGCCAAATTTGCTTTTTGACCGATACGGGAACCCGCTTATCAATGAATCGGAATGCTTGTTGTTTAAGTTGTTTGAGTTGTTTTTGAAAATCAGCCATCCGGATGGCTTGTATTCCCCGGATGGCTTGTACTTATTGTATTTCTTGTTTTCCTTTTTAAAAAGTTGTCGTTAGGTGTGGTGTTTAGAAGTCGAAGCCTAGGGAGATGTAGGGGTAGAGCTGGTGGGTGAAGTTGCTCCAGCTGAGGGAGGCACCCAGGGGACCGACGATGCTGTTGTAGCAGTAGCCCAATTGTGCACCCCAGATGGGCTTGCGGTCGAAGATACCATTCAGCTCGTCGTTCTGCTCGGCGACTTGTCCCTTGACGATGATGTAGTGCTCCTGGAACACGCGTTGCTGCAACTTGAAGCCTGCCACGAGCAGTTTGCTCTCCATGACGTGGCAGTGGCCGAAGCCTGCAAACGGCAACTGCTGCGGGTAGTAAATGCCGAAGCGGTTACCTCCCATCATGTTGGCTGCGGTGGCGGGAACGCCCTTACCGAACACCAGTCGGCCATAGACCATGGGCTGAACGTGAGTCGTGCGTGAGAGTGGCAGGGTCATGCGCCAGTGGGCTGTCACCTCGCTCAAGCCGGTACGGCCTTTCCACTGGGCAAAGTTGTCGGTGATGTAGGCATAGGATGCTTCGGCACGCATACCCTTCTGGGTGAAGTACCAGTTGTCCTCGGTGTTGTATTGGGCGCGGGCATGGTATCTGAAGGAGTACTCGTTCTTGCTGAAGTCGCTCATGCTATAGGCACTGTTCAGCACGTCATAGTTGCGGTAATAGTCCCATGAGATGCCCAAGTCCAGATTCAGGTTCAGCGCATCGAGCGAGAGCAGGGTGGCATTGGCTCGCTGGTAGAGCAGCAGCAGGTTGTCACTACGGTGATTGCGCTGATACAGGTTGATGTCGTTGTGCCAGATCTCATAGGAAAGGCCCACGCGGCGGTGGGGCCTGAGGCTGGTGCTCCACTCCAGGCGGCCCATCGTGCGGCGGCCCAGCCTGAGGGTGAGGTCCAGTTTCTGGTCCAGCTTGTTGCCGAAGTAATAGGTCGCGCCAATCTGGGCGGCGACAAGCTCCTCGATATCATAGCGTACGCCCAGGCTTGCCTTGATGGAGTTGCGGGCGTTCTCCTCGTTGGCCAGCTTGCTGGTCTCGTTGTTGTCGATGTCGCTCAGGTGGATGATACTGTAGTCGGGTCGATAATCGTCAGGCACGCCTGCCTGCCGCTTGAGCGCCTTGATGGCCTCCATCTGTGCCCGGGCGGCATCCTCGCCACGGTTGATCAGGTTGCGGATAGCTGAGTGGTAGAAGTCGGCTGCTGAGTAGCCCCTGGTGGGAACGTGGATGACCAGATCGCACAGCTTCTCGTTCTCATCGCTGCGCTGGTGGATATCGGCTCCCATCGAGCGCTCCAGAATGTCCGAGAGAGAGAAGTAATTATCGTTGATGCCCAGGTCGGTCACGACACCAATCACGATGTCGGCTCCCATCTTGCGGGCCAGGTCGGTGGGGAAGTTGTTCTTGGTGCCGCCATCGACCAGTACATAGGGCTCCATCCTGACGGGAGCGAACACGCCGGGAACAGCCATGCTCGCGCGGATCGACGTGGCCAGTGAACCATGGTCAAGCACTACCTCGCTGTCGCTGACCAGATCGGTCGCAATGCAGCCGAAAGGGCGCGGCAACGACTTGAAGTCGATGTCATCGGGCTGGCGCAGGTAGCGGCGCAGGGTGTTCTCGATGTTGGTGCCTCGAATCAGACCTCCCGCCAGCGAGTCCTTGCTGTGGTCGAGGAAGATGCGGTAGTCCAGCAGGTAGATGTTCTGGCGCTCACGCTCATCAAGGGTCTGATTCCTCATCGACAGCCGGTCGCGCAGCATGTCGCCCCAGTCGATGCCGTTGATAAAGGTCTCGATGTCGGTCGCATTATAGCCCACGGCATACAGGCCACCGATGATGGCACCCATCGACGTGCCAGTCACCATGTCGATGGGGATGCCGGCCTCTTCCAGCACCTTGAGAGCGCCGATGTGTATGGTTCCTAACGCGCCGCCGCCACACAGGACGACAGCCACTTTCTTGCGTTCTTGAACAACAGGCTGGGCCACGATGCCCATGACTGACAACAGCAGGATGAGGAATGATAAGATTCGTTTCATGTGATGTTTTTGTATTGAATATGCAAAGTTACATCTTTTTTTGTTACCTTTGCGCATGAACTGAAAACTTGACCGCAATATGAAGACTTATCTCGTTACGGGAGCCGCTGGTTTTATTGGCTCAAACTTTGTGAAGTATATCCTCGACAAGTACGGCGACAACATCGAGATCATCATCCTTGATGCCTTGACCTATGCCGGCAATCTCGCCTCAATCAAGGGCGAAATCGAGCGCAGTAACGTCACCTTTATCCGCGGTGACGTGCGTGACCGCGAGCTGGTGCAGGGCATCATGCGTGACAACGATGTGGACTACATCGTCAACTTTGCCGCCGAGAGCCATGTGGACCGCAGCATCACCAACCCGCGCCTGTTCCTCGAGGTCAACATCCTGGGCACCCAGAACATGCTCGACTGCGCGCGTGAGGCCTGGTTTACGGGAAAGGATGCCGTGGGACACAACACCTATGCTCCAGGCAAGAAGTACCTGCAGATCTCGACCGACGAGGTCTATGGCTCGCTCAGCAAGGACTATGACGAGCCCCACGAGCTGGAGGTAAGCGACGACGTGCGCGAGGTGATAGAGGGCCGCACCGACCTCAAGACCTACGGCCGCCATTTCTTCACCGAGGAGACCCCGCTGGCACCGCGCTCGCCCTATTCGGCCAGCAAAACCAGCGCCGACCTCATCACGATGGCCTATCACGAGACCTACGGCCTGCCCGTCAACATCACCCGTTGCAGCAACAACTACGGTCCTTATCATTTCCCCGAGAAGCTCATTCCGCTCATCATCAAGAACATCCTTGAGGGCAAGCCGCTGCCCGTCTATGGCAAGGGCGAGAACGTGCGCGACTGGCTCTATGTCGAGGATCACTGCAAGGGCATCGACCTGGTGCTGCGCCAGGGTACCGTCGGCGAGGTCTATAACATCGGCGGCTTTAACGAGGAGAGCAACATCAACATCGTCAAGCAGGTGATCGCCATCATCGCACGCATCATGCGCGAGGAGCCCGAGTACCAGCAGCTGCTCAAGTGTGACCTCGATGTCATCAACAATGACCTCATCGAGTTTGTCACCGACCGTCCCGGCCACGACATGCGCTATGCCATCGATCCCAGCAAGATCGCCCGCGAGCTCGGCTGGTACCCCGAGACCCCCTTCACCGAGGGCATCGAGAAAACCATCCGCTGGAACCTCGACCACCAGCCCTGGGTCAACAGCGTCACCAGCGGCGACTACCAGAAGTACTATGACGAGATGTACGGCAACCGCTAATTTCCATCATGATGAGGTATCGAGTTGTTTTTGAGTTCCAGAGTGAGGACTCGGCGATGAGCGACGTGTATAACTGCAAGGACGGCCAGGAGGCACACGACAAGTTTGCTGAACTGAAAGACAGCCTCGAACATGCCATCGACCCTGCGGGCTGTGAGGTGACCGACGAGCCCGCCTTCTACTGCGTCATCAACCGCGACGAGGGCATCTGCGGCTACGTCCGCCTGCTCGACGATTGATGGCAATCGGGATTATTGCCTGCCCTGCATTTCCAGCATGAACTCATCAGCGATATATAGATTTTTTGGGTTAGGACATTAGTCGGCGGTGATGAGTTTGTAACCGATGCCACGCACGTTGACGATGCGTAGCGACGGGTCTTGGCTTAGGCGGTGGCGCAGCTTGGTGATGAACACATGCAGGCTCTTGTTATTGAAAAAACTGTCGTCGCCCCATAATTCCAATAGTAACGATTGTGAAGTGACCACCTCATTGGGATGAAGGCACAGTCGCCGCAGGATTTCGCTCTCGCGGTAGGAGAGTTCGTTGCGGCTACCTGTGGGTACATGGGTCAAGCGCTGAACGACTGCGTCGAACAAGAACTGTCCGATGGTGAAACGGGTGACCTCGGTCTCAGGCAGTGATGGCATGGCCCATGCACGACCCAGCAGGGCCTTGATGCGGACGATGAGTTCCTGCATGCCGAAGGGCTTCTTCAAGTAATCGTTGGCTCCCATCTCAAAACCATGGACCACATCACCCACGGCGGAGCGGGCCGTGAGAAAGATGACGGGTGTCTGCTGATCGGTCTTGCGGATGCGGCGGACGAGTTCATAGCCATCGAGCTTGGGCATCATCACGTCAGCCACAAGGACATCGGGTCTGCTGGCTGCAAATAGCCTCAATGCTTCTTCACCGTCATAGGCTATCGTCACGTGGAACCCTTGGCCATCCAGTGTGTCCTTGATGATCATGGCCAGGGTGCGCTCGTCCTCGGCCAGTAATATGTTGATGCTCTCGTTCATATCAGTTTAATCGTAATAGTCGTTCCCTCGCCCTTTGTGCTCTCAGCACTGATGCTCCAGCCGTGCTTCTCGACCATCGTCTTGACATAGAACAGCCCCAGGCCATATCCCTTGACGTCGTGCAGGTCTCCGGTGGGCACACGGTAGAACTTGTCGTAGATGTGGGGCAACTTGTCGGCAGCAATGCCCATGCCATGGTCCGTGACACTGATGGCGTTGGGCGATGCTGTGATCTCGACGCGGGCCTCACCGGGTGAATACTTGATGGCGTTGTCGATGAGGTTGTTCAGAATGTTGCTCAAGTGGGCGCGGTCGGCCTCGACCGTGAGGCCGTCTGGCTCGATGTGGGTCGTGATCTTCACGGGTTTGTCGGCCTTTAACTGTTGCTGCTCGATGACGGGTTGCAACAGTTCGGCAAGACATACTGATTCAAGATTGAGTTTGAATTGCCGCCGCCGTTCCATGCTCATCGACAGGATTTGTTCCACCATGCCGCTCAACTGCTCCAGTTGCTGCCGGCACAGGGTCAAGTAGTGGCGGCGCTTGGCCTCGTCGGCCTGCTGGTTAAAGTTGAGCAGTGCGTCGTTGGCGGCATAGGCCACAGCAATGGGTGTCTTCAGCTCGTGGGTGATATTGTTGGTGAAGTCGGTTTTCATCTCGTCGAGTGTGCGTTGCTTGAGGATGGTCTTGATGAGGGCATAGAAAGCAACCGCAAGCAACAACACGATAAGACCCGAAGCAATGAGTATGCCCATCATTTCGCGCAGCACCAGGCCTGAAGTCGGCTCGATGGTCAGTTCATAAAGTCCGTAATTATTCCAGTTGTACTCATAATGCCGAGCGACCTTGCTTGGGATGTAGCCTGGCGTAGTGTGGCTATAGACTGTATCCGTCTTGATGCAGAGCAATCGGTGCTCACCGTTTAGCCCCAACTGTTGCAGGCCAGCGGTGAGCAGGGAATCGTATTTCTCGTACTGTGTCCCCTCGATACGGTCAACGCCCAGGTGCAGCCCCTTCTGGATCATCGATGCCAATTCGGTAACAGAAATCTGCTCCTCCAGCATCTTCATGAAAGCATCGTCTCCTCCACTTGCCATGCTGTCGCTGTCGGCCTGTGGGCTTGAACGCAACACCACACCCGTTTTCTGCTCAAGTGTCTCGTCGCCAACTTTGACCTGGGTTGTAGTGACACTTTTGGCAGTGATACTGCCATCCTCTTCGATGCCCGCCCTCACGTCCATCACGCCGTGAGGGCCACTCTCCTCGATGCCCTTGAGGCGCAGGAACACTTCTTTGAGGTCGGCAACCCGCATGGCTTCGCGGATGTCGTTATCCATCTGTTCACCAATGGTGAAGTGCAGTTGCTCCAGCCAGTAGGCTTGATAGGCCGCGACACCGAGCAGTGCCACAATCACCAGTGCTCCGATATATTTCAACCTTGTGTTCATTGCATGCAAATGTACACATTATTCTGTTACATGGGTGAAACCGTTAAGACTAAATAAGTCTTTGGTTAAGACTTAGTAAGCCAGATTTTGCTCCCGAGGTGGAGGAATGAGGGTAATTTTGCCGCGAAAAATTATTAAATCATCGAAGAAATGAAACAAATGGTGAAAACCGTAATCGCACTGGTTGCCCTGATGGGTACAGTGGCTAATGCCGTGGCTCAAAATGTCGCAAAGCAAGACAGTGTGGCCGTGGAATGGGGCGACACGTTGCAGTTGCAGGATGTGGAAGTGGTGACCATGCGTCAGCTGGTCAAGACGCTGGACGACCGCGTGAGTTATAATGTGCAGGCCGACCCCGAGGCCCGCACGAGCACCGTGCTCGACATGTTGCGCAAGGTGCCGCTGGTGAGCGTTGACGGCGAGGACAACGTGCGCGTCAATGGCGGCAGCTTCAAGATTTACAAAAACGGGCATCCCGATCCGGCCTTGTCCGCTAACCCGCGTGAGGTGCTGCGTGCCATGCCCGCCAGCATAATTAAGCGCATCGAGGTCATCACCGAGCCAGGTGCCCGCTATGATGCCGAGGGGGCTATTGCTATCCTGAACATCGTCACCGTCGAGGGCATGCGCATCGAGGGCGTGAACGGCACCGTGACGGCTTCGATCAACACCTTCGGGTCGCCCAATGCGAGCGCATACGTCGCCGCGCGGGCAGGCAAATTCACCCTAGCAGCAACAGGATTTTACCAGAAACAGACGCGCCGCATGTTTGCTGGCGTGGACGAGACATGGAGAACCTATAAGGACACGGGCACCACGATGTATAACCGCTATCGCAATGAGCAGCCCGCTTGGGTCTATAACCTTAACCTGAACGCCAGTTATGAGATGGACTCATTGAACCTGATTACGGCATCCTTTGGCGGCTATCACTATGGATTGAGAATCGACGGCTACAGCCACATCGAGTATCATGATGTGGCAGGGCTGTTGCTCACGTCCTACGACAACCCGTTTGAAATGCCGCGGTATGGCGGTATGGTATGGAACGGCCGTGCCGACTGGGAGCATCGCACCAGCCGCAAAGACGAGGTCTTGACCGCTTCCTACATGTTCTCGACCACAGGCCAGCACGAGGAGCAATACGACTCGCTCATCAACCTGGTCAATCCACCGTTTAACTACACGAGTTACTGCAAGTGGGGCAAGGAGCGCTTCATTGAGCACACGTGGCAGCTTGACTACCAGCTACCCCTGTGGGGTCATCATCTGCTGGAAGTTGGTGGCAAGTACATTCTGCGCCTGAACAAGAGCCACAACCGCATGAACTATGACGGCGCAGCGGAACTGGACACCGACACCCGTTTCAAGCACAATATGCACGTGGGTGCCGCCTATGCCTCGTGGCGCTACAAGGTGGGCGAGTTTACCCTGCGCGCTGGGCTTCGCTACGAGTACAGCCACTTTCGCGCCAGTTACCCTAGTGGCGACGGGGAACCCTTCGGGCGCAACCTGCACGATGTGGTGCCCTCGGCATGCATTCACTGGCAGATGGCATCGTTCAATAGCGTGCGCCTGTCGTGGGCAACGAGCCTCAACCGCCCAGGCATCCAGTATCTCAATCCCGCTGTGAAGCGATATACTTCTACCATCGATTATGGTAATCCACATTTGTCGAGCGCGCGCAACAATATGGTGAGCATCAACTTCCAGCACACGGGCAACCGCTTGACCTTTAATGTCAAGCCGAGTCTGATCATCACCAATAACCTCATCGGCACCTACCGCACTGCCCGTGATGGCATCGTCTATCTGACCAACAGCAATGATTGCCGTTACCTGATGGCTGGCATGGGCGGCTTTGTGCAGTGGATGATGACAGGCAAGACCACCCTTGTCATGAATGGTGAAGTGTTCTACAAGCGCTACCGCAACCCGTCGCAGGACTTGACCAATAGCGGCTGGGGCGGCAACCTGTATGCCCAGCTCTCTCAACAGTTGCCGTGGAAACTGCGCGCAACGGCGACCTGCATGTGGTATGGCATCGGCCATGACTTGAATCATGTGTATGGTTACACTACCGTGCCTGATCCCACCATCATGCTGGGCCTGTCACGCTCCTTCCTCAAGGACAACCGCTTGACTGTACGCTTGAGCGCTAACTCTATCTTGCACAAGCACCAGGTGGACAAGACTTTTGTCACTCAAGGCGACTATGTGCAACATGGGGCCGGGCACTTCAACCAGCGCAACGTGCAAGTGTCCCTAAGCTATGCCTTCGGCTCCAGCAACACCCGCGTCAAGCAGACGGAGACTACCGTCGAGAACGACGACCTCGTGGGTGGCCTCCGTTCCGGGAACTAGCGCCTTGTGGTGAAGGTGTTGACGGGGGAAGTAGTGCATTGCGCTGGGGGTTGTTCGAGGCAGAGCCTCGAAATACGGGACATGACGGATGGGACGGAGATAACGGAGATGACGGGCGGAACGGTTGGGTGGCAGAGGGGGTGACGATTTGTCACCTTGTGGGGTGATGGCATGTTATTTGAGGTGGAGTGGGGTAGAGGCCTCCCTCCACCTCAAATAAATAGAAACTAACAACTAAAAAACTAAAATACATTATGTCAAAAGGAACTATTGGGGTAACGACTAACAACATTTTCCCCGTCATCAAGAAATTTCTGTACAGTGATCATGAGATTTTCCTGCGTGAGCTGGTAAGCAACGCCGTTGATGCTACGCAAAAGCTGAAAACCCTCTCGGGTGCTGGTGAGTTTAAGGGCTCGACCGAGAACCTGCGGGTGACCGTCGCCGTTGATAAGGAGGCTGGCACATTGACCGTGAGCGATAGCGGCATCGGCATGACCGCTGAGGAAATCGACAAATATATCAACCAAATCGCCTTCTCGGGTGCTGAGGAGTTCCTGGAGAAATACAAGGACACGGCCAATGCCATCATCGGCCACTTCGGCCTGGGCTTCTACTCGGCCTTCATGGTCGCCAAGAAGGTGGAGATACGCACCTTGAGCTGGCAGGAAGGAGCCAAGGCTGTGAAGTGGATCTGTGACGGCTCGCCTGAGTTTGAGATGGAGGACTGTGACAAGGCCGAGCGCGGCACCGACATCATCCTGACCATCGATGACGATGAAAAGGAATTCCTTGAGAAATCCCGCATCGAGGGGCTGCTGAGGAAGTATTGCCGCTTCCTGCCCGTCCCCATCATCTGTGGCAAAGAGCAGGAGTGGAAAGACGGCAAGTATCAGGACACCGACAAGGACAAGGTCATCAACGACGTGGAACCCCTGTGGTCGCGCATGCCCGCCGACCTCAAGGACGAGGACTACCTGAAGTTCTATCACGCCATTGAGCCAGGTCAGGACGATCCCCTGTTCTGGATCCACCTCAACGTGGACTATCCCTTCACCCTGACAGGTATCCTCTATTTCCCCAAGATCAAGAACAACCTGGACATCCGCAAGGACCGCATCCAGCTCTACTGCAACCAGGTGTATGTGACCGATAGCGTCGAGGGCGTTGTCCCCGACTGGCTGATGCTCCTGCAGGGTGTCATCGACAGCCCCGACATCCCGCTGAACGTGTCGCGCAGCTACCTACAGAGCGACCGTGCCGTGAAGAAGATCTCGACCTATATCACCAAGAAGGTCGCTTCACGTCTGGAGGAAATCGCCAAGAACCAGCCCATGGAGTTTGAGAAAAAGTGGAATGACATCAAGATCTTTATCGAGTATGGCATGCTGAGCGACGAGAAGTTCTGCGATTCCGGTTTGAAGTTCGCCCTTCTCGAGAATGTTGACGGCAAGTACTTCAAGATCGAGGATTACCGCAAACTCATTGAGGGAGAGCAGACCGACAAGGAGGGTAACCTGATCTGCCTGTATGCCACTGACAAGGAGGCACAGTATGCCTACATCAAGGCCGCGACCGATAAGGGCTATGACGTGCTCGTGATGAACGGCGAACTGGACGTGCCCTTTGTCGGCATGCTGGAGCAGAAGCAGGAAAAGATGCGCTTTGTGCGCGTGGACAGTGACGTGCTGGACAACCTCATCCGCAAGCAGGACGAGGACAAGCCGCAGTTCACCCTTGAGCAGCAGGAAATCGCCCAGACCCTGTTCAAGTCACAGATCCCCGCTGTGGAGAAAGCCGAGTTTATGGTCAGCTTTGCCGCCATGTCGCCCGATGACAAACCCGTTGTCATCACCCAGGCCGAGTATATGCGCCGCATGAAGGACATGGCCCGCTTCCAGCCCGGCATGAGCTTCTATGGCGAGATGCCTGACATGTATGGTATGGTGCTCAACACCAAGCATCCGCTCATCCAGAAGGTCGTCGAGGAGGCCGAGAAGGCATTGGAAGCCGAGCTCAAGCCCGTCAACGAGGACATCACGGCTACCCAGAACGTGGTCAACGCCATCCGTGACCTGGACAAGGATAACAAGGGTGTGCCCGAGGACAAGAAGAAAGACCTCGAGGACAACGAGAAGCACCTTGACGAGCTGCACAAGCAGAAGGAGAACCTGGTTACGGCCTATGCCGCAGGCGACAGCCGCGTTCATCAGCTCATCGACATCGCCCTGCTGGGCAACGGCATGCTCAAGGGTGAGGGTCTGGACCGCTTCTTGAAGCGCTCCATCGGCTTGCTCAAGTAGAGAGCACGCGATATAACTGAATAGGCGAGGAGTAGTCAAGGTTGAGGCTGCTCCTCCTTTTTATATGGTGTATAGTGTATGGAGTATGGTGTATGGGATGGGGAAAATGGGGTGGGTTGAATAAAGTTTTTAGTGAGGTGGGGTGTCTTTTGGGGAATTTTCACTACCTTTGTAGTTAAATTGTTGTTTAACGAGCCTCGAAAAAGATATGAAAAGACACTTTACTTGGATCGCGGCGCTGATGTTTGCGTTCATGGCCAACGCGCAATTGCCGCAATTCTCTTCCCAGCAGTTTGCCGATTGGGTATATACCAATCCGGCCATAGAACTCAACAAAACTACGATTCTGGCCAACCGCATCGTGCTGTACACCACCAGCACCGGATTGCAGCTGACGCTCACCTCGCCGCAGTTTGACTGCCATGCTGGCGAGGTGATAGACATGAACGTGACCTGGATCACCGACCAGTGGCAGAGTTCCTCCTTCAACGTGAGTAAGGTCGCACTGACGGCAGCCTTGATGGACAAGAGCGGAGCCGTCGTTGACTCGGTCACCTATTCTCCCACGAGCGTGAGCCGCACTAACTATGTGAAATTGTCGCTCACGGTTCCCCGCAGCCTGAACGGCGCGAAACTGCGGTTTGCCTCCTGGAAGGCCGATGTCAACAGCAACGGTGCGGTGCGTGAGATTGCGATTACCTCCACGCTGAGGGCCGATGTCAACCGAGACGGCGAGGTGGGCATCGCCGATGTCAATGCCGTCATCGACGCTATCCTGTCCCCGGTGGCAGATGAAGACCTCAACAGCCGAGCCGATGTCAATGGCGATGGCGAACTGAGCATTGCCGATGTCAATAGCGTGATTTCGGCAATATTGGGATAAAAAGCGTAGAGGTTTCAATTTTTAAACAGAAAAACAGGATAAACGAGCGATAAAAGAACAATTATTTGCATATGTCAATTATTGTTAGTAGCTTTGCTTGTTGGTGGCCTTGGGGCGGCTAAAAGAGGGAATTTTGTCTGTTTTTAGTCCAGATTTCCCCAAAAATGTGCCTTTTTGCTGATTTTTTATCCTTAATGAATGTTAAATTTTGGCTGTATTAGAAAATTGTATTACTTTTGCCAAAAATATCGTCTAAATAATAGTGTTTAATAAATTTATTAAAAATGAAAAAGATTATCTTGACTTTAGCCCTTTTGATGGGCGTGTTTGCTGCTCAGGCTCAGAGCATGGAGCAGAACAAGTTCTTTGACAACTGGTCAGTTACTCTGAAGGGTGGCGCTATCATGCCCTTCCAGGGTTATGCATTCTGGCCCAGCGCTCGTGGCATCTTCGGTATGGAGATCCGCAAGCAGCTCACTCCGGTCTTCGGTCTGGGCGTTGAGGGTGAGGCAACCATCAACACCACCAGCTGGCAGAAAGAGCCCAACTACTGGGGACCCAAGAGCCCCAACATCATCGACCACACTCTGGCCGGTATGTTCGGTACTGTAAATCTGTCGAACCTCTTCGCTGGTTACGCTGGCAAGCCCCGCGTATTTGAGCTTGAAGGTGTTATCGGTGCTGGTTGGCTGCATGCTTTCCATCGCACTGAGTCGGCCAACGTCTATGGCAACGACTACAACAGCTGGTACACCAAGGCTGGTGCCAACCTGAACTTCAACTTCGGTGAGAACCGTGCTTGGACCTTCAGCTTGAAGCCCGCTGTTGTTTGGGACATGAATGGTGACATCATGATTCCTTATCGTCACAACACCAATGCCCGTGCTACCTGGAACGGTGAGCCCCGCAATGGCAAGAGCCAGATGAACGCTAACCACGCTGCTGTAGAGCTTGAGGCTGGTATCACCTACCACTTCAAGGGTAGCAACGGTGAGCACTACATGACTTTCTGCCCCTACAAGTACAGCCAGAACGACATCGATGCTCTGAATGGTCAGATCAACGGTCTGCGCAACCAGCTCAACGGCCTGCAGGGTGACCTCGACGCCGCTAACGCCCGCAACGCTCAGTTGCAGCGTGACCTGGATGCTGCCCGCAAGGCTCCCAAGCCCGAGGCTCAGGTTGTTGACAAGAGCGCTCAGTACATGAACGTTCTCGTTCACTTCAAGGTTAACAAGACCAACATCACCGCTGATCAGCAGCCCAATGTTGAGCGCGTTGCCATGTACCTCAAGAACAACCCCACTGCCACTGTTGACATCAAGGGTTATGCTTCTCCCGAGGGTCCCCACGACAACAACACCCGTCTGGCCAATGGCCGTGCCGAGGCTGTGAAGAACATGCTCATCAACAAGTACAAGATTGATGCTAGCCGCATCAAGGCTCAGGGTTGTGGTGAGACCGACATGTTCCAGGAGCTGAGCTGGAACCGCGTTTCGATCTGCGAGCTCATCGTTAAGAAGTAATTCTGGACGATCAGTTGATCGAACCTAACGGTTAATTAAAACCTAAAAACTCCCCGCTGGACAAGTGCCGGCGGGGAGTTTAATTTTTTCTGGGCCTTAGGGTCCTTAGGGGCTTTAGGGGCTTTAGCCCAACTTCAACGGTGACTAACCGCTATTTGACTGTGCTGTAGTGGATTCGTTTTTTTGAGATTTGCCGTGGGTACTACAGATTTTTGTTTCGGGGGGCGGTGACGGCTCAGTGACGGTGTAACGCTTGAACGGGACGGGA
>JAFTEU010000150.1 GCA_017453505.1 Muribaculaceae bacterium
ACACTTTCGTGGTAGTATGAACCAGACTGGCTGTCAGATGCTGAAATGATGGGGAATTAAGAGCAACAAGAGCATTCGTCTTAACTCCCTTAACTCCCTTAACTACGATAACTAACAAGTTAAAAAGTTAACTGGCAATGATTTTCTGTGCCATGCGTCGTCCGGCATCGTAGGCTCGCTGCAAGTCCTGCTCCCAATGCTCGTCGCGATATTGCCGCTTCATCGGCTCGGGGAAGCCTGCCAGTTCATATCGGTCGTAGTTGAGCACCTGATAGGTGTTGTGTGCATCGACATGCTCCACGTCGCCCATTGCGCGCTCTAGGCAGTTCTCGATGATGGCCATGCTCTGGTAGACCATCTGTGCCTGCTGCTGGTTGGCGTTCATGGTGTAGGTGAGGATGACGGGCATCTGCTTGGGTGCCGTCAGGCTGTAGTCGTTGTAGGACAGCCAGGGGAAGATGAGGCGCTCGAGCATGGCGCGGAGCTGGGCCGTGACCTCGCTGAAGTAGATGGGCGAACCCAGTACCAGTCCGTCGGCCTGTGCCACCTCGTCGAGCACGGGTGTGAGTGCGTCCCGGAACTTGCAGATGTTCGATGCGCGTCCCTTGAGCTTGCAGGCCATGCACGACATGCAGCCGCGATACTGGAGGTCATAGAGACGGACGGTCTTGACCTCAATCTGGTCGCTGACCGATGTTGCTCCCTCAGCAATCTTCTGGAGCATGGAGGCGGTGTTGAACGTCTTGCGCGGGCCTCCGTCGATGATGATGATTTTCTTCATGTTGCTATTAATCTTCGATGATATATGCCGAGACGATTTCGCCATAGTAGCAGATGTGGTCGCCCGTCTCGATGGTGTAAAACTTGCGGGTAATCTCGTCGTTGAACAGGTGCGACTCCTGCTCCTGCCGGTAGAGCACGCGGCACTCCAGGGTCAGCGGCAATTCCTTGAGGCCGGGCACGCCGATGACCTCAGGGGCGACGAGCGTCAGCCCGGCTGCCTCAATCTTGTCGATGTCGCGCCCACTCTTGCTGCCACAGATGCCCAATATCTTGCGGTCATAGTCGCCCAGGGGCACATTGATGGTAAACTCACGGCACTGGTCCAGCATCTGGCGTGAGTAACGCTGCTGGCGCACGTAGGCCACAAACACGGGCTTCTCCCAGATGATGCCGAGTGTGCCCCAGCCGATGGTCATTGAGTTGACCTTGTCGCCCACCTTGGTGGTCAGCAGGATGCCGGGCTGCATGGCCCGGACAATCTCTCCGGCATAGTCGCGGACGTCTATTTTCTTTTTGGTCATTGTAGTGATATGTTATTGTTCAAGAGTCCAACCGTTATCTCCATGATAAATCATCTGGCGGGTCATGCCGCCATCGATGCAGATGTTCTCGCCCGTGATGAAACCAGCCTTGTCAGAGCAGAGATAGAGCACCATGTTGGCGATGTCTAACGGATTGCCTACACGACCGGCAGGTTGCTGAATGGCATCGGGACCTTCATAGACCTTATAATTCGTGTCAATCCAACCTGGGGAAATACTGTTTACCCGCACTTTACCTGCCAGGCTGACGGCCAAGGCGTGAGTCAAGGCGGCAATGCCTCCCTTGGCTGCTGTGTAACTCTCTGTCTGCGGCTGGCTCATGCGATCGCGTGAGGATGAGATATTCACAATGGCTGCACCCTCGGCGAAGTGTGGAGCAAAGAGCTTGGCAAGATAGAACGGAGCCGTCACACCTACACTCAGGGCATACTGGAACTCCTCGTAGCTGCACTCGTCGATGCCCTTCATCAACGGCAGGGCATTGTTGATGAGATAATCCACATGACTATATTGCCCAATCACTTCATTGGCAAATCGCTCCAACGTCCTCTTGTCGGCAATATCGCCAACAAAATGGTTGCCCTGCTGCTTGTCTATCACACACACCGTGGTTCCAGCCTTCTGGAACTCCTCTGCGATGCATCGCCCGATGCCTTGTGCACCTCCTGTCACAATGACTATTTTATCTTTGAAATCCATAGTTATTTCAATTCGCTAAATTGGAAGTTACTCTAAAGCATAGCCTTTCACAACAATCATAGGACCGGCAGGGATTTTTTTCATCTTCCCTTTCACATTGTTGCGGGCATAGTAGCTTTTGAAGTTGACAGGGAAAGAGAGCCTACCTTTTCCCTTGATGTCAACAACGCTTATTGTGATACAATATTTGTTTTTCCCTTTAAGCACTATGAGTTCCTCTGGTCTGACATATATTTGTTTTCCATTGTCGGCAGGTGTGACACACTTGTAGATGGGTTTGTTTAGTACATTGACAAATTCTTTGTCTCGAACCTCGTAGCAGTTGAAACTCAACAAGCATTCCTCATACTCGCACTTATCGATACTTACAATGATGTCAGTCAGCAGATAGTCTTTCTTTTTCTTAAAGATTGGCCCCCACTCCAAGTCACCCTTGCTATCGCCTTCGAAAGCGGCCTTACCCACACTTATCCATGACTTACCAGACAACGTTTGCGGCTTGTTTTTTTTGCCGTCAACTATGACTTCTGCAAGTTCGACGGACTTGTCTCGTAGCGTTACGGTCAGTTCCCGTCCATCGGCGTAAGACGCATAGGGAATCGTCGCCGTCTGATAGGAAACGTGAGTAACAGTCAGTTCATCCTTGCGCCCTGAGGGTACCGTTAGCGTGAAATACCCCTCTGCATCAGAGATAACGCCCACGCTATCTTCCTCGATGCCAATGCTGACGTACCCCACACCGGCACCTTGCTCGTTGATGACGTGGCCTTTGACTATGGTCTGTGTTTGCGCTGCAATTCCAACAAATGCAAGTAGAACGATGGTAATAATCATCTTCATGTTCATTACATTTTTTGTTTTAGCAAAAAACGATATTATAACTAAGTTTCACACCGTTGCCACTTCGTGATATACTTGAAGCACAGGAGCTTGCAATGCTTCTTCGATAGCAACAACCGTGTCAATCGTGAAATTGTGAGTCCCACGCATCCATTTACTTATCTCTGCCTCGCTCTTGCCAAGCATGAGCGCGAGGTCTTTTTGCCGCAGGTTACGCTCTACAAGAATCTCATGAATGCGGTCAACAATCTGAAATGAAAGGCTTACGCGTTTTCTCACTTCGGGATTTACGTGACGGCGACGTTCTTCTATTATCTTACTCCGTTTCATCTCTGCTAAAGTTTAAGTTTCCGACAATTACTTTATCCACCAAAACTATTGTGCCGTCTTTAATCCTTGATGAGATAAAGCGGCTTGTATCAATCAATAGTTTGACGTATGGTGCAAGTTGTTCGCTTTCTTCCCAAGTGGGTGCATCTTTCACTCCACCGTTGCCAAAGACCAAAATTTTATTTGACAATCGCAGGCAGTAAAGCCGCATTTTGTTGCCAATGTCAATCGGAATCACGCCCACGCCGTCGCCATAGCGACCTTCGGGACGGAAATAGCGTTCTAGCGCACCTCGCTCGGCAATATTGTCGAGCCAAGAAATGACGACATCTATATCTTCGTCATATTCGCTTCCAACGGGGAATTTCTCAAAGAAACGCTCTAATTCAGAGAGTTCCTCCCCCTCTAAATGTATGCTGTAGAAATTCATGTTGGAATATTCTTCAACCAAATCTATGTAATAATGCTGTTTCACTTCTTAACTTTTAAGTTATCTCGCAGCAAAGGTAATCTAAAGAATTCAATGTACCAAACAAATTAACTTAAAAATTAAGTTTGGTCTTAAATTCCCTCATTTTCGCTTTTTGGTGACATTTGTTATTCATCAGCCGCAGGTAATCGTCCTGCGCTTGTTTCGAAGTTCGATTGACGAGCCTTTCTTCAGAGTGACCTGCGCACCGTCTATTGTCGGTGATAAAGCCATATATTTTATGCGCCTTTGGCGTGGATTAGTGATGAGAGATGAGTGATTAGTGACCGCTGCCGCACACGACGAAAGCGGTTGATTTACTGAAAAATTTCGGTTTAGCGAGCGCAAAAGAAAGTTCACTTTCATTTTGCCGAGCACTAGAATTTTATTCAAAAGTAAACCAACCGCCTGATGCCTTAAAAGACCTTGCCGATAAATTGGAAGTTACCGTTTATGATCGCTCATCCATCTCTCAATGTACTCATAATCATAGCCTTTTGGTCCCTGGAAGAAACTTCCAATGCGGTTTGTTTTGGATAATTCAATCCTTGCTTGAACTTGATCAAGATTACCTGAGCGAATGTCCATCATCAGATCATAAAGGCGGTTAGTTCGCCCCGATGGGCAAAAACTATCGGGATTGGGATTCTCGCTGAGGAAATGAGCTATGTCTGCTTCAACATGATTGAACGTGTTCTCCCATTGGGCGACCACATCATCTTCTGTGTAAACTGGAATCTTGCCTGTTTCAAAAACAACGTACTCCTTTAAGTGTACATCTGGAACTGCAAAAGCTCCATTGCCTCTTAAACTTTTAGGTGCTTGTTTGTTTTCTGGCATCTCAAATATATCCCACCATAAGTCATCAATAAAGTATGGCTTCACAGAAAGTTTAACCTGCTCCAAGACCAAATGACACAAACTGAAATAGTAGCCAGAAGCTATTTTCCAGTTAAGATAGTCGTTTTGTTTCCAGCCAAACCCCTTTGCTACTTGTTTTCGACACTTATTTGAGACTTTCTCCAACGCATTGCGCGCTCTTGATTCTTCTCTAGTCATAATGTAACATCCGATTTAGTTGTTCTGATTGATAAGATTCACCACCACCTTCACCATCACGTCCTTTTCTTCCGTCCGACTCTCGGCAATCATCAGCGTGAGAGCTACGAGGGTGTTGTCCGATAATCGTTTGCTGCCGTCGGCACGATAGAGAATGCCGTTGTTGTTGAGGAACCAGAGGAACAGTGTAGCAGCAATGCGTTTGTTGCCGTCGCTGAAGGAATGGTTCTTTGTAACGAGATAGAGCAACATGGCGGCTTTCTCTTCGACACTGGGATATAGTTCCTCGCCAGCGAAGGTTTGGTATATCTGACCGATACTGCTTTTGAAGGACTCGTCTTTCTCGTTGCCGAAGAGGCTGCTGCCGCCAAACTTACTGCGCAGTGCATGGATGGTCTCCATTGCGTTCTCATACGTAGCGTGGAATCTCTCTTCCTGCGTGGTGTCCTTCACCGTAATGCGTTGGTAGTCGTAGTCGTCGAGCGTATCGAGCGCATAGGTGTAGTCCGTCACCACGTCGAACAGGGCATTAGTCTCGTCATTAGACAACAGCGGTTGGTTTTGGATGGTGCGCCCAAGCATACCTACCAGCTGGCGCAACTCGCCAATCTGCTCCTTGCGCATACGCTCGTTGACAGCATAACCCTTGATAAGGTAGTCCTTCAAGACATTACGGGCCCAAATACGAAAAGCAGTGCCTCGCTTACTCTTAACACGGTATCCAACAGAGATGATGACATCGAGATCATAAAACTTCTGAATTCGTTTCACTGTTCTATGACCCTCCGTTTGAACTTGTAAGAATTCCTTACAGGTTGCCGATTTGTCGAGTTCACCTTCATTATATGCATTGCGTATGTGCATGGTGATATTTTGAGGGGTCTTATCAAACAATGCTGCCATCTGCGCCTGAGTCAGCCACACCGTATCATTTTCCAGGCGGACATCTATCAGTGTCTGCCCGTCCTCTGTCTGATATAAAACTATCTTGTTTTCTTCCATAAATTGCGATTTGGATAATCTCGGCTGCACTCGGCATAGCTCGAGCAACCACGAAGTGCTCGCGACCGAACGGGAGCCCGAAGAGCAAGCGCAGCGCAGCAACCTCGGCTCTGCGCTCGTTGGCACGAGATTTGTCTGTTTACAGGTCAATCTTTTTGATGACCTTTGCCGGGATGCCGCCAACGATGGTGTTGGGCTCGACATCTTTTGTGACCACGGCCCCGGCGGCAACGACGGCACCGTCACCGATGGTTACGCCCGCCAGCACAGTGGCATTGGCCCCGATCCACACGTTCTTGCCGATGTGGATGGGGGCGTGGGTCATGCCTGCCCGTTTGGCCGGGTCGAGCAGGTGGTTGAGTGTGGCCAGCACAACGTTGTGGCCGATGAGCGCCCCCTCGTCGATGGTGATGCCGCCCTGGTCCTGGAACTTGCAGCCCATGTTGATGAACACTCGCTCGCCCACAACGGTGTTCTTGCCGCAGTCGGTGTAGAACGGTGGGAACATGCCCACCGACGCGGGCACCTCGCGCCCCCACAGCTGCTCAAGCAGCGCGTGCAGCTCGTCGGGCGTGTGATACTTGCCGTTGATCTCGGCCGTTATCTGCAGGGCCTCCTGCGACAGCTTGTGAAACATTATGTGCACAGGCGAGCCAGCCTCAACGGGCTGGCCCGTCGCCATATAATCTCTAAATTCTTGTATCAGATTTTGGGGCAGCTTATTGCCCATTGTCGTTTTGTTCATATAGTGGTATAATCTTGATTACGAGTACAAAGTTAATGCCTTTTCTATATTTCATGCTAGGTTATTGTGGCGAAAATGATTGTTATGGGGCATTTTTAACAATTCAACACCCAATCGTGACTCAACGATTCGTCTCAACGAGTCAGAATGGCATCGAGTTCCTCTCCCCTCTCAGGGGAAAGTGAGGGGTAATGCCGGCCGAATGATAGCCGCGCATGGCGCAAAGCTCTTGTTCTTATGTTCTTCTGTCTTTTTTGCCACGCATGGCGCAAAGCTTTTCGTTTTGCACTCAACTTGCGCAAATTTTGGATAAATTTTGATAAAATGCTCACACTCGGCCATCAGCAAGCTAGCTTGCATGGCTCTCGCTTAATCGCATTTTTTGCTTCGTCTCGGCAAAAAAAACGAAAAACGACTGTTTTTCTTTTTGTTTTGCACTCAACTTGCGCAAATTTTCAGTAATTTTGTGGCCACAATTCAGCACTAACGGCACAGGACGCGCCCCACAGGGTGCGCCCAGCTGGGTGCATATATGGGTCGCAATGCTGGTATGTTGCTGTGATCCAACTGATTATACCGTTGACACTTAAACAAATATCAATAATATGCAAAAGAGCAAGTTAGGACTAGATTTTGAGAAAGTTGAATATGCCCGTGGCCTGGCCAAGGGCATTGCCCAGGACGTGCAGGCGTTTGTGGAGCAGTACACCACGGTGGCTGTCGAGCGCACGCTGTGCCGCCTGATGGGCATCGATGGCATCGACGACAACGAGGTGCCCCTGCCCAATGTGATTGTCGAGGCACTCAAGGACAAGGGGGTGCTGAGCGAAGGAGCGCTGTTCTTCATTGCCAACACGATGATTCGCACCGGGCTCAAGCCCCAGGAGATTGCCGAGCGCGTGGCACGCGGCGAGCTGGACATCACCGAGGTGGTGACTCGTGACCAGCGGCAGATTGCACAGGCACTGCAGCCCGTCATCGACGAAAGCATGGAGCGCATCCGCTCGCGCCGTGCACGACGCGAGCACTATCTCGAGACCATCGGTGAGGGCCCGAAGCCTTATCTGTACATCATCGTGGCCACAGGCAACATCTATGAGGACGTGGTGCAGGCCCAGGCCGGTGCCCGCCAGGGTGCCGACGTGATTGCCGTGATCCGCACCACGGGGCAGAGCCTGCTGGACTATGTTCCCTATGGGGCCACTACCGAGGGCTTCGGCGGCACGTTTGCCACCCAGGAGAACTTCCGCATCATGCGCAAGGCCCTGGACGAGGTGGGCGAGGAGCAAGGCCGCTACATCCGCCTGTGCAACTATTGCTCAGGCCTGTGCATGCCCGAGATAGCCATCATGGGCGCATTTGAGGGGCTGGACGTGATGCTGAACGACGCGCTCTACGGCATCCTGTTCCGCGACATCAACATGCAGCGCACGCTGGTCGACCAGTACATGAGCCGCATCATCAATGGTTTTGCCGGGGTGATTATCAACACCGGCGAGGACAACTATCTGACCACGGCCGATGCCGTGGAGGCTGCTCACACAGTGCTTGCCTCAGACCTGATCAATGAGCAGCTGGCACTGATGGCAGGCTTGCCCGAGGAGCAGATGGGACTGGGGCACGCCTTCGAGATGGACCCGATGCTGGAGAACGGCTTCCTGCTGGAGCTGGCACAGGCCCAGATGACGCGCGAGATCTTCCCCAAAGCCACGCTGAAGTACATGCCACCAACCAAGTTCATGACCGGCAACATCTTCCGCGGGCACATACAGGACGCATTGTTCAACATGATTGGCATCTGGACGCATCAGGGCATCCAGTTGTTGGGAATGCCCACCGAGGCCATCCACACGCCGTTTATGAGCGACCGCTACCTGTCGATCGAGAACGCGAAGTACATCTTCAACAACATGAAGAGCATAGGCGATGAGATGGAGTTTGCCGAGGGCGGCATTTGCCGGGCCCGCGTCAAGGAGGTGCTGGGCAACACCATCAAGCTGCTGGAGGACATCACCAAGGAGGGCCTGTTCACCGCACTGGAGAAGGGCATCTTCGGCGACGTGAAGCGACCCAAGAACGGCGGAAAGGGCCTGGAGGGCGTGACAATGAAGGGCGAGAACTACCTCAACCCGTTTGTCGAACTGATGAAGGGCAAGCGATGACCACTAACAGCCGGCAGCGAACAGTTTGTCTGCGTATTCCGAGACGCAGTCTCGGACAATCAAGTGCAATTCTCAACATTCAATTATAGAACACAATGAGCGAAGGACTATATAGCATGGAGGCTAAGGACTACGACAAAACCTTAGACCTGACGAAGATTAAGCCATACGGCGATACGATGAACGACGGCAAGGTGCAGCTGAGTTTCACGCTGCCCGTGCCCTGCGGAGCGGAGGCGGTGGAGGCCGCCAAGCAGATGCTGCGCAAGATGGGGCTGGAGAACCCCAGTGTGGTGTTCTACCAGGAACTGACTCCGGGTTTCACCTTCTTTAACTGCTACGGCAGCTGCACACACACGGTCGACTATTCGACCATCTATGTGCCCAAGGTAGAGTCGAACACAATGGACATGTACGAGACCGACGAGTATATCAAGGAGAACATCGGCCGCAAGATTGTCATCGTGGGAGCCTCGACGGGCACCGACGCACACACCGTGGGCATCGACGCCATCATGAACATGAAGGGCTATGCCGGCCACTACGGCCTGGAGCGCTACGAGATGATCGAGGCCTATAACCTGGGCTCACAGGTGCCCAACGAGGAGTTCATTGCCCGCGGCCTGGAACTGAAGGCCGACGCACTGATCATCTCGCAAACCGTGACGCAGAAGGACGTTCACATCAAGAACCTGACCAACTTCATCGAGCTGATGGAGGCCGAGGGACTGCGCGAGCGGATGATTTGCTGCTGCGGCGGGGCGCGCATCACCCACGAGCTGGCCAAGGAGCTGGGCTTCGACGCGGGCTTCGGCATGAACACCTATGCCGACGACGTGGCCTCGTTTGTGGTCCAGGAGATGGTGAAGCGGGGCATGAAATAAGCACTGATCTACGAACAGTCAAATAGCGAGCAGCGAACAGACAAACCTGTTCGCTGTTCGCTAAATAATAGAGCCGCTTGATTGAATTTTGTTGGAGAATGTGGTGTGATTTGTGAAAAAATCGTATTTTTGCACCACAAACAATGCTGACCTATCACACTAACGCAGCACTAAAACCAAAGAACAATGAGACATCTGATTATGACAATGATGATGTGCCTGGCACTGGTGTGCGGGGCACAAAGTGCCGACAAGCTATACCAAGAGGGGAAGAAACTGTATGACAACAAGCAATATGCACAGGCCGTGGTAAAGCTGCGCGCTGCAGCCGACAAGGGGCACAAGAAGGCTCAATACCGTCTGGGCCGCTGCTACGACAAGGGCAATGGTGTGGCCGAGAACGACCAGATGGCTGTACAGTGGTATACCCAATCGGCCGCACAAGGCTATGCTAAGGCGCAGTACCAGCTGGGCAAGTGCTACAAGAACGGCGAGGGAGTAGAGAAGAACCTGGCCAAGGCCATTGACTACTATTCCAAGGCCGCTAAGCAGGACAATGCCGACGCACAGCTGGCCTTAGGCAAGTGCTACCTCAAGGGCAAGGGTGTGACCGCCGACAAGGCTAAAGCCAAGTCATGGTGCAAAAAGGCTGTGAAGAACGAGAAAGACGGCAAGCAGATTCTGGCCAAGCTGCGTGAGGAAGCTGCCGCTGGCGACACCGATGCCCAGGCCATCTTGGCGCTGATCAAGTAGCTCGCATGGGGCTTTGTGTGGCAAGCAGAATGTAATCTCTGATTCTCTGACTGTGGCACAGCCGTCCCCATATATCCCCCTCCCCGGGCAGGGGAGGGGTGAGGGGAGGGGTCATACAACCACCATACCCATCAAAGCCCAT
>JAFTEU010000151.1 GCA_017453505.1 Muribaculaceae bacterium
CCATGTCTGTCAGTGGTTTTTGACTGGTTTTTATTGCAGCACTAAATTAGGTGAAATCCCTGACATGGCAAAATCCTGGGCAACTTTTTGTTGTCCAGGATGTTATAAAGTTATTTCAAAAATGTGCTGCGGATTTAAGGCATTAAGAAAGGTCTCAATTTATGAAAAAACTGCTTTGCCTTGTGATCTGCCTCTGGTGTGTGCTGTGTGCAGTGTCTCAGACACAAGTGGGAATAGTAAAAACCCGAGGGCGCTTGATGTCGGGCAATAGAGTCCAGACGGGGACACCGATACCAGGGGCGACCATACAGATTAAAGGGCGCACTGCTGTGGTGAGTAGGGAAGGGGGACGTTTCTCTTTTCCGATGCCTTCTAGCCGTTTTGTTATCCAGAGCGTGAAGAAGCAAGGCTACGTGCTCAACGATCCAGAGGTGCTCACCAAGCAGTATAGTTACTCGGCCAATCCTTTTTATCTGGTAATGGAAACGCCGAGCCAGCAGATTGATGACCGGCTGGCTGCCGAGAGCGCATTGCTGGACAATCTGCGAAATCAAGTGAAGAAGCGAGAGAAGGAAATCAAGGAACTGGAACGACAGAACAAAATCTCGCATGAGCAGTATCAGCAAGCCATGATGGAACTCAGCACATTGAGGCGTAGCAATGAGGCGCTTGTTGCCGAGATGGCCGAGCGCTATGCCATGATTGACTATGATCAGATGGATGACTTCAACAGGCAGTTGGACGAGCTGCTGCTCAAAGGTGACTTGGTGCGAGCCGACTCGCTGTTGCGGTCAAGCGTGAGCGATATTGACTCCTATATTGCCGAGATCCATCAGGAACAGGCTATACAAGAGGCCGAGCAGGCCGATATAGATCGCCAGATCGAGGATCTGTCAAAGAGCAGAAAAGGCACCCAGATCAAGATGGATCATGCCGATAAGGTGTGCTATGGCCATTTTGTGAAGTTTGTGATGGAGAACCAACCAGACTCGGCAGCTCTCTACATTGAGCGTCGCGCAGGCATTGACAAGGAGAATGCCCAATTTCAGTTTGATGCGGCCAGTTATTTCCAGAAGCGGGAACTGCAGGATAAGGCATCCCAGTACTATGATCGAACCTTACAAATTGTCCGCGGCCTGGATGTGACTGAATCCAGTGCCAACGAGCTATTACTTGCCCATACACTCAACAATGTGGCGCTACTCAATCTACAGCAGCGGCGAGGTCATGATGCCGCCTCGATGTTCCAGGAGGCATTGTCTATCTATCGTCGCTTGTCGATTGACAACCCGCAACTATATCAACGCTATGTCGCATCCACACTCAATAACCTTGCGCTATATTATAGTGGTGGCAACGATGGTGAGAAGGAGAAGAGTGAACCCTTGTTTGCCGAGGCGCTTGAACTTTACCGTGCGATGGCCGATGAGAATGCCATAGCCTTCATGCCTCGGGTGGCCTCGGTGCTTAACAACCTTGGAATCCTCTATGATGAAATCGGCCGCTATGAGGACGGGGTGCGTGTGTATCGTGAGGCGCTGGATATCTATCGCAGGCTCGCTGCCGAGCACGCAGGCATCCATGATGCAGATGTGGCCTCCACACTCAATAACTTATCGACGTTGTTAATGCACAGCGGGACGGCGGGTGTTGAGCGGATGGCGATGTTGCAGGAGGCGGTGTTCATCTATCGCCGTCTCACCGACAAGGACATGGGACTCTATGGCAACAAGCTGGGCGTTGTTCTCACCAATCTCGCCGAACTCTATTATAATGAAAGCCAGTTGACAAATGGAGACAATACTCTTAATCAGGCACTTGACGTTTACCGTAGCCTTGTATCGTCAGGCTATTACAACTGCCGCCCCATGATGGCGATGAAGGCCTATGAGCTGGGAACCCGCTACTTCAACAGGGGAGAGCTGGAGCATTGTGAACGCCTCTTCAAGGAATCGGTCGATACCTACCGTGAGCTTGTTGAACAGGATTCGGTCACTTATCTGCCGTTGCTGGCGCGATCGCTTCGCAACCAGGCTGCCACTCTTGATCGGCTGCACATGTGGGAAGATGCAGGAATGTGTTACCAGCAAGAGCTTGAAATCAATCGTGAACTAGCTCATGACCAGGTGCAATACAATGCTGATGTAGCCCGCTCCCTGGGCAACCTCTCGAGTCATTACCTGTATATGGGCGACTTTGAGAAGGCGGTCTCTTGTGGCAATGAGGGTCTTGCTTGCGACAGCAAGAAGCTGTTCATTCATGCCAACTTGGCCTTGGCTCACCTGTGCCTGGGCCACACCGATGAGGCTCATGCCATCTATGAGCGCTATCGGGATATATTGAAGGACTCGTTCCTCGATGACATCCAGCAGCTCACGACATTGGGGCGGATACCTCCCGAGCGAGGACAGGATGTGGCAGACATTGTCGAGTTCTTGACCCGTTGACGTGAATTATCGTGTGAAATCAATATAAACCAACATAAAAAAGTGATTAATTATGAAAAAGATTTTATTATCGTTGTTTTCCATCATGTGTGTGATGAATGCGCATGCCTCGAACAGAGCTGACACTGCTCAGACTACTCTAAAGCAAATCATTGCAGTAGAAACCGAAGACCAAGCCAAGAAAAAGGTCAATGATAACCTGAATGCGACTTGGGGAAAGAACACGTTCCTGAACATCAGTTATAACAAGACCAAGTTCTCATCTGATGAATTTCCCTCGACTGCAGGCCGTTTCCCCAACGAGTTTAAAAATGAATTGGGTGCAGGACTGCAGTGGGGACATACCTTCAACTTCCACCGGAATCCGATCGGCTCGGTGTTGTTTATCGGGCTGGACTATACCTGGATGGATGTGAACTTCAACAAGTATAAGGCATCTGTAGAACCGGCATCTTACACCATCGGTGAGCGGGTCCTCAACCTGCCGTGGCACCATGAGAAGATGACGCTGGGCTATGGCATGTCGTTGGGCCCGTCATTGACGCTGTATCCCTTTACCTCGACCACCAATGGTAGTGAGAAGATCCGCTTGCAGTTGTATTATCATGTGGGCTATGGTGTTGAGGGAGCAATGATTAAAGGCGTAGCCACAAGGGATGGCGTTGAGAAAAAATATGCATTCGGGCACGGCTTGTTCATGAGTTACGGTGCAAACTTGACGTGGAACTTCGTCGGAGTGGGTTTTGAGTTCCGCAATGACGACAATCTGAAATATAAAGCCGTGGATAAAGAATTTGATACCGGCAAGATGAAGGCCAAGGAGAAGACCTCTCGCCTGTATCTGCAATTCCGTTTCTAGAGCATGGACTGTGGGCATAACTTGAGATGTCATGAAAAGAATTTTTATTTTCGTTTTGATAAGTGTCTTATGCGCTAGTGCATTGACTGCTCAGGGTACTCGAACCAAATCGGGCAAGTGTGGCGATGTGGAGTGGAGCTTTGATGGCCGTAACTTGACATTTATTTGTTCGACTAGCAGGTTATATTCAGCCGCAATACCTGATTATGATTTAGAAAAGAACGTGGCTCCCTGGGTAAAGCAGAAACTGGATGTGCAGAAGGTGGTCATCGGTTCTGGTATCATCCGCATCGGCTCGTGTGCGTTTGCCAACTGTGAGAACCTTAAGACGGTTGAGTTCCGTGACGTGTATCTGCGTGAGATAGGGTGGGGGGCTTTCTTGAACTGCAAGTCTCTGTTCACCTTTTCTATGCCAGTCAATGTGCGCACTATCGGTGCCGCGGCGTTTGCCAACTGCACGTCACTCACGTCGGTAAGGATTCCCAGCCTGACACGTGTCGAAGACATGGCGTTCCTGTCTTGCACCAGTTTGAGCGTGATAGAGTTGGGAATCAATACCCAGCTTGGCAAGGCAGTGTTTGCGACCGAGGTGCAGCAGTCCGACGGTCTCACGATGCACTACCATTATGACGGTGAGATCCGTAGTCTGCCCCGCAGTGTCAATACCGAGAATTGCAATGAATATGGTTTGGCAAAGACTGCAGTCGATCGCTGTTTGCAGAAGTCACATCCTTATAAAGAAGACATCGCCCGAGTGTCGGATGTGGACACTGGGATACCCGAGTCACGCATCATGCGCAATGAAACTTATGCACTGATCATTGGCAATGAGAATTACAAGCAAGCGGGATTTGTCCCCTTTGCCATCAACGATGCTAAGATCTTTGCCGAGTATTGCATGCACACCCTAGGTGTCCCGGCAACCAATATACATGTGTGTACCGATGCCACCAAGCACATCATCATCGAGCAGGAGCTGGAGGACTGGCTGCGGGACGGTATCCCAAACAAGCAGTATAAGAGATTAATCGTCTATTATGCGGGGCATGGTGTCCCCGACACCCAGGATAACAATAAGGCCTACCTGCTGCCCGTCGATGTGCTGGGGGCAAAACCTCAACGTGGCATTGCGTTGGACTGGTTTTACGAAGCATTGGGCAATCTTGGGTTCTCTCAGGTGACCGTCTTTATCGATGCGTGCTTCAGTGGCATGAGCCGTGATAACCAGAGTGTGACCGAGGAGCGTACGGTTGAGGTGGAGGCCCAGGATGCCAAGCCCACGACAGGGAACCTTGTTGTCTTTTCGGCTGCGCAATGCAATGAGACCGCCCAGAATTATCGTGATGAGGGGCACGGCCTGTTTACCTATTATCTGCTTAAGGAGCTCCAAGAAACCCAAGGTATGGTTACTTATGGTAACCTATCAGAGAGTATAACGAAGAGTGTGAGCCGCATAGCCTCTTCTCTGGATAACCGCAAGGAGCAGAATCCACATACCCTTTCCACTGTGGGTGACCAATGGAAGGAATTAGCTTTCTAGCAGATTCATAATTTAGTAATGCTGGTCTAAATAGATAATAATGAAGCAGTATCGAAGCATTATCATGACTGTGGCATTGCTGTTGCTGGTGGCCGTCAGTGCTGCTGGGCAGGTTCAGCAGGGACGTGTCAAGACCATCGGCCGTCCCGGTAAGCCAGGTGTGCCATTGCATGGTGTGACCGTCAGGTGGCGAGGTCTTATTAATACCGTGATCACTCGTGATGACGGAACCTTCTCGGTCGTGATGCCGGGCAAGAGTAATGGTGATGCTATCGCGTTGCAGAGCGTGTCCAAGAAGGGGTATGAATTGCAAGATAAGGGTATTATCGGGCGGCAACAGGTCTTCTCGACCACTGTGCCCATTGTCATCACGATGGTCAGTACCGCGCAACTGCAGGCCGACAAGCAACGCATCGAGAAGAACGCCTATGATGTAGCGAATCTCAATTACAAGAAGAAGGTCAACCAACTGGAGGCGCAGCTCAAAGAGCAACAGATCACTGCAGATAAGTTCCAGCAGGAACTCAAAGCGCTTCAAGAAAAGTATGAGGCCTACCAGTCGTTGATCGGTGATATGGCCGAACGCTATGCCCGCACCGACTATGATGAACTCGACTCGATTGATTACCAGATAAACGTGTGTATCGAGAACGGCGAGCTAGAGAAGGCCGACTCGTTGATTCATACCGTTTTTGACCCGGAGACAGTACTTGAGCGCAACCGCGCCGCCAAGGAAGAAATCCGCCAGCGCATGGAGTTTGCCCAGAGTGTCATCGACAAGGCGAATGCCGACAAGGAGGCCATCATGCGCGACCTGGAATATGCCGGCAGAGTAGTTGCCTTGAGCGACAACCTCGTCGAGGAGTATCTGGCTCAGGGAGAAAAAGAACGGGCCATCGACTGCCTGGAGAAATCACTAGAAATCCTTATTATCCTCCACGGCGAGGACAGTAAGCCTGTCAAGGCGGCCCGAGAACGCATCAAGGCTCTCAAGTCCTCGTAGTATTATCACCTTGAATAGGATAATGTTATCTGCGCATGATGTTGTGGCTGTAATGTTAAAGAGAAGAAATTAATCAAAAATACGAACAATGGAAGAGAGAGAACAAGAATTGAACAATGGACAGGGGGTGGGGCTGGAACAGGACTATAAGTTCTATGCCTTTATCAGTTACAATCAACAGGACACGGCGTGGGGCAAGCGGGTGCAGCGCAAACTGGAGCATTACCGCATGCCGGCTACCTTGTGCCGCGAGCGCGGATGGCAGCGCACGCCCATCAAGCCGGTGTTCTTTGCACCGACCGACATCCAGCCTGGAGGCTTGAATGAAGAGTTGCAGGAGCGCCTGCGCGCATCCCGCCACTTGATCGTCATCTGTTCGCCCAATTCGGCCAAGAGCGAATGGGTGGGCAAGGAAATCGAGTTTTTCCACCATCTGGGCCGCACTGACCGCATCCACTTTTTTATTGTGGATGGTGTGCCCCACAGTGGGAATCCCGACACCGAGTGTTTTAACCCGATAGTTCATGAGCTTGGTTTGCCTGAGATTCTGGGTGCCAATGTCAACGAGAAGATCTACCGCTGGCCGTGGATGAACCGAGAGCGGGCCTATGTTCAGCTCGTCTCCAAGCTGCTGGGAGTAGAGTTTGATGTCATCTGGCGTCGCCATCAGCGTCGTCTCATTCGCCGTGCCATCGCATGGACACTTGGCACGCTTGCAGTGATAGCCGCGCTGGTGTGGATGTGGATCGCAGGACAGCCATTTGATGCACGCCTCAATCTGAATGAGGCTACCGTTCACAACGAGCAACTGCCGCCCCTGCATGACGCGGTGGTGACACTGACGCTCGATAACGAGACCAAGGTGGACACCATCCAAGCTATGGACGAAGCGGCGCTGTTTTCCAACATCCCTCACCGCTACCTAGACAAGACCGCTCACGTGACGTTCACGGCACCGGACTTCCTGCCCGTCGATACCGTTGTCACGCTCTCGCGTGACGTGACCATCAACGTCAAGCGTGACGAGAAAGTCTATGGAGCTGTGCGCTTCGGCATCTGGAATCCCCGTGTCGAGGCCTATGTGCCCGGTTTCGGTGTCGAGGTGGGCGGTCATGAGGCCACATCCGATGCAGATGGCCAAGTGTCACTATTCATCCCTCTTGCCGAGCAGCAACGCTCCTATCAGGTAAAGGCCCAACAGCCTCTTGCCGATGATACCATCCACATGCCTTGTGGCGAGTGTGACATCATCGAGGTGAAATAAGCTATAGGGCCGTTAATGTTTGCCTCCAAAGGCACCGCCGGCATTGTTGTTTCCTCCCATGGTGGGCTGGCTGCTCGAAGATTCTCCAATCTTTACCATGGAGCCAACCTTGATCAGCGCTGGCTGATAGGTCGCCTTGAGGATCGCAAACCGGTTGTCACGGAAGGTTGTCACCAGCTCCTGGATGTACTCGTTCTTGCCCTTGCCTCGGTTCTGCATCTTTACCAGCTGCTTGTAATCGCGGCGCCAATCCCGGGCGCGCATGCCATCAGGATTGTAGCGGCATTGCTCGGTGAAGGTCATCTTCACCTTGTATTCACCCGTTCCCCATGACGGCCTGTCGATGGAAACGGGCATGAAAGACCGAGGCACGACAAAGGAGTCACCATTCATGGTGAGTAACGGCCTGCCTGTCGCAATGGCCTGCTGCCTGCTGTAAATGTAAACTGAATCTGTCAGGTCCCCGTCCTTGAATGGGATCTCGACATTGAATGAGCCGAGTTTCACGTCATGGAAGACTTGTGCCAAGTCATTGATCCATGACGAGAAGAGGTCGATGTCAACCCTGATGCGTGGGGATTGATACTCGTTGAAGTCAAAATGGCTGATTGTCGTCCAGTAGTCACGCTCGTCTTGGGTCAAGCCTTCGAGATCCTCTTGCCTGCTGCTGATGCGGAGAGCACCCATGTTGGGCAGGAATGAGCGATAGGGATAGAAAGTGAGGCTGTCGATGACGAGGTAGAACTTGCTGTGCCTGAAGATGTGGTCCAGGCGGTCCTCGTCGATGTGGCACACCATGTTGAGGATTTCCTGACCATGCCTGGAGGCTATCAGTGTGATGCCGTCGAATTGCATGTCGGTGGGGTCAAGCGGCCCGTAAGACGACGGGTTGGCATAGAAATCCCGCTGCCCTGCCACCGACAAGAGGCTATCGACAAACAGACACTCCTGCTGCCGCATTTCGGTCCAGGCGCGCTTCTGCTTTGAGCGAATCTGTAGCAGGTTGATGATTTCATTACCCACGACATTGACGATGCCCGTCATGCCTCCCTGCAACATCGCGTTACCGAAGTCTGACAGCAGGCCTCGGGTGGTCGAGCGGTAGGCATTGGCTATCTGATTAAGTTTATCACGTTTGCCATCGTCCATCACGTTGGCCGACATATAGAATAATGACTCAGTGCGGCTAATGTCAATATCCTTGCTCAGTTGCTTGAAGTCGGCATCGGTGGGCGCTGGACGTTCAGCGCCAGACCCTTGTTGTGGCTGGGCCGCAGCGTCATGAATGCCCGCACTTATCACGAGCGCGAAGCAAAGTAGTAATATTCTTTTCATCTTGCATTAATGGTTTTATTGTAGTCAAAGTGTTGATTGTAAGCCGTGAAAATGATGGTTTATATGCCATCAATGAGAATAAAGGCATTGTAGAAATGCGGTGAATCAAAGGGACGCTTTGAAGACCAGCGTCCACGGAAGAATCTTTTCAACTCATGATTGCGCAACGCCTCACGAGCATTGTCAAATGCCTGCTGTACTGGCATGCCTTGCTCCAGGTTGCCATAGAATGACTTCATGAGCATGTTAGTGGCATCATCGTTGACTTCCCAAAGGCTCACGATGATGGAGCGTACACCCGCAGCCTTGAGGCCGCGCTGTAATCCATAGACGCCGTCGGCCGAAACTTCCCCGCGTGCCGTAAGACATGCCGACAACACGGCCATGTCCACCCTGCTGAGATCCAGACCTGCGATTTCCCTCGCCGACAGGATGCCGTCGGCCTGAGATGGGTCGAACTGGCTCTGGAACATGTTGCGAACGGCTCCTGCCATGAGCAGGCAGCATTGAGACAACAGCTCGTCACTGACGGGTGGCTGCAGGTCATGACCTGCCTTGATGGCCGTGGGTGAACAACCGTGGGTGGCAATGTGGATGAGATGGTAGCGTGGCATCAGCTGGCGCATGGTGGCCTCATCCACCGAGTCTCCCAGCAACACCTTGTCGCTAGAATGGCTGCTCCTCAAAAAGTGGATGGAGTCCACTTCGGCCAATGTCGCTTGAAGCCTGCCATAACGAGATGGTGGGGATGTCATGATGCTATAGGCGACAGCGTCGTTATCGACAGGAATGCCGCTGTCGCGACAATTCTCGTAATCAACGTATCCGCATAGCAGCATGTCCCGGGTATCTATCTGGGAGCGTGACTGGGTCAACAGGCGCGTGGTGGTCAATCGATGCATGGTGGCATGCGCGAGGGCATCGGGCCGCAGATACTCCACTGCCAACGTGTGCAAGATGCCATCGGCGGCAAAATAGACATCAGAACACCCGCCAATCGCCCTGATTAAGTCATCGTTCCAGATGATTGACTTCAAGCAGGAGTCGTTGTACAAGGCATCGTTGCCACTATCATTGCGGGAGGCGGTGATCACCATTTCTACTGATTGGCCCGTGGACAGGCGATAGCTCATGATGCTATCGACGGATGCCAGATAGACGAATGACGGCCGCTTGGAGGTCTTGGTAATGACGAGGGCCCCGATGTGTCCACTGTTGCCCCTCTGGTAAGAAACGAACTCGATGGCGGCCGCGTCGGCCTTGAGTGCAGACTGCACGTCACTCCACTTCACACGCATGGAAGCCATGATGCGTTGCCGCTCGGCCCGAGGCATAGCTGGGGTGACGCTGCGTCCCATCTGCACCAGGATGGCTTTACTGAAAAGCGCTACATCATAGAGCAAATCGGCAGCCTGGCCTTCCAATCCGTAGCAGTCGGTTACAAAGGGTTGCTCAGCCATCCAGAACTGTTCGCGTTCCTCGTCGCTCATGTCGATGAAATGACGGTCAACATAGGACTTCATCGTGGTCAGATAGTCGCGGTAACATGCGACGGCATTGGGGTTGGTCTGCCCCGTCGAGGCTGATTGCAGCATCATGATCTTGCCTTGCTTGCGCAGGGCCTCGGCATAGCTGAGCTGATCTTTACCCTTGTGCCGCTTCACGATATGGTCGATGATGGCATAAGCCTGATCAAACATTCCCATGCGAGCCATGCACAATGCCCGTTGTGACTCGATTTCCCACCGCTCCTCGTCGGTCGCCAGGAAGCGATAGCCAGCGGTGAACGCGGGAGCGCTCAGCAGTGTGTCCAATTGATTGAGGGCCTGTTGGTAGTCCCCCTGGGCATAATAGAGCTGGGCTAAATCGTCGCGTACTGCTGCTGTGAAGAGCGGATCCATCTCCCGTGGCTTGAGAAATAATGCCCGCTGTAGCATTTGCTCGGCTTGAGCATACTCCAGCACCGTGAAGTGCATGTTTCCTTCTATCCTGGCGAGGTCGGCTTTCATGCCGTCTCGTCTGGCAGCGTCGATGCCAGAGTGGCCATCAAGTTCGATAGACATCTTGCTGACCACGTCGGCCATCACGCCATGCAGCCCCAGCTTATAAGCAACCTCGGCCCGGGTTTTCTTGATGGGCCAGTAAAGCAGTTCAAAGTCGCTGTCGTTGAGCGGGGAGGCTTCGGCCGTTAATTGCTGGTCAGCAATGGTGATTGAGCGGTAGGCCTCCAGAAATTGTTTGCTGTCATTGAACCGGGTCGCCTCCTCCAAGCGGTCCATGAGGCTGTCGAATGTGGCATCATCGAGTGCTTGCTGCTGGGCAACAATGGTTGGGCAGCAGATGCAGGCCATCATGAGAAGCACCAGTAAATGGAGGCGGCAATATGCATTGGCTCGGTTCATCTGGGGTGTTATTTACGGGAATTATAGTTGATCAGGGCGAAGGCCATGTTGCGGCCGGATTGGTTCATGATAGTGAGCTTGACGTGGTCGCTGGGGCGCAATTTCTGTGCGATTGAGAGGTAGCACACGCCGTCACGCATGGTGGCTGTGCCACATTGCTTGCCGTTGAGTGTGACAGATGCTGTAAAGCGGGCGTCACTGTCATGTGACACGATGGCTAGGAGCTGCGATCCTTCCCGCCCGTTGATGTCGTAGGTTACCTTACTCGACTTCTTGATGGTGATTTCTATAAAGGAATAGCTATACCGCGGGTCACGGCCATCACGGAAGCGTCCACCCTGATTGACCACTCCGCTGTGCAACTTGAAGATGCGGAATCCGATATCATTGAGTCCGAATGTGTTCACTGGATCCTTGATAGAGCACTCACCATTACGGTCAATCTCGATCTCGTCCATAAGGGTCCACTGGTCGTCACGTTGCAGCTCCCGCGTCACACGGGATATATTACTGGATTGCCGCAAGGCAATGCAACGGTTGACGAGGGCCTGCATCTCGGTAGGGACTGTCGGTGCGGCCTGCGCCAGGGTCTTAATGGGCATCAGTGACATGATGAAAAGCATAGCGATGATGACCATCTCTTCGGGCCAGAAGTTCACCAATGATGTCTGGTAGGATTTGCCTGTATCGTCTGTCAGCCGCTTGGACAAGCGTGTCGTCTGCTGCAGTGCGTTGCTGGCAGTGGCCTGAATCTGCTGCATGCTGGGCCTCTTGATGGGATCGAAGCTCAAGCAGGAATAAATCAGGTCACTTAATTCCTGTCCGCAATGGGCCTGTCCAATGCGAGGAATGAGTGTGTCTGGTGTCTGGGCATTACCACCTTGATGCTCAAAGATATCAGTACCCATCAAGGCATAGAAAGCCAATAATCCCAATGTCCATACCTCGGCACCCTCGTTGAATGGAGCGCTCGGTGAGGCGCATCGTTCAGGGGGGAGGTAGGCCTTGATGTCCTCAACGGTCGGTGTGGTGCGTTGTATTTCGTAATTCTCACCAGCCACAATGATGTCCTGAGGGGTGATATCAGCAAGTCGCCGGCATTCCCATCCTGTGGCTAAGGATTGCAGCAGCCGCCAGGTCATCTTCTCGGTGGCCAGCCCAGCTATTTCGTTCAATGTGATGTTAGCCATATTGGTAGATTGAATCAATCGGGTTGTTGTGGTTTATCTCCGGAAGATAATGTCCTCGTCTGGAGCATGTCCACCATTGGACATGAGGTTGGTCACCTCGGTGACGGGAACGGCCCAGAAAGTGCCTTGTGTTGCCCGCCCATCGGCCTTGGACACAATGCCGATAGCCTTGACTTCCCCGCCAATGAGAGCCATCACTGGTCCGCCAGAATTGCCGGGGTTGATCGAGGCAATCATCTGTATGCATCCGATGGGTTTGCCATTTTCATCCAGTTCCAGGTGCTGGCTGTTGCCATAGGACTTGGATATCACGTTGGTGACATCATTGTCATTGAGTGGAAATCCGATGACAGCAATGTCCTTGTCCGTCTGGTGATCAAACTGTGCCAATTCATCGAGTGTGGCCAGCTTGATGTCTCCTGTCAGACCGTCGGATTGGACATAGGCGGCATCCCCCAGTTCCATGTTGCGGCGATTGGCAATGGGGAAGATGGAGCGCCAATAGATGGGGGCATCGTTGGTGCCCAGGCAGACGACCTGATCCCTGGTCTTGTTCATCGAGAAATCGGTCGAGAAATATTCATATCGCTCGATGCCATTGCTGATGATGCAGTGGCTGCACAAGTGGTAGCGTGTGGTGCCGGATAGACGGTTAGCCGTCTCGGCACGTGCAGCCAAGGCCACCTCGGGCGACATGCTCTTGTTGAAGGAGACTCCATCCCATTGCTCGTCGTTGAGCCACGGCTCGATGCAATGACGTGCAGTGACGAACAGGCCGTCGTCGGTCAGGAAGCAGGTGCCCTCGGCCACATCCTTGAGTGCAATGGCATCAATGATGACGCATTGAGCCTCACCATTGATGATGGTGTCGACCTTGAGGTAAACCGAGTCGGTGGTGATGTGATAGATGGATGAATTGTAGGGCTCCAAGTCGATGTGCCTCAAGTCATGGTTGTTGCGGGTGGCGATGATGCCCACGATAACCGCAATGGCAGCCATCACCGCAGCGGCAATGGCCAGCACGTAGGCGGTCTTGCTACCCTGCCGCCTGGTGTGTATGATGCCTACCGACGGGTCGTAGTTGCCATCGTGATACACTGAGAAACGCAGTTTGGTCTGCTGCTGGCCGTCGATGACAGTGATTTTGTCCCCATGAGAGAGTGGGCAGGCTATCGTGACTTCCTCACCATTAACCAGGATGCCCTGTGCGTCGTTACGGCGGACAAGATGCCAAGCCTCTCCACTGGCAGCTGGAACAATGGTTGCGCTCATGACGGGTTCATGCTCTGAAGATTGAGGTATCGGAACATCACAAGAGGCGTTCTGCCCGATGTTAAGCGGCCTGTTTCCGCACAGCACTGAGTCGCCGAGGCGAGGACGGTCACTGGTGGCGATATATGTCAGTCGGTAATACATGTCTTGATGATGAGTGGAATGCTTTGGGTCAATGCCATGTCATAGACGTTGGCATTCTTTCCTGTGCTATCCTCGCGCAGGTCGTTGTAATTGCGCAAGTCATAGTGGATTTTATCTCGGCGCAGTTCCTTCTTCATGCTGATGTCCTTTTCAACCTGTTGTTGTTCGGCATCGGTAACGGGACGGAAGCCCAGGATGAGCTCTTCAACGCTCCAGCGGTTGTGCTCCACCTCGGTGAGCAGGTCAATTTCCTCCCGGGAGAGGGCATAATAGGCTGTCCAGTCATGGGGATCATGGCCGATGGAGTGCATCTTGGTCCCCATGGTCATGGCGTTGAAGAGGTTGGAATAGACCTTGGGCAACATGTCAACCGAGCGCCACAAGGGTTCCAGCGTCTGCTTGTCGATGCTGACGGGAGCTGTGATAGGAACTCCAGCGGGCAATGAGAAGCAGTGATGATAAACGGCGTTGACGCAACGGCCCATCTGTTTGAGCTTCTTCAGCCGGTCCAGGTTGGCGCACTGCTTGCCATAGGGGTAAATGGAGTTTCGCTTGCCACCGTCAGTAAGCAACCCCAGTAGATCTTGACGGCTATTGTGGCACAGGACGGCGACATGATGTTGATAGACTGACTCGGGCAGTGACATCGCCTCGACATAGCATCGTGTCTCGTCGTCATGACACAAGGCGATAGTGAGTTGTTGCCGAGAAGATGCGCTCCACTCGGTCAGCTTCTGCCTGATGGCGTTATTGCTCAACCGTCCGTTGATGAATTCCCACTCGATGTCGACGAAGTCCTGGCGCTTCCCTTCATACATGGGACGGTGGACATGGCATGTCGGGTTGTCCTCGCCCAGGTCGAGAAGCCGGTAGTAACAATTGTCAAACAAGTGTTTGTAGCGCTGCAACAATGCATCGCGTGACGCATGGATGTTGTCGTCGATGATAGTGATGCGTGTGCGCAGTCGTGTGTCACGGCAATAGTTTGGATAGTGGGCCACTAGCGCAGCATTGAGCGCGAGGGCTTCGCACCGCTGGTTAAGGCCCACCAGCACCAGGTGGACTGTCGTGTCGCTGTCACGTGTGATGGGGGTGCGGTCGAGAGAGGGGTAGGGAGAGGGTATGCCTGGCAACTTGACGAAAATCGATTTGGCGACCAAGTCATTGATGGTTGTGGCGACCAGGTCAACATGCTCTTGCAGATCATGTGGAATACCGTGAGTCTGCAGTTGCCACAGTGCGGTTGCCTCGCTCAAGATGAGATAGGCTTCAAGCCGTCTGCCATGATGCGCCGCCGGGTCATATTGTCCGGCTTGTTCACGCAAGCGGGCGATGGCGGCATTATCATCCTCCTCGATAAAGACCATTTCACTGGTGCTCTGTAAACAGGACACCAGTGAAATGTCTTCTTTCTTAATATTGCTTGCAATCAGCATGCTAAGCGTGTAGAGATTAGTTTGAACGCAGTAAATAACGGTTGGCAATGCGGCCACGGTTCACAATCTTGATGTAGAAAGTGCCGGTCCACGACGGGGTGAACGTGCAGATGCAATCGTCGGTATAGTCATCATCCTTGTCAATCAGGTTGTAGTTCTCGTCATAGACGTACAGGTCAAGGTCGGTGTCGCCATCGCCAATGCAGATAACAATAGCCTCCTCGCTGGCCCTGAAGGTGTGGCGATACAGGTCATAGCTGTTTGCCGAAACGACATCAACGACATACATGGGGTTGTTAGAACCGCGGGTAGCGCTGGGGGCGGGATACCTGGAAGCATCCTCGATCAAAGCCAGAACAACGTCATCACCATTGGCTCTTGCCTTCGCGTCAGCCAGCAGGCGGGCCGGCTCGATGGTAAAGGGTGATGAGGTGACAGCACCTGTCGATGAACCAGGCTCCTTGGTGCCGGGCATGGCAACAAAGCCTTCATTCTGGGCAATGCGGGCAGCTTGTACCAGTGACAATGCGTCATTGTGCGAGTAACCATACTTTGCCAAGTCTGCGGCGAGTTGGAAAGCGTTGTCAACTGCGGGTACTGTACCCTGAACGGGCTTCTCTTCTTGTGCAATCGACATCAACGGCATCATGACTGCAAGTAACAATAATAATTTTTTCATAAACAATTAATTAGATTAATGAATTAATAAAAACGAGTAATAAGCTAATTTCAAGTCTTAAAATATTATTATGTATGGTCTAAATCAAAGCGCCAAATGAAATGCGCTACCAAGATTTACCACAAAGGTAAAGAATCTTTTTGATATTTCTCAACATTATAGCAAAAAAATTAATAATCAATATTACAAACACAGCAAGGGCACGCATGTGATAGTTAAATGGATGATAGCTATCAACAAATTTTTTGATTGAAAATAATAAAAAACGCGGTTCATGCTTGCTTGGCACAAAAATTGTAGTAACTTTGCAGGCCGTTTACACGGATACATACTATTGGGGCTGACTGGCTTTGACAGCGTGTAGAGGTGGTAAGCAAGCATGCAGAGCGATAATGGCAATGCTCTTAAATCTCAGTCATTGACTTATTTAAATGGCGAAAACAACTACGCTCTCGCTGCCTAACCGAAGAACAGTAAGTTCGGCTTTATCATTGCCCAAGGGGCAGTGACGAGACATCACCCAACTGCCCTCGCGCCGAGGCGGGTTGAAACGGTGGTGCAGGAATATCGGCGATAGGACAAGGCAAGCCTCGGGCCGAGTCCGAAATTTAGAGGATAAGCCACCGGTTGGTCGTCTTGGGCCTGCCAGCGGTCGAAAACCAAGCCAAGACTAAGCATGTAGAAACCTTATTAGTTCCACGTTTGGACGAGGGTTCAAACCCCTCCAGCTCCACAAAATTAGCGAGTAATCGCCTGTAATCCAGGAGGTTACTTGTTTTTTTATTGGAGCACTTTATCTCCAATAGACCCATTTGCAAGTCAATGATTTTCGGTAATTTATTGCTCCTTATTGCCACTTTATTTCCCCGTCATATTCCCCCTTTTTCTTGGAACACCTGTATTCCACTCATCATATCTCCTTTTATTTTAGTGCTCTTTCGTCCTAATGCCTCTGGCAACATCAAAAAGGCCAAATTTGTAATGATGAAGTTTTGGGGGTACAAATGTCTCAAATGCCAAATGAGTTTCATCCAAAACGATTAGAATTTCTTCTTTTTGGATAAAACTCATTGCTCGTTCAAAACAAATTATTACCTTTGCATCAACCAAATACAAATAATTATGGACAAACTGATTGGCAGAGAGAATGAAATAAAGTTATTGACTGAATATACGTCTTCGGAGCGACCTGAATTTGTTGCCATTTATGGCCGGCGTCGTGTTGGTAAAACGTTTTTGGTCAATCATTTGTTTCATGACAAAATGGCTTTTGCCATGACTGGGGTACTTGACGGGACTTCAGGGGAACAAATGGAGGCGTTTGTAGATGCACTCCAGGAATTTAGCAAGAAAGCTGTCAAACGTCCTGATAACTGGATGGAGGCATTTAGACTATTGAAGGAGTATCTAAAACGAAAGGTCACATTGAAACGACGTTGCATCGTATTCCTGGATGAGCTCCCATCCATGGACACACAACGCTCTGGTTTTGTGCGGGCCTTGGGATACTTTTGGAACTCATGGGCATCGATGCAAGACAACCTCACATTAATTGTTTGCGGCAGTGCCACATCTTGGATGATCAAAAATGTTGTAAATGATAAGGGTGGGCTCCATGACCGCATCACTCACGAGATACACCTGTATCCGTTTACACTTCATGAAACCGAAACATATTTGAAAAGTCGGAATTTCAAGTGGGAGCGTCTTTCTGTTTTACAGGCATACATGGCTCTTGGCGGTGTGCCTTATTATTTGAGCCTTTTACATTATAATGAGAGTTTTGCAACAAATATTGACCGGCTTTTCTTTGGAGAAGAGGAAGAATTGCGTCGGGAGTACAAACGATTGTATTCAACATTGTTTCAATCACCTGAATCCTATATGTCCATCGTTAATGCATTATCTAAGACAAAATACGGGATGACCCGTAATGAGTTGTGCTCGGCCCTTGGCAAAGGTTCAGGTAGTGCTATTAGCCAGAAGTTGGAGGATCTAGTGAATTGCGATATCATTCGAAAATATGTGACTCGTGAGAAACGCATCAGCAGTCGTTCCGCTATTTACCAACTCACCGATTTCTATTCGCAGTTTTATTTGACATTCGTTCCGCGTGCTGAAGCTGAGACAAATTATTGGACAAATCATATCGGTACTCCTGAAATCAACACATGGTTGGGGTTGTGCTTTGAAAGGGTCTGTATGACCCATGTGGCACAAATCAAGAAAGCCCTAGGCATCGATCGGATTTCGACAAAATTCTATTCCTGGCAAAGCAAACAATCCACCCCGAAAGCTCAAATAGACATGATTCTTGATCGAGCTGACGGCATCATCAACCTTTGCGAAATGAAATACAGCGAAGCTGAGTATTCCATGAACAACACTGAAACGATTAAATTACGCAATCGTGCTGCGGCCTTCAAACAGGAGACAGGTGCGAAAGGTGCATTATGGCCCACGTTGATAACGACCTATGGCTTGAAAGACGGAATGCATTCATCCACATTCGTTGAAACACTGACCATGGATGATTTGTTCAAGCAATAGTCACCTATTGAATTTTTATGAATGATTCGATGACATATCAAGAGCTCAAGCGCGAACGTGATGCTCTTCAAGTGCGAGTAAAGCAACTTGAAGATGAGATTTCGTCACTTCGTGAGCGATTGATGCGGTATGAGCCACAAAGGTCAAGCCACGAAAAGTCCCCGCTCCCGCCAGCAATGACCCGATTGTCGTTGGCCGAAAAGGTTTCCTTGTTTCGCAGTTTGTTTCGTGGACGGGAAGATGTTTTTGCTCGACGATGGCAGAGCCGTTCAAATGGTAAGAGTGGATATCAGCCAGTCTGTGAAAACGAATGGAATCCGCAACTGTGCAACAAAAGACAGCACAAATGCAGTGAATGCCCAAACCGGCAATTCTCGGCTCTCACCGATAATGACATCTATCGTCATCTTGAAGGGAAAGCGCCTGATTGCCGTGATGTAATTGGGTTATACGTCGTCAAGGATGATAACACTTGTCATTTGCTTTGTGCCGATTTTGATGACAAGAACTGCGAACATGGCTATAAAGGAGATGTGTTGACATTTGTCAACGTCTGCAAGAGTTGGGACATCCCTTGCTATATAGAGCGATCGCGGTCTGGAAACGGAGCACATGTATGGATCTTTTTTGATGCCCCAATTTCGGCGGCCAAGGCTCGTCGGTTAGGATACGCTATTCTAACCGAAGCTACAAATCGTGACGGTTGTATATCGTTCAAATCTTATGACCGTTTCTTCCCCAATCAGGACTATCTGCCGCAAGGGGGCCTGGGCAACCTCGTGGCACTTCCGTTACAGGGGCAGGCAAGAAGACAAGGAAACAGCGTGTTTGTGAACGAGCTTTATGAGCCCTATCCCGACCAATGGGAATACTTGCTCAAAATCAAGAAGCTTACTGAGGCGGATGTTGACAAAGTACTTCAGTCAAAGGCTGGTGTCCATCCTCTTGGCGCACTTGCCACTACCAGCGAGAGCAAGCCCTGGGAAACTCCCGTGGCACCAACGATTGATAAAAGTGATTTCGTCGACAAACTGACTATCGTAAAAGCGAACATGCTCTACTTTCCTATTGGAAACTTATCAGCAAAAGTCATCAATCACTTTAAGCGCATCGCCTCATTCAAGAATCCAGAATTTTATAGCCGACAGGCTATGCGACTGACCACCTACAATATCCCCCGTATCATCTCTTGTGCTGAAATCATTGATGACTACCTGGCATTGCCTCGTGGCAGTGAAGATGCTATCGTCCAATTCCTTAAAGAGAATGAAGTGAACTATGAGATCATCGACAAAACCAATCATGGAAAACCTATTCAAGTCACGTTCACTAAACATCTGCGTAGTGACCAAATTGAAGCAGTTTCACTATTAAGCGAGAAAACCAATGGAGTATTGTCGGCGACGACGGCTTTTGGCAAGACCGTTGCCGCAATAGGACTGATTGCCCGACAAGGGGTTAACACGCTAATTCTAACGCATACTAAGGCACTCCTTGAGCAATGGAAAAAGGAATTAGACAAGTTTCTGTCAATCGAATACACACCAGAAGAAACCAAACCCAAACGAGGTCGCTCAAAGAAATTCTCCCCGATTGGCTCACTCAGTTCTACTGGCAACTCTTTGCATGGCATCATTGATATCGCTCTTATTCAGTCTTGCATATCCAATGGAGAAGTAAAACCGTTTGTCAAGGAATACGGCATGGTGATTGTCGATGAATGCCACCATGTGTCTGCAGTAAACTTCGAGCGCGTTTTGAAAGAAACAACTGCCCATCGCGTCTATGGCCTGACCGCGACCCCTATTAGGAAAGATGGACATCAGCCCATCATATTCATGCAATGCGGCCCAATCAGATACACAGCTGACGCCAAGCAGCAGATGCAAATGCAATCTTTTAGCCGATTTCTTGTACCTCGCTTCACACATTATCACGATATTATTGACGTGAACTCACCTTACATGCAAGTCATTCACCAACTTGCCGAAGATGAATACCGTAACCGTCTTATTGTGGATGATGTTTGCTCAGTATTGAAAGAAGGGCGAACACCTTTAGTGCTTTCTAGCTTAACAGCACATGTTGATTCGCTTGCCAATCTCCTGGAACCATATTGCGAAAATGTCATCGTGCTTATCGGTTCAGAGAGCTCCAGAGAGAAGAGAATGAAAATGGAACGATTAAATCATCTTTCAGCCGATGATCCTCTCGTCATCATCGCCACCGGAAAGTACATAGGCGAGGGATTTGACTGTCCCAGGCTTGACACATTGTTTCTCGCTCTGCCCGTTTCATGGAAAGGTATCATCGCACAGTATGCAGGTCGCCTGCACCGCGAATACATCGGGAAACAAGAGGTTCGCATTTACGACTATATTGATTTTAATATCACAGTCTGCGAAGCCATGTATCGACGCCGGCTTAAAAGCTATGCGTCCATCGGATACTCGCTTATGCCAGACGGCCTGTTTGCTAACGTTCAAGAATCAGAAAACCAGATTTTTAATGGATCCAACTTCCTGACTCATTACATCTCATCGATTGGTTCAGCCAAAAGATCCATCGTAATATTTTGTCCCAAAGTAAAGTTTAGCCACCGATCACTAGTTGCCACACGACTTGCCGACCTCATTCCGAAAGGCATCAAGATCGCTGTTGCGACCAGAGAAAAAAACGATCAGACCGAACATTTGGAAAGGCACGGTATAAAATTCATCATTAAAGATAGTATTTCTTTCTCAGCTACCATCATCGATCGCTCACGACTATGGTATGGCAACGTTAATCCCCTAGGTTTGTATAAACAAGATGACAACATCATCACTTTCCGCCATCCAGAGGTTGCAACAACTCTTGTTGACTCGTTAAACACCAAATGAATTAGCCAATTTCTATTGCATTACAATAGATATCAAAAATGGGGGAGAACCCCCTATTTTGTATTCCTCCGTTTTAGGATATAACATACTAATCGTGTGATGCGACAAATTAATCATTGATTTGCAATCCGCTGATAATCAAATATTTTCTAATGGTGTCCCGGAAAAATCGCTAAGGTTCCATAAACACCTTGAAAACAATATCGTACAGGTGGTTTCGTGTAATGGGGCTAGGACGTCTTTTCAAATTGTCCACAGGGGTTTCACTCGGCTTCGCCTCGTTACACCCCTGCCTATGCCCTGGTCGTCCCTAACGGGACTTTCCCCGGACACCAATAAATATTTTCATTAGTTTATACTATCACGCTATCAGTATGTGATTAGTATGTAATATCAACCGATGAAACCTCCAGCTCCACAAAGCCAAAATAAGTCGCTGATTTTTAGCGACTTATTTTTTGACAATGATATAGGCGTTGGCCCAATCCCAAACGAAACGGACGAAACGGAAAAAACTTTGGAGGGACAGCAATAACGCCTATCTACAGTGGGGTGCGTCGAAGACGAACTTCCACGTCCTTCAAGCGACGGTCAATCACAAATTTCGTCTTCGACGCACTGTCATCATCGACTTCTGGGACCAAGCTGCGACCGTCTTCGACGGTCTTGCATGGTCTTTCTCATTGAAATCGGTTCTTCGAACCGCTTGCGTCTTCAATGCTTCCCACGGACAGCAATAATTATTTGTACACGTTGACAATCGAGTCGGCGACTTGTTCCATCGTCCACTTGAAGGTGGCCTCGCTGCGGTCGGCACCGTCAACGAGCAGCATCCAGTGGAACGACGCGGCACCGTACTTCTTGCACAGGCGGTTCATGTCGCCAGATTGCTTGCCGGCCTCGGCCTTTTGTGCAGGGGTGCTGTTTTGGTTGATGGTTGTTTCGCCGGCACCGTTGGTGCCATACTCGCCGATGATAACGGGATATCCCTTGGAGATGAAGTAGGTTTCCAAATCCCTGAACATGCTCTTGAGGTACTCGCTGCATTCGCTGGTCCAGGTCATGTTGTAGGTGTGCACCCAATCCCAAGGATCATAGGAGTGAACCTCGACGGCGATGTGGCTCTGGTTGCCGCAGGGGTCGGTGGGGATGGTAAGACCGCTCATCACGGCGGTGCCATGGGCGGCAGCGTAGGTCGAAACAATCAGGTTCCTGTAGGTGTTGTTGCCACCAGTGGCGCGCACTGCCTCGACAAACTTGGCGGCATGCTGGTTCACGTACTCGAGATCGGACAGATTGCCCGGCTGGTTCCACTGCTGGGCCGTGTTGAGCATCTCGTTATAACCTTCAAACAGCAGGTGCTGGTCGTAGTTCCGGAAGCGGGTGGCAATCTGAGTCCACAGCTTGGCATAGCGGTCGAGCTGCAGCGTCGGGCTGGCGACAACCCATGCGGCATTGTGGGCACCGGTGTCGTGGTGCACATTGAGGATGCAATACATGCCCTGGTTGATGACATAGTCCACAACCTCCTGCACGCGGTTCATCCAAGCCTCGTCAACATTGCCCTGGTCATCCATGTGCTGATACCAGGTCACGGGAACGCGGATGCCCTTGAAACCTTTCTCCTTGAAGGCCTGCATCAGGTGGGCATCGGTGATGGGCTGGCCCCATGCGGTCTCATACTTGTAGGGCTCCTGATGGTCACCGATCCAGTCACCGTAGCTGTCGAGGGTATTGCCCAGGTTCCAACCCGGGGCCATGTTGATGACAGCCTGGGCGGCCGACTCGTGGCCGTCGGGGGCATTGGGGTCGGGCAGCTCGGTTTTCTTGGTGGTGAAGGTCAGGGTGTAGGCCGCAGCAGCCATTTGGTCGGTGTTCTTGATGACACCGGCGGGGATGGTGATGGTCACTGTCTGGCCTTCTTCGGCACAGGTGGCAGTGAACATCAGGGCGGCGCTCATGGTGCGCACGTTGCTGATGGTGGCTCCGGTAGCTTGAATCTTGCTGATGTCGCTGGCTGTCATGGTGATCGTCTTGTCATAGGTGATGGTCACGTTGATGGCGCCAGGTTCTACTGTCGTCGAGCCATTTTCGGGCGATGTGCTGACCACGGCAGGAGCCGCCTGTTTGGGTTTATCGGGTTCGTCGCTGCCACAGGCCGAGATACCGATGGCCATTGCGGCCAGTAGGATGAATGCTATAAAATTAAATCTCTTCATAATGCTGTTTTATTATTGTTAGATTATTTGTCGGTACGGAAGGGGACAACGGGTAGACCGCGCATGTTCTTGAGGTTCCCGATTTGGAATGACTTGAAGCAGTAGCGCACCGCCACCGGGTCGGGCACCTCGCTTGAGGATACCATGATTGACTTGTGGTCGCTGTTGAGCGTGGCCTTGGCGGTCTTGAACACGCCGTCGGCACCGGCTATCTCAAATCCCTCGATGTCCTGCCAGGGCGACAGGCCATCCTCGGCATGCTTGAAGAACACCTCGACTTGGTTGCCATTGATCTGCATGTGGTCATACTCGGGCGACTCGCAAGCGATGCCCTTGTAGCCGTAGGTGCGGTTCAGGGCCATGTAGGCCAGACGGTTGCCCACCTCGCGCTTTTGTGCAGGATGTATCTGGTTGAACTCGTAGGGCTTGACCAGGTCGTTGGTCGAGACGATGCCGCAGTTCTCGATAAGTTGCGCGGCATTGTGCTGGGCCTCACGCAACAGCGCTGAACTCAGCCACTCGCCATAGCCGCCATAAGGCGCGATTTCCACCTGATAGAACGGCAGTTGCTGGGCTGTTCCGCCAAAGTCCTTGCGCCAGGCATCAACCATGTCCTTCAAGCGCTGGGCATAGGTCTCTTCCTTGCCCACGTTGGATTCGCCCTGATACCAGATGAATCCGCGGATGGTGTAATGGCGCAAGGGGTGCACCATGCCATTATACATGATGACGGGGGTATAGTAGTGCCACCTGGTACCTTTCAAGCCTTCTTTCTGCTCCTTGGCGATATCGATGTCGTTATAGGTTTTGACGATTTCCTCGGGAACCCAGCCTTCGACTTTAGAGCCGCCCCAGGCACAGGCAATCACGCCTATGGGGATATCGAGCACGCGTTGCAGCATCTGGCCGAAGAAGAAGCCAGTTGCACTCATCCACGGTGTTGTATCGGGCGAGGGTACTAGCCACATGCCGGGCACCTCCTCGACAGGCTTGGTCTGTCCGTTTTGCTTGATTTGCGCTACGCGCAGCCAGCGGTTGTCACGCGCGGTGGCGATGACCTCGTTGGAGTTCTCAACGGGACAGTTCCAAAATCCGTTCACGGGCATCTCCATGTTGGATTGTCCCGAGGCGAACCACACCTCGCCGATGAGCACGCGCTCCAGCACTGTTTGTCGCTCGCCGTTCTCGCTGAGCACGATGCTGTGCTCTTGCTTGGCGGCAGCGGGTGTGGGCAGCAGCAGTGACCAGTTGCCGTCTTTGTCGGCCTGGGTCGTCACCGGCTGGCCCAACCAGTCGGCATCGGCGCTCACTGTGGCATCAGCATTGGCCTTGCCCCACAGGCGGGCCTGGGTGCGTTGTTGCAGCACCATGTCGTTGCCGATGATTTCGGGCAGCTTGATGGCCGCTTGTGCTGTGCACCACAGTGCCAGGAGCAATAGTAAACTTAAGTTTCTTTTCATTGTTATCATTGATTTGAATTTTCGATAATCACTAGATGATGATTTTGGTCTTGCGGTATTTCTTGCGGAACTCCGACGGGCTGCAGCCCTTGCCTTTCTTGAACTGGCGGTTAAAGTTGCTCAATGTATTGAAACCACAACTGTAGCTGATTTCGGCGATGGTGCTTGTGGTATCGACCAGCATGCGGGTGGCATATCCCAAGCGCACGTCGATGATGTACTCGTTGAGCGTCTTGCCTGTGCGCAGTTTGAAGAAGCGCGAGAATGCACTCGGTGTCATACCGGCCATGTCGCACAGTTGCGTGAGGCGCAGCGGCTCCATGTAGTGCGCGTCGATGTAATTCTTCACCTTGAGCACGCGACGGGAGTCGCTGGTCACGGGCACTTGGGCAAAGGCCGACGAGGATAGCTCGGTGGCTTCGCCTTTGGACAGTTCATACAGGATGTTGAGCAGCTCCAGCACGGCCACAAATCCCTCTTTAATGCTCGACAGGTTGGTGAGCTGGCGATAGACCCGCATGATGGATGACATGGGGAACGCCAGACCCTTGCGCGCCCGCACCAGCATCTTGTAGATGGAGTCGAACGGGTTGGTTAGGAATGCGCTGTTCTCGCGGTCAAAATCCAAGCGGAACTGAATCGTGATTTCGTGAATGTCGGTTGCTGGGCACCCGTTCTGCTCCCACGCGTGTTCCAGTTCGGAACTGGTGATGAGCACAAGGTCATAGGGGCCTATCACCTCGTTGCTGTCGCCCACCACACGCAGGCAGCCGGCGGCATTCTCCACAAAGTTCAGTTCCATCATATTCATCATGTCATGACAGTGGATGGGATAGTTGAACTCGCTCTTGTAGCGGTCGGCGACATACATGAAGTCCCGGTCGCCCAGCGGCGTGATTTCGTGCAGAACTTTAGTGTCAGATTTCATCGTCTTGTCCTTTCTGGTTCTTTAACCTGTTTCAATACTCTTGGTAGCCGAAGTTGGTGAAGTCGGCATAGAATCCTCTGGAACCTTGAGCATAAAGTGCCAGTACAACTCCAGTGAAGCCTCCGGCCATCTCGGTGCTCAGCAGGGTGCAACTTTGGGTGCCCAGCAGATGCCAGGTCGTGCCGCCGTTGGTCGAACATTCATATCTATAGTTCTCGCCGTCGCTGGTAATCCGCAAGCGTGCGCTCACTGCATCGGCCTTATATGTCTTGACCTCACACATGGTCTTGAGGCGGCATTCCAGCTTCACAATCAGCTCATTGTTCTGACGGCTGCATGACAGCGAATGCCATCCGTCGTGAATCTGATAAACGATCAGTCCTGCCTCGTCGCCCTGGATGCTGTTGCTCGGTTCAACATCCACCTGCACCACGATGCGTTCGCTTGTCTGACGCATGCCGATGAAGGTGGGATGGTCGGTCTTGGCAACGGGTTGCCCGGCATGCAGGCGCAGGCGGCCGTCAGTACGCTCATAGTTGGCCTCGATAGGGCTCTGTATGTGCATCCACATGGGGCGCTCGGGCCAGGCCATGAGATCCCCGTGGGTGACAGTACGCAACCTGCGTACGGGAGTGCCTCCCAGGCAGGCTTGCATCAGTGTGTCGATAGGTTCACCGCCGTTCACGATGGGCCAGCCCCCCTCGGGCCACTGCACGGGAGCAAGATAGGTCTCGCGGCCCAGGTGGTGATAGCTGCCGCCAAAGTTGCGGTAGGCCAGGAAGGCCACCCACCACGAGCCGTCGGGGGCCTGCACAAAGTCGCCGTGCCCCACACCCTGCACCTGCAGGACTTGGCCCTTCTGGCTGCAGTTGGTCATGATGGGATTGGCAGGATTGGAGATGTAGGGACCCTCGATGTTCTTGCTGCGGGCTATCGTGAGTGAGTGGGCGAGCTCGGTGCCGCCCTCCGAGATGAGCAGGTAATAGTAGCCGTCTTTCTTGTAGATGTGCGGTGCCTCGGGAAAACGGCCGCCGTCACCGCACCACAGGGCAACACTCTCGGTGAGCTGTTCGCCCGTCTTGTCATCGATTTCGCACAGCCAGATTTTGTCGCCTGGATTGCTCACCATGTAGCAGTGCCCGTCTTCCCAATAGAGCGACGGGTCGATGCCCTGCTGCTTGAGCCAGATGGGCTCACTCCACGGGCCGCGTGGGTCGGTGGCGGTGACCATGAAATTGCCGCCATTGCCCACATTGGTCGTAATCATGTAGAAGGTGCCCTCGTGATAGCGGATGGTGGTGGCATAGATGCCCAGCCATGACGAGGCTTGATTGAGAGGCAGCTGTGATTCGCGGGTAAGCACATTGCCGATTTGCTCCCAGTTCACCAGGTCGTTGCTGTGATAGATGGGCACACCGGGGAAGTACTGGAATGTGGAATTGACGACATAGTAGTCATTCCCCACACGGCAAATCGACGGGTCGGGGTTGAAACCCGGTATGACGGGATTCAGATAGGCGCCCGCGGGTTGTGCCGTGAGCTGCAACGCCATTACGATGCTAGCCGCGAGCCATATCAATCGATGAAACTTCATTTTGCACTTCTCTTGTTTTGGTTACTGTATTAGCTCACACATTATAGTTTGACGGTCACTTGCTTGCCGTTGTACTCTACCATCTGCCCTGCGGGATTCTCAAGGTCGAGCTCGCGGGGATTGTCGCGGGTGATGACAATGACGTTAAAGCGGCGTTGCTTGAGCATACCCTTGAACGAGCCCTTGCGCTCGCCAATGGTGAGCGTGCGTGTGGCTTCGTCGTAGTTGAAATCGATGGTGGCGCACTTGCCTTTCTCATAGTTGTAGTTGGTGCCCTCGTCCTCGTAGAGCTGGAACTGGCCGTCGGTACCTGTGTAGATATACAGGTTGATGAGCTCGGCGGGTTTCTCGTCGCTCCACTGCATCTCTGGGCCGAAGGGGATGATGCTGCCTTCGCGCACAAACACGGGCATTGTCTCATAGGGGGCATCAACCACCAGCTTCTGCCCGCCTTCGATATACTGGCCGCTGTACAGGTCATACCAGCCGCACTGCTTGGGGAAATAGACCTGGCGGTTGCGGGCCTTGTAGGTGGCGACGGGGCAGGCCATAAAGGCGGGGCCGAACATCCACTGGTCGGGAATGTCAAGCACGTTCTTGTCGTCGGCAAAGTCCATCACCAGTGCACGCATGAGTGTGTAATCCTTGAAGTGTGCCCAACCGGCCATCGAGTAGAGGTAGGGCATCATGCGGTAACGCAGCCGGTGATAATAGACGATGCTCTCATAGGCGGGATGACCCTCGGGAGCGATGTTCCACACTTCACGCAGGGGCCACTGGCCGTGGGCGCGATACAAGGGGATGAAGCATCCGAACTGGTTCCAGCGGGCTTGCAGCTCGCGCCACTCGGTCAGGTCGCTGTTCTCGTGACCTGTTTGGTCAAACTCTTGCTGCGCGGCCACATAGCGGTTCTCGACGCAGAAGCCGCCCTGGTCCATGCCCCAGAAGGGGATGCCCGACATCGAGAAGTTGAGGCCTGCGGTCATCTGGGCCCTCATGTCTTCCCAACGGGTGCCGATGTCGCCGCTCCATGTGGCAGTTGAGTAGCGTTGTTCGCCTGCAAAGCCGCTGCGGGTGAGCAGGAACACGCGCTTGTTGTTACCTGTGGCACGCTGGCCGTTATAGATGGCATCGGCATTGACGATAGAGTAAGCGTTGAAAAATTCGGTCGATGAACCCAGGGCCGTGGGGCCTGACAGGGCTTTGCGGTACCACATGGGCGTGCAGTCGCGAATGTTGGGCTCACTGGCGTCCATCCACCAGGCGTCGATGCTCTGGCCGTACTTGCTGTACAGGTTGTCGTCCATCTGTTTCCAGAAGAGTTTGCGGGCACCCGCGTCATAGGCATCGTAGAACGAGCCGCGGAATCCCAGCCAGTCGTGGATGTCGTCCTTGATGGCCTGCTTGTAGATCCAGCCCTTGGCATCGAGTTGCTTGTAGTTGTCGACGGTCTCATAGAACTTGGGCCAGACGCTGATCATGAAGCGGCCGTGCATGGCGTGGATCGAGTCGAGCATGGCCTGCGGGTTAGGGTAGTGCGCAGCCTCAAAGGTGTGGTCGCCCCAGTTCTCCAGTTTCCAGTAATTCCAGTCCTGCACAATGTTGTCGATGGGGATGCGGCGGCTGCGGAACTCGGCAAGCGTCTGCTCGATGTCTTGAGAACTCTTGTAGCGCTCGCGGCTCTGCCAGAAGCCCAGCACCCACTTGGGATACAACGAGGCCTTGCCCGTGAGGGTGCGGTAGCCCGAAATGATTTCGTCAAAGCTCTGACCGGCGATGAAGTAGTAGTCCATGTCGCGGCTCATTTCGCTCCACACGATGAGTTGCTCACGTTCGGTTGCGCTGCGGGGGGGCGACACGCGCAGTCCGCAATATGACACGTCACCGTCGGGTTGCCACTCGATGCGCAGCTGCGTCTTTTGGCCAGTAGGCACATGGGCGGTAAACTTCCATGCGTTGGGGTTCCATGCCGTGCGCCAGCGCTCGGGTACCACTTCCTCGCCGCCAATGTACACCTTGATGTAGCCCGCATAGTAGAGGATGAACTGGCGCAGCGTCTCGCTCACGCGTCCCCTGGGCTCAATGAAGCCCTCATAGACCACCGTCGCGCCGTTCAGGGCAAAGCCCTTCGGCAGGTTCTTGATGCCGCCAGGCTCGGTCAACTTGCCCAGTTCCGATCCTGCGGGCATGTCAAACTCAAAGTAGAGGGCGTCCTCGCCGCGCACCAGGCGTTGGCCGTTCTTGTCGGTATAGGTGCCCGTCAGGCTGCCTTTCTTGCCGTGCTTGTCATAGAGGTTGAAGGCACGGTTGAGCTGCAGGTAGTCCTCGGGGTTGCCGAAGCGGCAATAGCTGTAGCTGTCCCACAGGATGCCGTAGCCGTTGGTGCTCAGCACCATGGGTACGCTCACCTTGGTATTATACTGAAACAGATCCTCGTTCTTGCCCTTCATGTTGAGCTCGCCCGACTGGTGCTGTCCCAGGCCATAGAGCGCCTCATCTTGGTTCTCGAACTTGAGCGTCCAGCTCAAGCCCCTGCTCTGATCGTCGCTCAGGGTGCCGACACCGATTTCGCGCTCGGGCACCTTGAAGGGCTTGAACGACTTACCGCCCACGGCCTCAGTCGCCAGGACCTTGCCATTGGCATCGGTAAACTGGATGCGGCTGTCGGCCTTGTTGACAGTAGCTGTCACGTTCTTGGCCTTGACGCAATAACTGTCGCCATTGTCGGTGACCGTAAATTTGGGCTTGGCCGTCTGCGGCACAATCATCAGGCTGGCAGGCTTGGTCGGCAGCTGTGCCTCGCAGGTGGCCTGCACACGCACAATGTTGTCGTTCACCACTTGCAGGCGCACCACGCGGGCGGCACCTGCCTGAGCATTCTCGATGTCGATTGTCACGAAGTTGCCTTCGGTCTTAACAGCAGCCTGTACCACAATGGCATACAGCACAAATGCCGTCATCAAAAGCAATTGTATGGCTCTATTCATTTTTAATTTCGCTATAAACGTACAAATTTACCAATAAATTTCGAGAAATCCCGCATATCAGAAGTTATTTATCTTTAATTTAGCCAAATACCAGCTTCGCACAATCAGCACCGCGACAAGCCGTCACCTGGAGCATCGCTTCACTCACCGCGGCCACCGCGACAAGCAACAATGGCATATCAACCAGACGCAGGACGACAAAAATACTCGGGTGAAGTCAACCTCGACCACCCCGTCATCGACGAGCGCCCCTACGGCATCTACCTCTACTTCCACGACCTGCCCCCGTGCTGTCCAGGAACCCCATCCGCTACCCGCTGCCACCGCCCGACGACGAATAGACGACAGATTAATATTAGTGTCCGTGGAAAGTTTAGCAGGTCATTCGACCTGCCCGCCTGAAAATCAAGCCTCTTCATGCCATGTCGCCATGATAGTATTGATAACGAGGTGCTTATGCGTTCTTGGCGAATTTTCCTCGGACACTAATAACAGATTAATCTGATTCTTCTCAAGGCATCCGCCCCCCCTGTTTTTCAAACAGCCTTTTCCACCCATCCCCAAGACGCTAAGCCTTTTGAGTTTGAAGACAAGAAAGACAAGCCCTATGTTTGCACCGTCAAAGTCAAACATAGGGCTTGTTGACTATTCTTGTTTTCAAAAAGAGTGGGCATTTAGCTTTTGTTTGTATCTTTGTAAACAAAGAAAAATAA
>JAFTEU010000152.1 GCA_017453505.1 Muribaculaceae bacterium
AATTATTGGTGTCCGGGGAAAGTTTAGCAGGTCGAAGGCCTGCACAAGGCCAACGGCCTTGACTATCATGAACCCCAGGGCGCACAGGTCGAAGACCTCGTGTGGCCTGGGGCAGCAGGATAGAACAGAATCGGGCCTCGTAGAGGGCCAATAGCATCAGAATCAGGTGATTTTACTATTGTGCGCTTGTCGCAGTGATTGGCCCTCATCGAGGCCCGTTCACATGAGATGCCTATTCCCCAGGCCACACTGACCTTCGGCCAGTGCGCCCTGGGGTTGGTGCAAGTCAAGGCCTGCTGGCCTTGTCAAGGTCTTCGACCTTTTCTGTTAACACAAAAACTGTACGGGACACGCCATTTTGCAAAATCTCTTGCGCTAAATCGCTGATTTTCAGACAAGATTTCTTTTAATAAAATGCTCACACGGAAAACAGGAAAGGTTCCAGAAGCCAATTATGACACAGCCTCGGTAAAAACTTAGAATCGTGGGCTGATTTCTAGAAGGGATAACCCACTGTGAAGTGGAACTCGCTGTCGCGCTTGAAGTTGGGATGGGTCAAGGGCCACTTTTCCTGGCCACTTGCAGGATTATGGGCCTTCATACCCATATCGACACGCACGAGGAAATACTTGAAGTCCAAGCGGATGCCGGCACCATAGGCCATAGCGATCTGCTCATAAAACTTGTTGAACTTGAACACGCCTCCCGGCTGATGATCATAGTCCTTGATGGTCCAGATGTTACCCGCATCCAGGAACAGTCCCAGCTCGACGACCCAGAAGAGCTTTGCCCTGTACTCCAGATTGATGTCGAAGCGTATATCGCCGCACTGGAAGATAAAGTTGCTCATCTGCTTGTTGCTGTTGTAGCTGCCTGGACCCAGGGTGCGCACACCCCAGCCGCGCACGCTGTTGGCACCACCGCTATAGAACCGCTTCTCAAACGGCAACACGTCACTGTTGCCATAGGGGATGGCGATGCCCGCTCCGACGTGGAAGGCGATGCTCTGGCGCCGGTCAAAGTAATGGGTTAAGGAATAGTCGGCGTCAGCCTTGACATACTGCGAATAGCGTATGCCCAGCGCCCGGTAGGCTCCATCGTCATCGGGCTTCTGCCTCGTGAGGTGCGACAGGCCGTAGAGCAGGTTGCCCGCCGTCTCGATGGCGGCGCGGATGGTGAACACGTCACGCTGGAAGCGCCCCATCTGCTGCACGTTCATCACCGCCTTGTTGGTGCGGTAGAAGTTATAGCCCATCCTCATGATCACGTGATTCTTGTAGCTATAGGAGAGCATGGGATTGATGCTGTCATTGGTGATGCTGTCCAGGAACTGCTTGTCGAACTTGGGCAGATTGATGACGCTCAAGTCAAACAGAGTGAACGTGTGGGACATGCGACGGCTGCGCTCGGTCCACTGGTAGCGCCAGCCGCCTCCGGCGATGACTCGGGTGTACTCGGGCCGCGCCTGATAGTCAAAGTTGACCGTGAAGGCCGTCGAGGCTTGTATCTTGCGCTTGAACGAGCGCTTGAGGAACGGCGCCATGAACTTGGGGAACGTGATGCCCAGCTCGGTGGAATACTCGCTGTAATTGTTGTTGATCAAGCCGCCCAGCTTGCCCGAGATGCTCTCATAGGACACCCTGGCCTTGGCGTTAAACACCTCGGCTCCCTTGAAGATGTTGCGGTGCTGGTAATCCAGCCCCACACCGAATCCCAGGTCACCCTCGCTGTTGGTTCCCTCGAGCGAAACCGAGACTGCCTGCGAGTGATCCCGCTGCAGCAGGACGAAGGCATCGACCATGAGCACGCCGTCGATCTTACCCACGGGGCGCACGTCGATATTGATCTGCTTGAGGATGCTCAGGCGGCCCAGCGCGCGGTAGGTGCGCGTGATGGCCTCGGCATTGTAGAGGGAGCCAGGCTCGATGTGGTTGCACTCGTCGATGAGGTCCAGGCGGAGGTATTTCTCCTCGCCCTCCAGCACACGCACGCCGTCGGGCATCGTCACCGTGTCGACACCCCAATAGCCGTCCTGCATCGACACGGGGTCAAAGTCGGTCACATACACCACATCGCGCACGTAGAAGGGCTCGTGCTCGGTGTAGTATGGCATGTGGTCGTTGTGATAGGGATCACGGCTGTTGAGGGTCAGATCGACGGCATGAGAGTCGGCGGCAGTATCGGCCAGGAAGGTGATGTACTCCTTGTTGAAGGCATAGTAGCCCTGGTTGCGCAGGTTCTCGGTAATGCTCTGGCGCCACTCGTCCAGCTTGGTGTAGTTGAGCAGGTCACCACGATGCACCGTGAAGTGGGCCGAGTCGGCCAGGATGATGTCGTGAAGGTCCACGTCAGGTATGTCGTAGCTGATGGAGCGGATGTAATAAGGCTCACCCAGCGTGATGTCATAGTCCACCCTCGCCTTGCGCTTGGCGCTGTCGGCCTTCACTTGATAGGTGACGGTGTTCTTCATGTAACCCTGGTTGCTCAGCGCCGTGTGCAGCTGCTCGGCGCTGGCGACGGTGAGCGTGCTGTCATAGATGACAGGCGGCGTGCCCACACGCTGAATCCAGCGGTTGATCCACTTGGTGCTGTCCCGGCCCGACAGGTTATAGAAGGCCAGCTGCAGCTTCAGGCCGCCCAGCACACGGTGGTTGGCATTCTGCCTCAAGTAGTTGGCCAGTTGGTTCTTCTCGACCTCGCCTTGCGGGTCGTTGATATGGATATTCACCTTGTCGAGCAGCAGCTGGCCTTGGGGCACATGCTTGGTCGAGGAGCAAGACGGCAACACCGCCATGACAATCAATGCCATGACGATGCTTGTCAATACCCTGTGAGCCAAGCGGTTCATCCGTTCCAGTAGCATACTAGCCGTCAACAGATTGTGGTGACCTCAATCCTCGATTAATAAAAGTTGCGCTGCGCCTTCTCCAGCATCAGATCAAAGCCTGGAACACTGCGCAACGACTTCAGGTTGATGGGCGACAGCTCGTCATATTGCAGCTTGTACAGGCTGCCGTAGCCGTTGTCGATGGCCTGCTGCAAGAACTCCATCGCACGGTAGTTATCGCCACGCAGGGCCATGAAGATGGCGGCATAGTAGTAGTTCTCGCCGCCAGGCACATTGCGGCTGGTGATGCGGCCCAGCCAAGTCAGGGCATCGTTGTCACGGCCCAGCTCGCTCAGGCCGAAGCCCTTCAGGTCATACACGTTATCGCTCAAGCGGGCCAGCGTGTTGAAGTCGTTGACGGCAGCACGCAGGTTATCGAGTTTCTTCAGCAGCAAGCCACGGCTCAGCAATGCCTGAGCATTGTCGGGCTCGTTGGCCACAGCGGCATTCAGGTAGCCCAGGGCATCCCTGTCCTTGCCTTGTGACGACAGGATCGCGGCCTTGCACAGCAACATGGGAACGAACTGCGGCGCGATGGCCGAGCAGCGGTTCAGCGCTGCCATGGCAGCCTCATGGTGTCCTCCCTCGCCCACGTTATACTCGGCAAGGGCCTTGACCAGATAGTACTCGGGTTGGGATGGATCGGCCCCAATGGCCTGGTCGATGCTCTGCAATGCCTCGTCATAGCGGGCCAGCTCCAGGCAGCAGTTAGCGATGTTGTAATTCACACCCGCGCCACCGAACAAGCCGGTGCGCTTGATGTAGTTGAGGTCGCGCAGGGCCTGGCTGTAGTGCTGGTGCTCCATGGCGATGTTGGCACGCAGGTAACGCAGCAGGCCGTCCTCGTTGGGCGACTGGTCGGCACGGGTGGCCAGCGAGTTCATCACCATGTCGTAATAGGTGTCGCTCAGCTCAAACAGACGCTGTGCCGCGCTGCCACCGTCGCCGACGGTCATGCCTTGCAGCAGGTCCTGAACGGCTGCGTCGATATTGTTCTGGCGGGTATAGATGTCGGCACGGTTGATATACACCTGCGGCTCGGCGTGGAAGAGCTCCACGGCCTTGGTGGCCTGCTCGATGGCGGCGTTGCTGTTGCCACGGGCCTGCTCTACCAGGGCCATGCCATACATCGCGTCATAGTTCATCGACTCGGCGCGCAGGATGGTCTTGAAGGCCTTCTCGGCGGCATCCAGGTTGCCGGCCTTGAGGTTGGCCTTGGCAATCAGGTCGGTGCAGGGCAACGACTTGGGCTGCAGCTCCTGGGCCATGCGCAGGTCGGCCAGCTCGCTCGCGTAGTCCTGCTTGGCGTCGCTGATGCGGGCGCGCAGGATGTACTCGTCAAAGCGCAGCTCGCCGTCGGTCTTGGGCGTGAGCAGCAACGCCTGGTTGACGTCGGCTATCGCCGCATTATATTCGCCGTTGTAGAAGTGCTGGTGGGCACGGGCATACAGGACGTTATAGTCGTTGGGGTTCTGCGCGAGATGGTCGTCATAGACCTTCATCACGGCATCGGTCACCTTGTCCCTGAAGACTCGGTCGCTATCCTGGGCCACGGCGGTCATCGTGCATGCCGCAACGATCATCGTGAGGATCCACTTTCTTGTATTCATAATTGATATAGTATATAAACTGATAATCGGTTAATTCTTGTTGTCAATCTCGTTGATGACCTCGCGCAGGCGCGTCAAGCGCGTCAACAGGCCCTCCAGCAGGTCCAGGCGCAGCATGTTGGCACCGTCACTCTTGGCCACCGACGGATCCTGATGGGTCTCCAGGAACAGGCCTGATGCGCCAGCGGCGATTGCGGCACGGGCGATAGTCTCGATGAGTTCGGGGCGGCCTCCGGTCACTCCCCCACCCTGGTTGGGCTGTTGCAGCGAGTGGGTCACATCGACAATGACGGGCGCATAGGCCTGCATCACGGGAATGCCACGGAAGTCAACCACCAGATCCTGGTAGCCGAAGGTGGTACCCCTCTCGGTGATGGCCACCTCGTCGTTGCCCGCGTCTCGCACCTTCTGCACGGCAAACCGCATCGACTCCGGGGCCAGGAACTGGCCCTTCTTGATGTTGACCATGCGACCCGTGTGGGCAGCGGCGACCAGCAACTCGGTCTGGCGGCACAGGAAGGCGGGAATCTGCAGCACATCGACATACTCGGCTGCGATATCGGCCTCGACAGGATCGTGAATATCCGTCACCACGGGAATCTTGAAGGTCTCGCCCACCTTGCGCAGGATGCGCAGCGCCTTCTCGTCACCGATGCCGGTAAACGAGTCGATGCGCGAGCGGTTGGCCTTGCGGTAACTGCCCTTGAACACGTAGGGGATGCCCAGCGACTGGGTAATCTTCATAGCCTTCTCGGCAATATCCATCGCCATCTCCTCGCCCTCGATTACACAGGGACCGGCAAGCAGGAAGAAGTTGTGTCGTGGCGATGACAGTAATTCGTTCAACATAGTGTACTATCGTGTCTATTAACCAGTGTTATTTTCTATTTTGGATATGAGCCGCCATGTCAAGGGCATGGACGGCGGCGACCGCCATCATGCCGGCGGTCTCGGTGCGCAGGCGGCTCTCGCCCAGCGTCACGGGCTTGAAGCCCGCCTCGTGCGCGGCCTGCACCTCCTCGGGGCTGAAGTCTCCCTCGGGCCCGATGAGCACCATCACGTCGCGGCCCGGCTGGTACACGCTGGCCAGCGTGAGACGTTCCTGGCGCGGCAGTTGCTCGTCACAGTAGGCGATGCAGCGTGTGCCGGCAAACGGCTCGGCCAGCACCTGCTCCACGGGGGTCAACTCGTCCAGTTGAGGCAGGGTCGCCTTGAGTGACTGCTTCATGGCCGAGACCATGATCTTCTTCAATCGCTCGGTCTTGAGCACCGTGCGCTCGCTGTTGTGGCAACGCAGCGGGATGATGCGGTCCACGCCCATCTCGACGCATTTCTCAACGAGCCACTCGATGCGGTCCAGATTCTTGGTGGGAGCGATGCCCAGCACGATCTGGTGCCCCCAGTGCGGGGACTGATGTTGACTGTCCAGCACCTCGATGGCACACCGCTTGGGGTGCGCCATCGTGATGCGGCAGTGATATAGCATGCCGTTCCCGTCCACCACCTCGATGGTGTAGCCCTCGGCCATGCGCAGCACCTTGACGCAGTGCTTGGAGTCCTCCTCGCCCAGCGTCAACGTCTCTGCTATGTCAGGACAATAGAAACGGTGCATGATGATCTGTTGTCAGTGTTCCGTGTTACGTGTTCGTGTTACGTGGGCCGCGGCTATGCCGCGGTCCGCACTTGTCATTTCTGCTCCTCTCTCACGTGCTTGTACTTGAACAGGAACATGAACGACACGGCCACCACCAGGGCAAACGCGGCAAAGATGTACCATGCGGTGCTCCAGCTCGTCGGGTTGTTGCCCACGAGATAGCCAGCTTCGTTCCAGTGGCACAGGCTGTTGACGATCTTACCGGCAGCCAGGGTACCGATGGTTGCACCCAGTCCGTTGGTCATCAGCATGAACAGGCCCTGGGCCGATGCCTTGACATCAGGAGCGCATTCTTTGTCGACAAAGATGCCGCCCGAGACGTTGAAGAAGTCAAATGCGACACCATATACCAGACAGGACAATACGATGAGGATCACACCAGGGAAGGCTGGATTACCGGCACCGAAGAAACCGAACCTCAGCACCCAGGCAAACATGGCAATCAGCATCACCACCTTGATGCCGTAGCGCTTCAAGAAGAACGGAATCAGCAGGATGCACAGTGCCTCGGCGATCTGCGAGAGCGACACGAGCATCGTCGCGTTATTGGCACCGAAGGTGTCGGCCATCGCGGGATCACTCTTGAAGTGGGTCAGATAGGGGGTGGCAAAACCGTTGGTCACCTGCAAGGACATGCCCAGCATGGCCGAGAAGATGAAGAACATCGCCATCTTCTTGGTCTTGAAGAGCTTGAAGGCGCTCAGACCCAACTGTTCGGCCAGCGATTGAGACTCCTTCCTCACCAGTTTGCACTGTGGCAAGGTCATGCAGTACAGGAACAGCACCACACTCAGGATGCCTGATACCATGAACTGCATGTAGGTGTACTGGAACTTGTTGGCATTCTCGCCCAGCGTGAAGCCGAAGCTGCCTCCGTCAAGCACAGCACAGTTCACAAACCACATCGTAGCGATAAAACCGACAGTGCCGAACACGCGGATCGGCGGGAAATCCTTCTCGGTGTCCATACCATTGTCCTTCAGGATAGTGAATGCCACCGTGTTGGACAACGCCAGCGTCGGCATGTAGAAGGCTACGCTCCAGGTATAGATAGCGATGAAAGCGGTCTTGTCGGGGGTGGGATTGGTCATACCCATATAGGCAAGCGCGATCATTGCCATTCCTGCTATCAGGTGGCAGATGCCCAACAGGCGTTGGGGCTGGATGTACTTGTCGGCCACAATACCCATCAGCGTGGGCATGAAGATCGACACAATACCCTGGATGGCATAGAACCATGAAATCTCTGTTCCCATACCGGCAGTTCCCAGATAGTTGCCCATGCAGGTCAGGTAGGCTCCCCACACGGCGAACTCCAGGAAGTTCATCACAATGAGTCTCAACTTTAGATTTTTCATAGAGTACTTCTATTTTTATTAATAATTATTTTCAACTGACAAAGGTAGTAAAAAACCGCCACTTATTCCCCGTCGTGGGGTTGATTAGTTTTCTGGGCGATGATTTTCTGCACGCGGGCGGCCTTCTCATACTCCTCCTTGTCCACATAGCGCTGCAGGCGCTGCTCCAGCTTCTCGACGGGCAAGTCCTCGAGACGCACGGGCTTGTGGGGCTTGTAGTTGCCGTCACGACGCCACTCGTAGCTCGTGAGCTTCATCACCTCGGGGGTGGTATAGATGGGGGCTCCGGTGCGCAGGGCGATAGCGATGGCATCGCTCGTGCGGGTGTCAATCTCGGCTTGGATGCTGCCATTGGTCGTGTACATCATCGAGGCAAACACGCCGTCCTTGAAACTATAGATCACAACACGCTGCAACTGAATGCCATACACATGAAACATGCTGACAAACAGGTCGTGGGTCAGCGGCCTGGACGGCATCACCTGCTCCAGGCGGACAGCGATGGATTGGGCCTCGGCGGCACCCACGACGATGGGAATGCGGCGCGCCTCGTCTGGCGTACTGTCGGCATTCTCCAGCAGCAGGGCATATGCTCCAGGCTGAACCTCGCTACGCGTGATGCCCAGCACCTTCAACTCTATCAATTCGTCCTTATTATCCATGATGTATCTTAATGATCTATTTGTTTCTAAATGTCTCTCCTCTCTACACTCTCCACTCTCCTCACCGGCTGAGAATCAGCCGGTAATAATCCCGCTACCATAGCACAGGTGACCCTGCGGGTCATACACGACGGCAAACTGGCCGGGTGCGATGCCCTGCACGTCCTCCTCGCTCTCGATGACCCACTGGTGGCCTTCAAGATGGGTAAACTTGCCGCGCATGATGTGGGGCGTGTGGCGGTTCTTGAACATGATCTCCACCGGGCCGTCCTGGCCCTCCCACGGGTTGCCCGAGATAAAGTGCATCTCGTCCAGCCTGAGCGTGCGGCCATACTGCTTGGCGGTGCCATAGCCGTTGGAGACATAGATGACGTTCTCGGCCACGTTCTTGCGCACCACATACCACGGCCCGCCGCTCAGGCCCAAGCCCTTGCGCTGGCCGATGGTGTGGAACCAGTAGCCACGGTGCTCACCCAGCTTGCGGCCCGTCTCCAGCTCGATGATGGGGCCGGGGCGCTCGCCCAGGTGGCGGCGGATGAAGTCGTTATAATCGATCTGACCCAGGAAGCAGATGCCCTGGCTGTCACGACGGTGGGCGTTGGGCAGGTGGGCCTCCTCGGCGATGCGGCGCACTTCCTCCTTGGGCAGGTTGCCGATGGGGAATATGACGTGGCGCAACTGGTCATAGGTGATCTGGGCCAGGAAGTCGGTCTGATCCTTGACGGGATCGACCGCTGTGGCAAGATATTTCACACCGTCAATGACCTCGGTCGTGGCATAGTGGCCCGTGGCCGTCTGGTCAAAGTCCTTGCCCCAGCGCTGCTCAAAGAAGCCGAACTTGATCATCCTGTTGCACATCATGTCGGGATTGGGCGTGAGGCCTGCCTTGACGGTGCGCAGGGCATAGTCCATCACGTGGTCCCAGTACTCCTCGTGCAGCGACACCACATCCAGCGGCAGCCCATAACGGTGCGCGATGAGGGTGCACATCTCGATGTCCTCTTCGGCGCTGCAGTCGCCCTCGTCATTGTCCATGCCGATGCGGATGTAGAACAGATGCAGGTCCTCGCCCCGCTCCTTGAGCAGGTGGACCACCACTGCGCTGTCCACGCCTCCCGATATCAATACCGCTGTAGTCATTTTTCTAGTTCTTATCCCTGGTTTTCAGTCGCATCACACACCGAACGCGGATGCCAACTCCTAACTCCTAACTATTTAAGCGTTGTCTATCACATGTTCATCGGCTACACTCTCGGTGAAGTGGGCCGCAATGATGTAGTCCAGCGAGATCTTTCCGGGCCCCGCCAGCAGCATGAAGACAAAGATGCCGATGAACATCACGGGATAACCCGGCTGGAAATTAAACAGATGGTCGGGAACAGCAGTCTGCGACGAGAGGATAATGTTCTCGGCCACAAGCATCAATACCAGCGGGAACAGCACGGCAAGACGCGTCAGGAATCCCAGCATGATGCACACAGCACTCAGCAGTTCGATAACCACCAGCACTGTCATGGCCCCCTCTGGCGAGAGGCCCATGAAGCCGTCATAGCTGTGTACCAAGTCATCAAAGTTCAACATCTGGCGGATGCTCAGCTGCAGGAACATGATGCCGGTGAACAGGCGCAGGAACAGGCGCGACAGGTTACTGTAGGTGTGACCCGCGCTATAGAGAAAGAGGTTTTTGAAAAATCCCGTCATACTGCTCTCAATTTATTCTGATGTTAAGAAATACAAATAATTCTGTGCTTTATCTCTGTGGGGCCCTTGACTAGTACATCGGGTTCACTGCCGAGATCAGGTTCTCGACCGAAAGGCTCTTGCTCACAATCGTGCGCTCGCCATCAAGCAGATAGCAGCACGGCAACACGCGCAAGTCCAGCGTGGACATCAGGTTATCACCGCAGCCGATGGTCCAGTTGTCGGCATATCCTGCCGCCCCACTAGCCCATTCCGAGCTGAACTTGTTGGTAGACAGGCACACGATCACCGTCTCACCCGATGCAAGCAGGTTGTTGACAGCGACATCGGTGCTCAAGCGCAAGCGGCCGATGGTGCTGTCGGTACTGCCATCGACAAAAAGCAGGATGTAATTCTTGGCCTCGGGCAGCTCGCTCAAGCGGTGTTTTGCTCCGTCCAGACCGGTGTAATCCAGGTCAAGGACGGCACCCACCTGCACCGCATTGATGCGGGCAAGCTGGGTGGCGTAGTTCTCACGCACTTCTTTGGGCAGCGCCTTGTTGCCGGCCAGCGGCTTGATGAAGGCGACATACACTTCATCACTCCAGTACTCGGCATCACTGCCATACAATGCCCGTTCTGCCACATCGCCCACCTTCTTCAGGTTCGACGTGTTGGCCTGAGCCTTGTTGACGAAGTCGCGCACCGTGGACAACACCACATTACGGTGTGCATAGCGGAAAAAGTCAACATAGTCACGGAATGTCCGTTCAAACGCCTCTTCATCAGTAATCTGCCGGCTGAAGTCAAACGGCTCCCAGAAGTGGGTGATGATGTAATTGCAGCGTTCCTCCAGGGTCGAACAGGTGTCCGGTGCCATCGGATAGGCGAACAAGGTGCCTGGCTGTTGCTCGGCTAGTTGCCCTTGAGCCTTAAGGCCACAACAACATAGCACCAATACACTGACTAACAATAATATACGTTTCATCTTCAATCTATGATATTCGTCTTGATTACTTTTAAAGCGCTAAATTACTACAAAAACCGCCAATGGCCGCAACCTAGAAGCCAAAAAATAGCGCTTCACCACATTTTTAAATGCTTTTTAATGCCTTTTCACATCAACAAAAACCGAGGTAACCATTCACCGCATCATCTGCCGAAAAACCACACGCAATGTCGCCGTGTTGTCAGTTGTCAGTCGTCAGTTGTCAGTTGTCAGTCGTCAGAATGCGGATGCCAATTCCTAATTCCTAATTCCTACCTAACTCCTAACTGATTACTATCTTGTTGACGATAATTGGCAACAGATATGAATAGATGCTTGGATTAGACCTCGCATAATCGTAATATTGAATTGATAATTGACAGCTTAGCGTCTTTGCGCCTTTGCGTGGGGTCCTATTCGAATTGACGAAAACCGGGAGCAACTAATCTGCTCCCGGTTGTCTCAATAGGGTTACAATCTTTTATGAGGTATGTTTTCCAAGAATTGTGGTTATTATCATCTTGAGGGTCTTGTCATTTTTTCACACTGCAAAATTAGAACCTTTCATCTATCAGTATTAGGAAAATTGACCCAATTCATTAGGATTATTTGGTTTTTTTGACCAAAAATTTATATTTTTTTGACCAAATTTTCCATCAAGTTACTAACAAACAACACGTTAGATATTTAAATTCTATAAGTTTTTTTCAATCAGCATTTGCCTCACCTCTCTTGGGCAGCAATGCAACAAATAACATGCAAGATAATTGCCAGATTGAAATAAAATACATACCTTTGTCACCGATTCTCCCCACTCCCCACTCCTCCCTCCTCAAGTTTACTTATTTTATCATCATTATCAACATTAACATTTTTATTAAACCAATGACAAGAATCTTTAGACTATTCGCACTTGCCGTGATGGCAGGTACGTGCATGAGCATGTTCGCCCAGGGTCTTACCTTCAGAGGCGTGTATCAGACCAGCCGCAACGACGACAACAACGTCGGCAGCGAGTACGTGGGGTGGAACTATGCGTTGCAGAAGATGATCTTCATCGTTCCCCAGGGACTGTACAAGATGCAGTGGGACGGCACTACCGTGTTCATGCCCGAGAAGGATCCCGCCGTCAACAAGGCCGACTTCTACAGCAACGGCCAGTTCACCGACAACGACAAAGCATTGTGGGCCAGCAACTTCAACATGATGCAGGCCAATTCCGGCGCAGTCATCAAGGACGGCATTCTCACCACCGTGATGTCACGCACCGACATGCAGAACCCTGACGGCCAATGGGTCACCAACGACACCAACCGCTTTGCCGTGCGCAAGTGGGACATCAAGACCGGCGACCTCCTTTCGGCAGGCGACATCTATTATCCCGCTTGGCAGTGCCTCGAGTCGGCCGGCATGGCAGTGAACCCCAAGGACGGCAAGGTCTATGGCCTGTTCCATATCACCAATAAGTACTTGCCCGACTCCATCCTAAACGACCCCGACTTCTTTGCCGATGAGAACGCCGACTCCACCGACAGCGGCTATGCCATCTGCACCATCGACCTCGACAAGATGGAGATCCACCAGATCACCCCTGGCCTGTACTACGAGAACTACGTCACCTTCGCCATCAACAGCGAGGGACGCGCATTCGCCCTCACCAGTGGCGGCACCATCGCCCTGCCTGCCGAGGACGGCAAGGTATATGACATCGATGGCAATCCCACCGGCGCCCATGTCTTTGAGTTCGACCTCAACACCGGCCTCCGTCTCGAGGACAACCGCACCAACACCGGCTACATGTCCCAAGTCAAGCGACAGAGCGCCTGCTTCGCCAAGGACGACCCCACCAAGATGTACTGGATGGGCTACTTCAACAGCGGCATGGGATATGACGAGAACGGCAACTGGAACCCGCTGAGCGACCGCACATGGATCGAGAACGGCAAGTTTGACACCGCCCTCTACGAGGTGGACATCACCACCGGCGAGGCACGCCGCCTTGCCATCCTCGAGGATCGTTACCTCTTCTCCCTGATGTGGATTGACGGCGAGGAAGAGCCCCTCATCGAGGGCCTGCGCGGTGACGTCAATGGCGACGGCACCGTCACCATCGACGATGTAACCGCCCTCATCGACTACCTCCTGAGCGGCGACGCCTCCGGCCTGAACCTCAACAACGCCGACACCGACCTGGGCGGCACCGTCACCATCGACGACGTCACCGCCCTCATCGACCACCTCCTCACCACCACCTGGTAACCCACCCCTCCACCATCAAGAAAATCCGGTTTCCAAAAACAAAGAAACCGGATTTTCTATTTCTATAGGGGACTTCTATAAATTAGCTTGACATGGATTTTGATTTATTTTTGAGTAGATTTTGTTTTAGCTTTGCAGGAGCATAGCGAGCTATGGTCCAAGAAGATAAGACAAAATATGCCAAAAAGAAACAAAATACAGTCAAC
>JAFTEU010000153.1 GCA_017453505.1 Muribaculaceae bacterium
ATCTTGGCGTTCATGGCCTCGAACAGTTTCCACTGGTCGTTGGCGATGCCGATGTTATACTCCTCATACACGGCCTCAAGCTCGGTGTGGAAGCCGCGGATGACCATGTTCTGGAAGCGGTCGGCCTGGATGCGGGCCCAGCGGTCCACCTCATTGGCGGGGATGTCCTCGGTATAGCAGGTGACGTCGGTGCTGGTATAGGCGTTGGTGCCGATACCGCCGATGCCGGCCATCAGCTTGTCATACTCGTTGGGGATGTTGTACTTGGCCGCCAGTTTCGAGATGCTGTCGATCTCGTGATACAGCACGCGGCGACGCTCGGGGTCCTTCACCAGGCGGTACTGCTCGTAGCGGGCCTCGATGGTGTCGAGCAGAGCGCGCTCGGCCTCATAGTTGCTTGTGCCGAACTGCTGGGTGCCCTTGAACATCAGGTGCTCCAGGTAGTGGGCCAGACCAGTGGTCTCGGCGGGGTCATTACGTGAACCGGTGCGCACGGCGATGTGGGCCGAGATGCGCGGGCTCTGGTGGTTAACACTGAGGAACACCTTGAGGCCGTTGCTCAGTGTGTAGCACTGCGTGCCCATCGGGTCACCAGGGACGGTCGTTCCCGTGGGTGCTGCTTGGGCTGTCACCAGGCATGACAGAGCAACCAGCATCATCATGAAAAACTTTCTCATTTCAATCAGTTTTTTAGGTTGTTAATAGATCTTTGTTAATTGTTGGTGGCAAAGGTAACACTTTTTGGCTAAAAACACAGCGGTTCATGGCCGTAGTGTGGAAAATAATGTGTACCTTTGCGCGATTTTTTACATCTATTATAGTAATTTTTTATGACACCTACTACAAAAACCATCGTACTGAGTGACGGACGTGAGATCACTCTGCAGACTGGAAAGCTTGCTGAGCAAGCCGATGGAGCTGTTGAATTGAGGCTGAACAACACCATGTTGTTGGCCACTGTATGTTCGGCCAAGGAGGCCGACGAGGGCGTGGACTTCATGCCCCTGACTGTTGAATACAAGGAGAAATTCTCGGCCTATGGCCGTTTCCCTGGTGGCTTTACCCGCCGCGAGGGCCGCGCCAGCGACTACGAGATCCTGACCGCCCGCCTGGTCGATCGCGTGTTGAGGCCCTTGTTCCCCTCTAACTATCATGCCAACACTATCGTTCACATCTTGATGTTCTCGAGCGACGGTGTTGATGCCCCCGATGCCCTGGCAGGTCTGGCCGCATCGGCAGCCATCGCAGTGAGCGATGTGCCCTTTGAAGAGCCCATCGCCGAGGTGCGCGTTGCACGCATCGACGGTGAATTCGTTATCGACCCGACGTTTGAGCAGATTGAGAAAGCTGACATGGAATTGATGGTAGGTGCGACTTACGATAATATTATGATGGTCGAGGGCGAGATGGACGAAGTGAGCGAGGATGACCTGATTGCAGCCTTGAAGGCTGCCCATGAGGCTATCAAGCCCATGTGCCTGATCCAGAAGGAGTGGGCCAAGGAACTGGGCGTTGCCAAGCGCGAGTACTGCCACGAGACCGACGACGAGGAACTCCACGAGCGCGTGCGCAAGGAGATCTATCCCAAGTGCTATGCTGTGGCTCAGGCTGGTAAGGCCGACAAGCAGTGGCGCAACGAGACCTTCCAGAAGGCCTTCGACGACTTCATGGAGACCATCCCCGAGGAGGAGCGCGAGGAGAAGGAACCGATGATCAAGCGCTATTATGAGGAAGTGCAGCGCGATGCCGTTCGCCGTTGCATCCTCGACGAGCACATCCGTCTGGATGGCCGCAAGACCAACGAGATCCGTCCCATCCTGTGCGAGCCCGACTATCTGCCTTATCCCCACGGCTCGGCCCTGTTCAAGCGTGGCGAGACCCAAGCCCTGGCGACCGTTACCCTGGGCACCAAGGACGACGAGAAGCTCATCGACGACGTGCTGCGTCACGAGAACGAGCGCTTCCTGTTGCACTACAACTTCCCCGCCTTCTCGACCGGTGAGGCCCGCGCACCCCGTGGCGTGAGCCGCCGCGAGGTCGGCCACGGCAACCTGGCACACCGCGCCCTCAAGCGCATGATCCCCGAGGATAACCCCTACTGCATCCGCATCGTGAGCGACATCCTGAGCAGTAACGGTTCGTCGTCGATGGCTACTGTGTGCGCTGGTTGCATGGCACTGCTCGACGCTGGTATCAAGCTCAAGAAGCCCGTTGCCGGCATCGCTATGGGTCTGATCACCGACGAGGGTAACGTGAAGCACGCCGTGCTGAGCGACATCCTGGGCGATGAGGACCACCTGGGCGACATGGACTTCAAGGTGACAGGTACCGTTGACGGTATCACCGCCACTCAGATGGATATCAAGTGCGACGGTCTGCCCTACGAGATTCTCGAGCAGGCACTGCACCAGGCCAAGGAAGGCCGTCTCCACATCCTCAACCTCATCAACGAGGCTATCCCCGCTCCCCGCGAGGACTACAAGCCCCACGTTCCTCGCATCGTTACCCTCACCGTGGACAAGGAGTTCATCGGTGCCATCATTGGCAAGGGTGGCGAGGTTATCCAGGGCTTGCAGGAAGAGACTGGCACCACCATCAGTATTGAGGAAGTTGACGGCAAGGGAATCGTCGAGATCGCTGCTGCCAACAAGGAGAGCATCGAGGCTGCCGTGGCCCGCATCAACGCCATCACCGCTGTGCCCGAGGAGGGTCAGATCTACACAGGCAAGGTGGTCAGCATCCTCGAGTTTGGTGCCTTCGTTCAGTTCATGCCCGGACGTGACGGCCTGCTGCACATCAGCGAGATCAGCTGGGATCGCCTCGAGAGCATGGAGGCCAGCGGCATCCACGAGGGTGACGAGGTCACCGTCAAGCTCATCGAGATTGACAAGAAGACCGGCAAGTTCCGCCTGTCGATGCGCGCCCTGCAGGACAAGCCCGAGGGCTATGACGACCGCAAGCAGGGTGGCAACCGTGGTCCCCGTCAGGGTGGCAATGGCAACGGTGGCAACCGTGGCCCTCGCCAGGGCGGTGGCAGTAACCGTCCCATGGGCGGCAACCGCGGTCCCCGTCCCAACGGTTCGCGCCGTCCCCGCCGTGACGACCGTCGCGATGACGAGTAACCCCCAGACAACACATCTGTCAATATAAAACGAAGTGCCGAGGCCCCAACGCCCCGGCACTTGTTTCCTTTCTATCAGTTCTCTCTTAAAAAATGAGGCTTGAACGACTCCAGCAAGAGCGCTTGCCTATAACAGATATTCGGTATAATAACCGACGATGTCCAGCGCTTCCATAACGGTGTCCATCATCGTGGGGAAGACCATCCAGATCAATAACATAAAGGAAAGAATAACACAGGTGATAACCAGGGCTTGACGCCACAGGGTCCCCCATATCCCATAACCGAATAATTGCTTATAACCGACAAAATAATAGGCTAAAATCAACAAGTCGTAGGTGAGAGTGGTGAATTTGGATTGGATGAAATCAAGCGGTATCGTCAATAATGACAGCACGATGGTGAGTGTCTGGAATAGCACTTGGATGAAGAAGCCCTCAGGAATCGTGTGATGAGAGTGACGTGGCGAGTGCCTGAAGATGACCCATGTGGGGACGATGGCTAAAACCGACATCACCAGCATAGCCCAACTGTAGTGTTCACGGACCCACAACTTATATCCTACCGCTTCCTGTTCCTCCAGCGGCAGCTTCAACACATCGGGGAAAAACCAATAATAGATACTGGCATAAATCAAAGCGATGATAAACAGCATCTTGACTGGCGGGAAACTCAACTGCCGCTTGCCGCTGATATAGTCACCGATGAAGTAGCCCGGGCGATACAGTAGTTGCCAGATGGATAGTGTCATTGATCGCGAGCCCATGCCCCAGACATCCATCACACCACTGAGGACACTGCGCCAAGTGATGCGCCCAAGACCTGCCTTCTGGGAACAGCGCGGACAATAGTTACCGCGATAGCTTTGCCCACAGCATTGGCAGCGATACTCCCCATCGCTCAAGGGACGGAACGAGGGCGTTCGCCTGACCCAGCGCTTGAAGCGCTCAAATCCTCTTTTCAGTTGTTGCTGGTTCATTGCAGGTAAGACACATAAATTATGGCCAGCGCAAAATTACTCAAAATTCCCTATCCAACAACACTCTGCCTCCAAATACCGACAATTATTCCCCTATTACCTTAAATCCGCAAGAGAATTAGTTTGGCGGTAATTTCGTGTTGATTATCATTTTCATAGCTTGAAAGTGCGGTTTCTGTGCTCCTTGGGTTCAATTTTCATCCCAGGGATGCATACCACCCCCTTTCCCCCTGCAT
>JAFTEU010000154.1 GCA_017453505.1 Muribaculaceae bacterium
GGGACAAAAGAACCGTCCCCGTGTCCCACAGTTTGGCCATGTTGTAAGAAAAGTGTATCTTTGCGGGTTAGAATATAATAAAACGAGATATAGAATATGTCATTACAATGTGGAATCGTGGGGTTGCCCAATGTGGGAAAATCAACCCTGTTCAACTGCCTGTCGAGCGCCAAGGCGCAGTCGGCCAATTTCCCTTTCTGCACCATCGAGCCTAACGTGGGCGTCATCACTGTGCCCGACGAGCGCCTCAACGAGCTCGCCAAGCTGGTGAATCCTGCACGCATCGTGCCCACCACTGTCGAGATCGTCGATATCGCAGGCCTGGTCAAGGGCGCTAGCCGCGGCGAGGGTCTGGGTAACAAGTTCCTGGGCAACATCCGTGAGACAGATGCTATCATTCACGTGCTGCGCTGCTTTGATGACGAGAATGTGACCCATGTGGACGGTACTGTGGATCCTGTGCGTGACAAGGAAATCATCGACATGGAGCTGCAATTGCGTGACCTGGAAACCATCGACAGCCGCATCAGCCGTGTGCAGAAGCAGGCCCAGACCGGTGGCGACCGTGAGGCCAAGGCGCAATACGAGGTGCTGAAGCGTTACAAGGAGGCCCTGGAACAGGGTCACAGCGCACGCACTGTGGAGCTGCTCAACAAGGATGAGGAAAAAATCGCCCATGAACTCTTCCTGCTGACCAACAAGCCGGTCCTCTATGTGTGCAACGTTGATGACAAGAGCGCCGTCAACGGCAACGCCTATGTTGACGCTGTGCGTGAGGCCGTGAAGGATGAGGATGCACAGATCCTGATTGTCGCAGCCCAGACCGAGAGCGAGATTGCAGAGCTGGAGGACTATGAGGAGCGTCAGATGTTCCTTGACGAACTGGGTCTGAAGGAAAGCGGTGTGAACCGCATCATCAAGTCGGCCTATGCACTGCTTAACCTCGAGACCTTCCTCACCGCAGGACCCAAGGAGGTGCGTGCGTGGACCTACCGGCGCGGTAGCAAGGCTCCTCAATGTGCCGGTGTGATTCATAGCGACTTTGAGCGTGGATTTATCCGTGCCGAGATCATCAAGTATGACGACTACATCCACTATGGCAGTGAGGCTGCCGTCAAGGAAGCCGGCAAATTGCACATCGAGGGCAAGGAATATGTCATGCAGGACGGCGACATCGTGGTCTTCCGCTTCAACGTGTGATTTTAGGCTTTACGGGGTCTGATGTTTCACTTCTCACTCCTAACTCCTCACTTCTAACTTGATATAGATGCGGGTTCTGCTGGTCAATAAGTTTTACTATCCGCGTGGGGGCGATTGCGTCGTCACCCTCAACACTCAGGCTCTACTCCGTGAAAACGGAGTGGAAGCTGAGGTGTTTGCCATGCAGTTTCCGCAGAACCAGCCAGCCCGGTATGAGAATGACTTCGCCAGCGAGGTGAGCTTCTCGGGCGGACTGGGTAATCTGGTCAGTGCAATGAAGCGCACATTGGGTATGGGGGATGTGAAAGACCGCTTTGCCGCAGTGCTTGACGACTTCAAGCCCGATGTGGTACACTTGCACAACATCCACAGCTATCTCTCACCCGTGGTGGGACAGATGGCCCATGAGCGTGGCATCCGTGTGGTGTGGACCATGCATGACTACAAGCTGTTGTGTCCCCGCTATGATTGTCTGCTTGGGGCTGAGCCTTGTGAACGATGTTTCTCGGGATCCAAGTTCAACGTGTTGACCCACAGGTGCATGAAGAACTCGCTGCCAGCTAGTGGCGTGGCATGGCTGGAAGCCGTGAAATGGAGTCGCACACGACTGGAACAGCAGACTGATGCCTTTGTATGCCCCAGCGAGTTTATGGCCGACAAGATGAAAGCAGGTGGCTTCGCATCCGATAAAATCAAGGTGCTCAATAATTTTCTGGATCCCGTCAAGTATCAGCATTACATGGCCATGGACAATACCGCTCCTCGTGAGGACTATTACTGCTACGTGGGGCGCCTGTCGCAGGAGAAGGGTGTTGCCGACTTGCTTGAGGTGGCTTCCCGTTTGCCCTATCGTCTCAAGGTGGCCGGAGGAGGCCCGCTGGAGGACGAGTTGCGTTCACGCTATGCATCTTGCGGGAATATCGAGCTCCTGGGGATGCTGGATGCAGCAGGTGTCGCACGCGTGTTGTCGGGAGCGCGGTTGAGTGTCGTGCCGTCGCAGTGGTATGAGAACAACCCGCTGAGTGTGGTAGAGGCCTTGTGTGCCGGGACCCCCGTCGCGGGCTCCAATATCGGAGGTATTCCCGAACTCATTGACAGTGAGAACGGAGTCGTCTTCCAGCCCTTTGACCAGGAGGCCATGTCCATGGCTATCACCATGTCGATGTCGCGCCGCTGGAATCATGGTGATATAGCGCGCAAGGCGTTGGAGCGTTTCTCGGCCTCCGCCCATCTGCACACGTTGTTGCAGGATATTTACGGTTTTTAATATCCTCATTACGTTTTTTTATTATCTTTGCACAATATTTTAAGACGATAATAGTTAAATAAGTGTAAAAGGCTTATTGACGATAGCAATGAAGAATGTGATTCAGGGAAGTCTAATCACGACTTTCAGGTGCAATGCGCAATGTAACATGTGCAATATCTGGAAGTTCCAGACTAACCCGAGTGAAGAAATAGACGCCTCTTATTATGAGAATCTGCCTGCGGGGTTGCGCATCAACATCACGGGTGGAGAGCCCACATTGCGTCGTGACATCGATAAGATTTTTGAGATCCTCTATCCTAAGTCCCGTCTGCTCGAACTGAGCACCAATGGATATAATACTGCCAAGATTGTAGAACTGGCCAATAAGTATCCCAACATCCTCATTCGCGTGAGCGTTGAGGGCCTGCCCAAGATCAACGATGCCAAGCGAGGCATTAAGGACGGTTTTGACCATGCCCTGCGCACCATGCTCGAGCTGAAGAAGACCAAGTGCAAGAACATTGGCTTCTCGGTGGTCATCTCACCCGACAACTATGAGGATCTGCTCTACCTTTATGACCTGTGTGTGGCTCTTGACGTGGAACTGGGCAATAGCGCCGTGCACAACTCATGGTACTTTCACAAGGAGGACAATCAAGTCGAGAGCGAGAAGGCCCTTGAGCAGCACGAGAAGTTTGTCAAGGCCTTGCTCACCAGCAAGCGCCGCCACCTCAAGGATCGCTTGAAGGACTATGGCCGTGCCTACTTCAACCGCTCAATCCATCGCCGCCTGCGTGGCGATACCGATGAGTACCGTCCGCCCTGTGGAGCCTTGAGTGACTTCTTCTTCATCGACCCGTGGGGTAATGTGACTCCCTGCAACGGCAGCTGTGAGGAGTGGAAGATCGGCAATATCAAGGAAGATTCCCTCGAGAACATCCTCAATAGCGACAAGGCTCGCGAGGCAATGGAGAAGGTGCGCAACTGCAAGCGCAACTGCACCTTTATTGTCACCGAGCGCCATGACATGGTGCGTCGTCCATGGGTGCCCATCAAGTGGGTAATCAAGAACAAGTGGCGCATCCGCAAGGGTAAAGACATTTGTTGGGATTAATAGGCTTTAGTGGCCCTAAAGCCATTAATGCCCCTAATGCCCCTAACAACTAGCAAACTGATAACTGATGAAGACGATAGCGGTGATCGGCACGCGCGGGTTCCCTGGCATCCAGGGCGGCGTTGAGGCTCACAGCTATTTTCTTTATACCCGCATGAGTGGTGTCAGCGTGAGGGTTTACCGTCGTCGTGCCTACCTCACCTCGCAGTCGGCTCAGTCGTTCCCCAATATCGAGTATATTGACCTGCCTTCGACCCGCATCAAGGGGTTTGAAGCCGTGTGGCACACCCTGTTGAGTGTGATGCACATCCTTTTTCACCGCCCCGACGTGGTGCACATCCACAATATCGGACCTGGCATGTTCGCCCCGTTGTTGCGCTTGATGGGCCTGCCCGTGGTGCTGACCTACCACAGCCCCAACTACGAGCATGACAAGTGGAACGCGCCCGCCCGTTGGCTGCTGCGCCAGTGCGAGAAGATTTCTCTACGCTTCAGTAACCGTGTTATCTTTGTCAACAAGCACCAGATGGAGAAATGCGGTGCCCTTGACAAGAGCGTATTCATCCCCAATGGCATTGATCCCGTCACGCGCAGCACGTCAACCTCGTTTCTCGACAAGCACGGCATCACACGTGGGGAATATCTGCTTGCTGTGGGCCGCCTCACGCCCGAGAAGGGGCTGGAATACCTCGTCGAGGCTGCCAACCGTCTGCCCCAAGTCCGGCAGTTGGTCATCGCCGGAGCCAGTGACCATGACACTGCTTATCGTGAGTTGCTGGTGTCACTGGATGTTAACAGGAAGGTGATTTTCACGGGATTTACCAGTGGTGAGGACTTGCGTCAACTCTACAGCCATGCTCGGTGCTTTGTCCTGCCGTCGGTCAACGAGGGCTTCCCGATGGTGCTGCTCGAGGCCATGGCCTATGGGCTGCCCATCCTGTGCAGTGACATTCCGGGCACCCGCCAGATCGATCTACCCGAGCAGGACTACTTCGCCGTGCGTGACGTGGATTCCCTGTGTGCGGCCATCACCCGCCAGATGGACAAGCCCCGCGAGGTAAAGGACTATGACCTGCGGCAATACGACTGGCAGTCCATCGCCCGCCAGGTTCAGCAGCAATACAACTCGGCAATAGATTAAGGAATTATTTCATTTCCAGTTTTTTCTGTATCTTTGTCGCATTAATCAATCAATTCAACTGCGATGAAGAGTCATATCAAGTCAGTATATAGAATCTCAATATTGGTCGCCTGCCTCGTTGTGTCCACATTTAATGTTGGGGCTTATACCTATGTGCAAGATGGGATATACTATTTCTTTGCCGGAGATATGGCGGTGGTGACCCATGGTGACGACTTTAATTCTTATCATGGTCATGTGACCATTCCCTCTAGTGTAACCTATAATGGCACGACCTACCCTGTCGCTGCCATCGGCAGCCAAGCCTTTGAGGGTTGTGTTGACTTGACGACAATCGATATTCCGTCAACGGTGACTGCAATTGGGCAGTCTGCATTCTACAATTGCTCGTCGTTGAGGTCAATCACCTTGCCCAATTCGGTCACGCAAATCGACAGTTATGCCTTTTCCTACTGTGGAGCGCTCACCACGATTAACTTGGGACATGGCTTGATCGTGATGGGCGACTATGTGTTCATGTCATGTACCTCGCTGAGTCGCATTGTTTTACCACGGTCGGTCAGCAGCATCGGGACAAATCCCTTGTACCGCTGCGTGTCATTGAGTGCTGTTCAGGTCGAAGATGGTAATCTGGTTTATGACTCGCGCGACAACTGCAATGCTATCATCGAGACCGCGACTGCCACACTCATTTCTGGATGCAATGTCACCCGTATCCCCGAGGGGGTCGTGACTATCGGCATGGGTGCTTTTAACTCATTAACCGGCCTTTTGAGCATCAGCATCCCCAACTCGGTGACTGTAATCGAGGCCAATGCATTCTATGGTTGTATGGGCTTGAACAATCTCGTCTTTGGCACAGGGCTCAAGTCCATCGGCCGTACTGCTTTCTGGGGGTGCTCTTCGTTAAAACAAGTGGTTTTTCCTGACAGCTTGAATGAGATAGGCACGGCTGCATTCAGTGACTGTACATCGTTGACAAGGGTCAGCACGGGTGACGGGGTTGCCCTCATTGGAGAGGAGGCTTTTAAGGACTGTATTGCGCTCGATAGTGTGGCTTTCGGTAAGTCAATCAAGGAGATTGGCCCCTATGCCTTCTATGGTTGCACCAACTTGAAGAGTGCCATCCTTCCCGATATCATTGAGGGTATTGGAGCCTTTGCGTTTTTCAATTGTGGCTTGCGGCACCTGCATTTGGGTCGGAACCTCTCTGCTGGGATTGGGACGTATGCGTTTTATGCTTGCTCGTTCTTGTCCAGTGTCACCCTGCCCGAGGGATTGACCCATGTGAACGATCATACCTTTGACTACTGTTACCGCTTGGCTCACGTGCAGTTGCCCCAATCATTGCGCGGAATTGGCTATGAGGCGTTTCATCGTTGTGAGGCGTTGACCAGTATAGACCTCCCCAAGCGTTTGATCACAATTGAGAGCGGTGCTTTTTCTGATTGCAAGTCGTTGGCTGCTGTTGTTCTCCCCGATGCCGTCACCCAACTGGGTAGTAGCGCTTTTGCTCGATGTGAAAGCCTCAGCCGGGCAACTATTGGTTCAAAGGTGACTCAGATACCCGATAAGTTGTTCAATGCCTGTACGGCTCTCCACACCGTTTATTGCAAGGCCGTGACTCCGCCATTCATGGCAAGTGAGAATGCGTTTGCCAGCTATAATGATGCAGTCCTCTATGTGCCCAACCAGTCATTGGCTGCTTATAAGGATGCCTTTTACTGGTACAGATTTGGCTTGATTTTGGGTATGGATTTCAGTGATCCGTTTGATGTGAATGGAGACGGTGAGGTGAACATTGCCGATGTCAACATGCTCATCGATATCGTGTTATCGGGTGAGGAAAATGCTCGCGGTGATGTGAATGGCGATCATGAAATCAATATTGCCGACATCAATACCGTAATTGATGCTATCCTCTCGGGCTCCAATTAATTATTCAGCCAAAACACTTATTCACAGATACACACAAAGTCGCGGACCTTGCTTAGAGGCTTCGCGACTTTGCCTGAGTTTAATTCGCAGAATAGTTGCAGCTCCTATTGATCGCGTTAATTATTTCTTTTCTTGATGCCGCCATTGGTGTTGAAGTTATTCGGACTAGCATCAATTCCCCACTGGGAGTTGAGCCAGGCCACCTTCTTGTCAAAGCATGGCTTCTCAAACGCGCGCATTCGGGCGGAAATGTTATCCGTGCCGTATTGCGGCCAGCGCATGTGGTCATGGTTGCCTGCCGCCTCGATTCTTGCCGCAAACTCTTCCATGAAGCTGTCCATCATGGGGTACACATTCTGGTAGAAGCGTTGCCAGTGATACCTTACCCGCTCCTGGAAATGCGGGAACTTGGCAATCTCGCTGATCCATCGTGAACGGCAATAGCTGGGCAGGTTCTCGTAAATGTAATCGTCAAACTGGTAGGTCGAGCCGAAGCGGTGGAAGGAACTGCCGCAATCCCATAGCGGGCCGAAAATCAGCTTGGTGTCCTCGCCCCGCTGCTTGTACATGTAGCAACTGCCCGAGAAGGCTTCGGGATTATCAACAGCTTCCTGGACGATATAGAAAATCGCCAGCGAGTCGATGTCGATATACTTCTCCCACTCCGTGCTGCTCTTGTCGCTGCAATAGATGGCTCGGTCGGCATTTCTCAGGAATGTGGTGATGTATTCGCGTTGCTCGGGACTCAAGTTCTCGGGCGAGTGAGGCGTTACCCAGAAGGGCATACCATTACCCTCGACAAACGAGATGTTGCCGGGCTCAATGTAGTTGTCGATTTCGAGCAGCCAGCCGCCTGTGATGCGCATGGGATCGGTCTCATAGTCGTTCTGCTCCACGATGTTCACTCGCTCCTTGGCGACACGTATCTTCTCGGTCAGGAAATATAGCCCGATATATTCACCGTTGAGGACAACCTCGACAGGCTGCATGAGCGGATTCCATGCCATGCCCATGCGACGCCCGATTTCAAACGGCAGGGCGTCATTCAGTTGGCCCATCCAGTACTCGGCGTTGGCCATCAGCACCCAGTGTCGGCTTGATGGCATCCCCAGCACCTTGTGTTTCTCGCCAAACTTGAGTCGATAGGGCTTTTTCTCAAGATTGGTCCATGTGGCGTTGCCGCGTCCCTTGATCTCGGTCTTCAACGGATGTTTTCTCGATCCGATAGACTCAAAGCGCTCGTCACCCTGGTTGTCAAGCCACCACTCGGCATTGACATATTCCTCTTTGCTCTCGATCTCACAACTGTCCTCGGTGTTAATGAATAGCACTGGCAAGGTGCCCGAGAAATCGCCTTTTTCGACAACTGCGGTGTCGGGTGTTGGTGTCGGTGGCTCGGGCTCAGGCAAGATGGATCCCTCGTGGACACATGAGGCACAAAATGCCATCATGGCTGTCATCAATATCAGTATGAGTTTTGATTCTTTCATTTGGTTTAGTGGTTATAGGTTGATGGTGAATGGTTAATTATCGTGGTTTGTCAAGTGATTAATGGCTTCTTCCGAGCCCCACTGGGCATTAAGCCAGGTGACTTTCTTGTGAAAACTAGGCTTTCCATACAGGCTAAGTCTCAGGGCAATGTAATCAAACCCCCAATCATGCCAGCGGTCAAAGTCACAGAAGCCTGCTTGGTCGATTCTGGCAACAAAAGCGTCAAGATAGTCGTCCATTAAGGGATATACGTCATGGTAGAAATGTTTCCAGTGATATCTTACCCGCTCTTTGAAATGTGGGAATTTGACAATCTCGTCTATCCATTTCACTGCACTGAAGCTGGGTACATTCTCATAGATGAATTCATTGAACTCATATCCATCTTTGCCGCGGTAATAAAAACAGCCAAAGTCCCACAAGGGGCCAAACACCAGCTTGGTGTTATCTCCTCGCTCTTTGTGCATGTAACAGCTGCCGGAGAAGGCCTCAATGTTATCGACGATTTCTTGAATGATATAGAAAATTGCCAGTGAATCCACGTCAATGTATTGTTCCCATGTGCAATCACTCTTGTCTTGAGTGAAAATAGCTGTGTTCGCCGAGTTCAAGAATTGGGTGATATAGTTGCGTTGCACCTGGCTAAGATTCTCTGGAGAGTGCGGGGTGAACCATATCTGGTGTTGGTTGCCGTCCACAATTGTTATTTTATTGGGCTCGTTGTAATTGTCAATCTCGAGCAGCCAGCCTCCTGTTACTTTATCTGGATCTGTCTCGTTTTCCTCCTGCTCGGTGATGTTGACGCGGCTCTTGGCAATGCAAATCTTCTCGGTAAGAAAGTACAAACCGATGTATTGCCCGTTAAGCACTACCTCGACAGGCTCTTGCGAGGGATTCCATGACATACCCATTCTGCGGCCAATCTCAAAGGGGAGCACATCATTGACTTGCCCTTGCCAGTAGCCGGTATTGGCAAGCAACACCCAGTGGCGACTCGGAGGCATGCCCAGCATTTCCTGTTTCTCATCAAGTTTGAGCCTTAGCGGTTTCTTGCCATTGTTTTTCCATGTCGCATTACCACGTCCCTTGATTTGCGTTCCTAGTGGCTCTTCGGCCGATCCGATGGACTTGTATCCCGGAATGCCCATTGCATCAAGCCACCATGTGGCATGCAGGTAATTTTCCTTGCTGACGATGTCGCGGTATCCATCGGTGTTGATGTAGAGTACGGGCAAGGTGCCCGAGTAGGAGGGCATGGGCGGCAGTTCGCTCCCCAGCAGGCCGTCGATGAGTAAATTGAGATCGGCAATGGTGATTTCCTTATCGCTGTTGACATCGAGGGCGTAGGTATAGAAACTATGATACTTTGTCCCGGCAAGTACTGAATCAAGCAGTGTGTTGATATCGCCAAGGCTCACTTCCCAGTCACAGTTCACGTCACCGCGTGGACGCAACAATGAGCCCTGCCCCAATACTGGCAGGCACGACAATGTGACGAGGACCAAGATGAGTGAGCTCTTTTTCATAATATCGGTTTTAGAGGCGTTCTATAATAAGAAACGATTCGCAGGGGGCAATATTGCCTTGGATCCCGTTAAATCTTGACATCACAGAAAGATTCAGTGATGATGAATAGTCGTCTGATGTATTTCAATCATCTTGCTCGCACAGGCGGTGTTACTCAATCCTTTGCCAGCCTCGCAACATGCTGCGTGCAGCTGCTCATGGTTATTGATGACATAGATAAGGTCGTTAACGTCCCAATTGTCATTGACGACTCCCAGCTTGTTGGCGGCGATGAAGGAGGAGGTCGAGGGGACGGTATTGGTCACCACGGGGGTGCCACTGGTGATGGCTTCGGCGATGGTCACCATGTTCAGGTCATTGCTGGTATCGACAAGCAACGCGAGGGAACGCCTCAACGGGGCCGCCAGTTGCTCGTGGGGCATGAAGCCGTGAAACACGACATTGTCCTTGAGACCCAATGTGGCTGTCAATTGTTCCAATTCCTGCCGCTGGTCTCCGTCCCCGATGATGTCAAGACGATAGTTGCGGTAGTTTTCATGAGCGACAAGTTGGGCAAACTTGGTGATAATCCTATCTACCCGCTTGCGTTTTACCAGTTGTGATACCACAATAAAGGCTTGGTCGTGTTCGTCGCTGGGGTAGAGGGTGTGGGTATCGGTGCCGTGGTCGACAATCGCATCGCTAACGTGATGACTATACTGAGCAATGAAGTGCTTGGCGGGTTCGCTACGAGGCACAATGGTGATCTGGCCCATGAACAGTGGTAACACAACGCTGTGCCACAAGCGCGATGGCAGCTGATGCATCAAGCGCTGATGGCGGTCCATCTCCTGCCAGATGAGCAAATGGGATGGGCATACTCGTGCAGCGATAAGCGTCGCTATCTGGAACGACTCACTGGCGATAACCAGGTCGTACACCATGGCGTGAGACTTCAACCACTTGTGCAATCCACGTGGCCAGGGTAGCAGGCTGGGCTTGAACAACTGTGGTAACCGCGATGGGAAATACATGACCTCAAAGGGCAGATCCCTGTCCTCGCCCGTCGGCTTGAAATCCAGCGATGCCAACAATGTGACTTGGTGGCCCAACTCGACAAAACCGCGTGCAAAGTTACTGATCATGCAATCGCTGATGGACTCCTTGCGCTTGATGATCCCATGCTCGGCAGTAGAGAGGATGCAGTTAATGATCAGTATCTTCATGCTCGATGTTAGTGTAGTGGCGCAAAATTAATAAAAAAAGTGCACATCACCACATCTTCTTTTCTTCAATCAGGCGTTTCGCGTCAAGGCTGGTATCTCAAGCAATAGGACTATAGGGACTATAGGGGGCTTCTATAAATTACCGAAATGTTAATCTTTTAGTTGACCAGATTTTGTTTCTTTTTGGCACCTTTTGCCTTATCTTCTTGGACCATAGCTCGCTATGCTCCTGCGAAGTTAAGTCAAAATCTGCTCAAAAATAA
>JAFTEU010000155.1 GCA_017453505.1 Muribaculaceae bacterium
CATGTCTGTCAGTGGTTTTTGACTGGTTTTTATTGCAGCACTAAATTAGGTGAAATCCCTGACATGGCAAAATCCTGGGCAACTTTTTGTTGTCCAGGATGTTATAAAGTTATTTCAAAAATGTGCTGCGGATTTAAGGTAGATGTTGAAATTTATCTACTTTTGTGCAATTCAATCATCCTTATTGCCCATGATAGAGCGAGCATATAATATTATATTCTGGAGAATTTACTCATTTCTCACAGGAATATCAAAATTAATAAACGGAGTGAATCCGTTTAGTTGGATATTGCGGATCCCTGTCATCAAAAAATTCATTTTAAAGAGAGGAGGTTCAATCGAGCAAATTGAAGAAACAGCCGATGATATCAGAAACGATCCCGCATTGGGCATTAACATAAGGTTTTCCAGCATTACCATGTTGCTGGCTTCATTTCTATGGCTCCTTGAAGGTGAAATGTTTCTCGCTCATTATTTTCAATTTAAAGGCTCATCTCTGGTTACAAGTTGCGTCTTTATGGCAGATGCAATCCTTGTGATTGCTGTGCATCTGCTTTTCATTGAGCATAAAGATAAATACCTGAAATATTTCAAGAAATTCCAGAAGCGCTCTTATACCTGGAGAATGGCATGGAGTGTAGTGAGTTTCCTGTATGTATTTATCCCGATTCTCCTGATATATCTTTAAGAGAGCTCTATAAGTTATGAACAAGAATAAACGGTTACTGAAGAAGTTGAATGCCATCAAGGGAATAACCGCAAAACCCCGATATCAACGTGCTGATGATGCGCCAGAGTCCATTGCCATCGATGATGCTGCTGTATCGCGCCCCGTCATGGATTATCTTCATGATGTGCCCTCTGCCTTGAAACCCATCATGGGCAAGACGCTTTCTCAACTGCTGCACGAGAGGAGGCCGGGCGAGCTGCCAACGCTCCCGACGTCTTATCCTGTCAGGCACATGCACGAGCTCTACGATACCGTGGTTTCCCGGTTCACTGTCGAGGACGTGCGTTTTCTCATTGCTCAGCAGACGGCACTGGAAGAGATGGTGCCGCTGGCGATGTGCATTCTAGAGGAAGACATCTTGGCTTCTGGCGATTTTTATGATGGGGACTTGCTGCAGGCCTTGCTGCGATTGCCTGACGATTACTGGATGTCACGCCCTGCCATTGCGTCCATGCTCGTCAAGATGCTTAAAGCCGAGAACAATTATATTGCCGAGGGCATCGATGACAAGGATTTGCAGGAGAATATCAACCGATTCATGGAACGATACCAGTAATTAAAGACGAAGTTGTATGAAGCAAGCACAGTCATTACCCGAGGAAACAAAAATCTATGGCGGACTCAACGTTTTGATCGTCATTGTGTACTTCTGCTTGATAGGTGTGCTGGTGGCCCTCATCCCTGGCGACAGACTCACTGGGCTGGTGCTCTGCGCTGTATGTGTGTTGTTTGCCGCTTTCTTCTTGTGGGGCATGCTGCGGCACCGCAAGGACGCACCCCTATATAGTCTATCGGAATAAATCGAAAATAATATGAACCAGAATTTTGACGAAATAACGGAACGGCTGCTGCAAGCGCCCTATTGGGTGATTGACTTCCTGCCGATGCAGGTGCCGCCCGAGAGCCGCGGCCAGTTCTTTGCCATTGAGAAGTATTTTTTCTCAGGGCCACAGCTTGAACAGTTCTGCCGCCAGGCCGCTCATGTGGTATTGAAAATAAACTGTTATCACGACTTGACCGTGAATCGCGGTGACGATGACTGGGTCAAGAACCCCGAGCCTGCCACTTTGGTATCCTGGCTTCATGAGGCTCTGGAGCACGGCCACTTGTGTGCCTTGATTGACGACGGCGATGCGATGATTACCGCCAGCGGTGGTGACTCCTGCTTGGCCCTCTACAATCCGTCTGATGGCCTGATTGAACTGGTACGGCAACTGGCTACCGCAACGGGCCTCTACCTGTGGTAGCCCCCCCAATAACGCTTCTAAGACTCAATTTTGTTGATTGGAATCTACAATTTTTCCCAATTTTTGTTGTTTCCAATCAACAAAACATATATATTTGCGAAAAATTTCGCAACGAAAAAAATCGCAATATGAGAAATCCTTTCAAATTCGGCACTATTGTGGAAAATGAGTTTTTCACCGACCGCACCCAAGAATTGCAATATATTGTTCGAGTGATGGAAAGTGAGAACCATTTGATACTGATTAATCCTCGTCGGTTTGGTAAAACCAGTTTAGTCGTCAAGGCTGCTAAGCAGATGGAGCGGCCTTACCTGTTACTAAATCTTCAAAACGTAATCACGACGCAAGATCTGGCCTCCAAACTGCTCAAGGAAATCTTTAAATTGTACACTTGGGAGAAAATAAAGCACTTGATGACCCATTTTCGTATAGTGCCGACCATCTCAACAAATCCAGTCACTAGTGGCATTGACGTTTCGTTCCAGCCAACATCTGATTCCAATGTGCTATTAGAGGATGCCATGGCGCTGATCGAGAAGGTTTCGACTCCCGAGCGACGGCTCATTGTCATTCTTGACGAGTTCCAGGAAATCATGCAGATAGCCAAAGGCCTTGACAAACAATTACGCACCATCATGCAGATGCAGCAAGGACTGAGCTACATCTTGCTTGGCAGCCAGGAGTCAATGATGACAGAAATCTTTGAGCGCAAGAAATCTCCTTTCTATCACTTTGGAACACTGATGCATCTCAACAAGATACCCTACCAGGACTTCCTCGACTACTTGAATGAACGCTTCTCTCCTGTGATTGGCGAGAAGAGCGAGACTGTAGCCAAAGAGATTCTCTTATTGACGAACTGCCATCCCTATTACACCCAACAGTTGGCGTCACAGGTGTGGGAATTAGCAAAGTACGAGGAAATCAAGGATAACTTGGTCAACGAGGCTGTGGTGCGCATCACGAGTAACCATGATCTAGACTTTGAGCGGTTGTGGGTCAAGTTCAACCGCATGGACAAACAGGTTCTGCAAGCCCTATGTCGAGGAGAGAATCCCTTGCAGAATAGGCAATTGGCTACCAGTACGATTTACAGTGCCATCAAACGACTCATGAGGATGGGATATATTATCCGAACAGAAAAATATGAAATTGAGGACCCGTTTTTAAAACGTTGGATTAACGATAAACAACTATAATACAATTATTTATCTAATGCGAAAAATTTCGCAACGAAAAATTTCGCAATAACTAACAACTAGAAATTAACAATTGAAGACTAAACCATGGATCGTTCTTCACAGATTATCAGGACAAGTTGGATTGGCATTATCGCCAATGTGTTGCTCGCGGCGTTCAAAGCTGGTGTGGGCTTGCTGGCCAGTTCGGTGGCTATCGTCATGGACGCAGTCAATAACCTGAGCGACGCGCTATCCAGCGTCATCACCATCGTCGGCACCAAACTCTCGCAGCGTCCCGCCGACAGACAGCACCCCTTCGGCTTCGGGCGCATTGAGTACTTCAGCGCCATCATCATCGCCGTGATTGTGCTCACAGCTGGCGTGACCTCGCTCATCGAGTCGGTAAAAAAGATATTTAACCCCAGCGAGCCATCGTACACGACCACGACGCTCATCGTCATCATTGTGGCGATTGTCGTGAAACTGGTGTTGGGGCAATATGTGAAAAAGCAGGGCGAGAATTTGAACAGTGATGCCCTCATCGCCTCGGGAAGTGATGCGCTGTTTGATGCGGTCATCACGCTAGCCACGCTCATCTCGGCGGGCGTGATGCTCTTGTGGAACATTTCGCTTGACGGCATCCTAGGTGCCCTCATTTCGGTAGTGATTATTAAGGCTGGCATTGAGATGCTGGCATCACCCGTCAACGAGTTGCTCGGTGCCAAGATTTCGCCTGAATTAATTTCCCAAATCAAGCGTGAGGTGGCCGACTTTGACGGCGTGCGCGGTGTGTTTGACATCATCATCCACAACTATGGCCCCGATGTGCAGATCGGCTCCCTGCACATCAACGTCCTCGACACGATGGATGCTCATGAGATCCATGGCCTCACGCGCCGCATCAGCGAGGAGATGTTTGCTCGCCACGGCATCATCATGACCGTGGGCATCTATGCCGTAGCCACGGGCGAAAATCGTCGTGCCCAGTTGCAACACACCGTCATGCAGGCACTTGCCGCCCATGAGCACATCGAGCAGGTTCACGGCTTCTACTACTTTGAGGGCGAGCGCCGCGTCTCGGTCGACATCGTGCCCGACCTCACCATCCACGACGATGCGGCACTGGTAGCCGAACTCACGACCGAGATCCAACCCCTCATTCCTGACGACCGCCTCACCATCGTCATCGACCACAACTACAGTGAGTGACCGTCCCAGTGTCCCACGCATTTCGCACACACAGATTTCGGGGATTTTTACAAAAATGTCCGCAGTTTTTGTCACATTGATGCTGCTTAGTCGTTGTAATTTTGCAATGTCAAGATAAACATTAAGCGATATGAAACAGGTAGTTGTATTAGTTGGGGCGGGCAGTATCGGTATCGCCATCGCCCGCAGGGTATCGGTCGGCAAACATCTGATTCTTGCTGACTACAGTGTGGACAATGCCACCGCAGCAGCCACGTTGCTCGAGAATTCAGGCTTTGAGTGCTCCACCATCCAGTGCGATTTAGGCTCCAGGGAGTCGATTCTCAAGTTGGTTGAATATGCCCTAAGCAAGGGTGAGATCACCAACCTTATCAACGCTGCCGGCGTGTCGCCCTCACAGGCCCCAGTCGAGCGCATCTTGCAAGTCGATCTATACGGCACGAGCGTGCTGCTTGAGGAGTTTGGCAAGGTCGTCGCTCCTGGTGGTAGTGGTGTCGTCATCTCGTCTCAGAGTGGCCACCGCCTGCCTGCCTTGCCTCAGGAGCAGAATGACGCGCTGGCCATGACACCATGTAATGAGTTGTTGCAGTTGCCGTTCCTCCGAGAAATCACCGACACCCTCAAGGCCTACCAGTACTCCAAGCGTTGTAATGTGCTACGTGTGATGGGCGAGGCCACTCGCTGGGGAAAACGAGGCGCTACCATCAACAGCATCAGCCCAGGCATCATCATCACCCCGCTGGCCAATGACGAACTGCACGGCCCACGCAAAGATGGTTACCTGAAGATGATTGAGGGTATGCCCGCACGCCGTGCTGGCACGCCCGATGAAGTGGGCGACCTGGCCGAATTCCTGATGTCAAGCCGTGGCCGCTTCATCAGCGGTGCCGACTTGCTTATCGATGGTGGCTGCACCGCTTCCTACTGGTACGGCGACCTGCAATACCTCAAAGCGACCCACTGATCTGACGATTGGACCAGTCCGACTTCCAAGATTCGAAAAACGCGAAGAGTGCAGTACTATGTCAGCCTGCACTCTTCGTTATTATGGTCTGTTGATCGCTAATAGTTGTAGAAGGGGATGTCGTCGCCTTTGTCATCCTTGATGACAAGTTTCTTTTTGTCGAGCGAAACAATCTTTGTGTTATGCATCTTGGGCATGCCGTTGAGCATTAGGTCCTTGAATTCGCCTTTCAAGCCATTGATTTGAGATCTGATCTGCTTGTCCATCTTGGCCTTGGTCTTGGCATCCATTCCCTTGATTTCGTAGTCGAAGTCAACTTCGGCCTTGCCACGGTTGAAGTCCATCTTCAAGTCGTCGCCATTGTGGCTATAGGTGCCGGGAACGGATACATAACCCATGAGGTCGATGGGCACTCCGTCCTCTTTAATCTGCTGTCCGCACCCGATTTCCATTTCGCACGTCCCATTTTTATCAAAAATTAAAACGACCAGCACTTCTGCACCGTCTTCGGCGATGAGTTTTGTGCCCCATCGTTTGCCTGTCAGGCTCTGGGCATTGAGGGCGATGACTGACATGAGCATCAGCATCACGATGATAATTGATTTCTTCATAATACAGATAAATTCATTAATTGATGTAAGTTGATATGATTTCTTCCTGCAAAATTAAGTAAAATAATTTAATCTACGATAAAATCAGTGTAGTACGTTATTAAAAAACAATCATGGCAGGCAGGGGTGCTACTTTATGCAACAGGGTATGTAAAAGATTCCTAAGAATTCCCAAAATCCCTCAAGATGTGGACTTTGAACAAAGAGAATCGCTATCTTTGCCTGTCAATGACAGAAACATGGCATTAATGAAAACTGAAATGAAGTTATACGCAAGGAGCATCTTGATAACGGTTGCATTATTGGTAACTGTGTGTGTTTGCTCGTGTTCTCACGGCGGGCTATCAGGTAAAGAATTTCGAGGTTCATACCAACCAGCCGAGATTATTTCATTAAAATTTGATGATGATTCAACAGCGACGGCCCATATCTATTCTACCGATTATGCGGGGCATTTCTCGGATTGCTTTTACGGCAAATATGAATACCGACACCCCTATATCACAATAGAATGGCAACGCGTTGATCCCGATAACGAAAAATACCGTCACGTCATCCTAAACCCCGATTCTGTCATGGTGAATGAGGCACTAGATACGATTTACCTGTACGAAGGTAATCGCAAGGAGATATTACCAAACGCAGGTTTCTATCACATAGAGGACAATGCCTCTTTAGGTGAAAAGATGGGCCAATACTGTTACCAGACCCTCCTACTCATTATCGTGTTCACAATCGATCATTTCATACCATTACTGGCTATTGCAATCCTTTTGTTCTTGGCCGTCAGATGGTGGAAAAAGAAGAGATAGTATTCACCGGAAAGTATTCAACAAAATATTTGGAGTGCAATCATGATGAAGATATTATTAAAAATTATTATCGCAATCATTCTGGCCTATTCGGTCGTGATGATGCTGATTCATGTTGTTTTCTCAACATTATCCTTGAGTTCCGTTCAAGATAATGGTATCTTTTTTAAAGAACAGTTTATACCCAGCATCTGCGGGCTCCTGTCCATGATTTATTGCTTGTATAGTTTATTCATCAGGAAATCACCCGAATAATATTGAATGAATAGTTTGGTTACTATTTCATTAGTGCCCGGGAAAGATTTTGTGAAATTTCACGATGCTCTGTTTTACAATTAGTTTAGCAAGATTTCACTAATATGGGCTTACCTGCGGTCGCTGCCCACTGTAGGGCCTCGCCTTGGCGTGGCCGTTGCTACCGCAAGACAACGGGAAAAGACAGTATATCAGAGTGTTACATCCGGGTAAATAACGGCCACGCCAAGGCGAGGCCCTACATTCTACATCAACAATTAAATTCCCCCAGACACCCTAATGATTTAAAAACCGCCTTATCAATCACCTGCCCAAATGATTTTCCCTTGGATTTTGTCAAATTCCAGCCAATTATTTCTTTGGATTTTGTCAAATCTCTCGTGAATGCAACTCAGTTGGAGGCTCTCTTGGAAGGGGTGAAGTAAGCACTGGACAGGGCTATCATGAGGCAGGCGATGGACGTGAGGATGTCTGTCCAGCGGCGATGTTGCCAGTAGTGGTCGATTACGGTCGTGAAAGTGACGGGATCAAGATTGCCGCCCTGCCGCAGTTGATTCATGGTTTCATATTGGAATAGTGCTCCCGTGTTGAGTTGAAACAGGAAGTAATGTGATGCTGTTTCCCCGATCACGGCATTATCGGTGACTTGTACCGAGTCGATGCGGTCCACGACGGGTACCCAGTCGGTATCGATGATTGTGCCGTAATCAAAGTTTGTCGCCACGAGACGATAACCATTGCTAACGGGCACTTCATAGTAAGTACCTATCCAGTCACGGGGGAAAACCTTCCTGTCCAGATAGGCCTGTGTGCCAATCAACAACGGAATAAAAACCAGCAGGAATACAAGAAGCCTCTTCATGCAAACGTGCTATGAGAGGGAAAAAGAATCAGTCGTTATACTCCTCATTCTTTTTATCGTGGATATGGAAGTATATTACACTACTGATTGAAATGATAATCAGAATTATCGACATTAATATCGTTGCCATAATTACCTCCTTTTCTTTTTGTCTTTTTTCTTATTTACTTTCTCAGAATGATTAATCACGACCAAGCCTCCCACAAGGCAAGTCACTGTCGCTATAACTGCCCATATTAGCAGTGTAGTGTCAGACAAGTCACTAAGAATGATGACAACAATATTGCTGTTGCTAAATACTTAGCAATATCCATAAGCCACTTGCCTAACGCTTCTTTCATAACGCAAAATTACTAATCATATTGGAACCGCACAATTATTTTGCAAAAAAATATGCCATGCGATCCTCTTTCTGTTCCATTTGATTGATTATAGTTCAAACAGTTTTGTGAGATAGTCGCGGGCTGCTGCATCGGGCAACTTGGCGATGTATTGGCGCAGGCTGGCAAGTGACGGATAAACATTGGGCGAATCTTCCTCTCCCGATTCAGGAGCAAAGATCTTGATATCCTCAATGATGCGCGTCGGCTGATTGTCACGATGGTTATAGATTGACGTTAGCACTTCCTGGGGGTGCTCACGCATAACCGTCGAGAAGCAAAGAGATAAATCCTCGGCAACGCAGCCGTCGGAATGCTTCATGAGCAGTTCCCATTTATCCAAAGAGCGCTCGTTGAACTTCTCTTGAGTCAACCTGTCCATGAGGTCGCCCATCTTTACTTCCCACTGTTGATCTCCCCAAGCAGGAATCGGATAACGCTTCCCCTTGATGTCAATACTATCGATGATCACAACCGGGATGAGGGTAAACGAGCAGGTGCGGTCGATGGCGGGGAGGCGGTACTGCTCCAGCGGGCGGGCACCCCAACTGTCGATGCCGCCCACGCCGCAATGCTCGCCGTCGAGGGTGAGGACGGTGTAAAGCGATTTCTCGAGTCCGGACGGATGTCGCTGGTGCTTCTCGTTACCCTCGTCGAGTGTGGCGATGTCGTAGTGCAGCGCGCTGGCATAGAAAGGCTTGTCGGCTGTCACCTTGAGGCCATTGCCCTCGGTGTCGGTCTGGTTCCACCAGCGCATGTCGCCCTTGGTGCCCGTCTCTTGCGGACGGATATAGGGATAGAATTGCTCGTCGGCCGTCTGACGATAGATGCCCAAGCGCTGGCTGTAACGACGGTCGGCATAGTTCTCGATGGGGCCGCGGCCATAGAAGTGGCTCTGGTTCATTGTGTAAGGCATTTCCATCAGCAAGCCGAAGCGTAGCATCTCGGGCACATCGCGAGTTGTATCGTTGAAGGCGATGCCTTGAGTCACGCACATTGCGCCGCCACGGTGTATCTCGTAGGTCAGTGTTAGCGTGGCAGCCACCTCGGGCATGTCATAACGGGCCACGACGGTCGTCTGCGACTTGCTGGATGCCTTCTTATCTACTGCCAGTGAGGTGAGATTCATCACGGGATTGCGCCACACCTGCAACTTCTGTTGCAGCCAGGCCCCCATGTCGTTGTCGGTTACCGCGCGCCAGAAGTTGGGCCTCAATGTGCCTTCGTTGGCAAGCATAGGGATGCCGTTAACAATGTACTTGTTCATGAAGCCCGTTTTGCCATCAAAGGCGATTTCCAGGTTCTCGCCCTTGATAGTGAGCGCGCTCTGTTCGTCCTGCTTAACGCTAAATTTCGCCTTGTCGTGAGGCAATTCAGCCGCCTGGGGTGCCGCCTCAATGACGGGCAACTGGGCATAGGCGATGCGCTCCCCTGCCTCCATGACCTTCGAGATATAGCCATGCTCGGCCTCTTTGAGCAGGAAATCGACATTAAGCAGTACCTCGTGCCCGGGCTCAAGGGCCGCAAGGGTGCCCTCGATGGGCAGGTGCAGCATCTGGCGGCCTTGGGGGGCGACCTTGAGGTCGTTTTCCTCGCCGTTGAGCACCGACTCGCCATCGACGAGCAGTTGCCACCGCATCTTCACGTTGCTCAAGTCTCGGAAGAAGAACTCGTTTCTCACAGCGATATTGCCCTGGCGCACGTCCACGTCCTCGGCCCATACGTTCTGGTAGTAATAGGCCGTCTCATAGGCGTGCGGATTCCACACGCGGTCGGGACTCACGAGGCCATTGCAGTTGAAGTTGTTGTCGCTGGGATCATGGGTATTGTAGTCGCCGCCGTAGGAGAAATATTCCTTGCCTGTCCTATCCGTAATATCCGTTCCATCCGTTTTATCCGTCACCCTCAATCCCTGATCAACGAAATCCCACACAAAGCCGCCCTGGAACTTGGGCAAGCGGCGCACGGCATTCCAGTATTCCATCAAGCCACCGCCCGAGTTGCCCATCGCGTGGTTGTACTCGCACAGGATGAGCGGCTTGGTGCTCTCGGGTTTGGAGGCATAGCGCTCGCACCACTCGGGCGAGGCGTACATCGGGCACATCAGGTCGGTGTTCTCGCCGCCCAGGGCACGTTCCCAGTGGATGGGGCGCGAAGGGTCGGTGGCGCGAATCCAGTCGCGTGCGGCAGTGAAGTTGGGGCCGTCGCACGTCTCATTGCCTAGCGACCACACGATGATGCTGGGATGGTTGAACTGCACACTCACGTTGTGCTGGTTGCGCTCCAGGATGGGCTTGGCAAACATGGGCTTGTAGGTCGGGGCCGTGTTGGGATCATAGTGGAAGCCGTGTCCCTCCTGGTTGGCCTCGGCAAAGACATACAGGCCATACTCGTCACACAGGTCATACCACTGCGGGTCATCAGGATAATGGCAGGTACGCACGGCGTTGATATTCATGCGCTTCATCTCCTTGATGTCGGCAATCATGCGCTCACGCGACACGACATAGCCGCCGTCGGGATCCATCTCGTGGCGGTTGGCACCCTTGATATAGATGGCCTTGCCATTGACCAACAGCTGGCCGTCTTTGATTTCCACACGGCGGAAGCCAATATGGATAATGACTTCCTCCGTTTTTGCCTTTTTGTCGGCGGGCGTGAACATGGCGACGAGGCTGTAGAGGTTAGGCGTCTCGGCGGTCCACTTCTCGACGTTAGGGATGATCCAGCGGTTCTCGCCTGCGGGTGTCATGATTACTTCTTGGCAGCCCCATTCCAGGCGGTAACTCATTGTGCCCTTGCCCGTGACGGTGGGGTTGATCATTAGGATACCGTCCTTCATGTCATCGGTGAGTGTCGCCGTCACGCGCAAGTCATCGATGTGGTAATTCTTGTCGCGGCAATAGAGGAAACTCGACCGTGCCACGCCCGACAGGCGCCAGAAGTCCTGGTCCTCGCTGTAGGTGCCATCACACCAGCGCATCACCTGGAACGCCAGCAGGTTATCACCCTCGTGGACGTAGGGCGTGATGTCAAACTCGGCAGCCGTCTTGCTGTCCTCGGCATAGCCGACGAACTGGCCGTTGACCCACAGGCTGATGTTGCTGGTCACGCTCCCGAAGTGGGCAATCACCTGCTTGCCTTTCCACTCGGCAGGCAAGGTGATGTGGCGACGGTAAGTGCCCACATGGTTGTCCTTGACGGGCACGCGCGGCGGGTCGTTCTCCCAGTTGTCACGCCACGGGAAACCGATATTGACATATACCGGGTCGCCATAGCCGTTCAATTCCCACATTCCAGGCACGGGCATCGTGCCCCAAGTGCTATCGTCGAGGTCGAGGCGGTAGAAGTCGGTGGGGCGCTCGTCCAAGTTGGCTACCCAGTTAAATTTCCAGTCGCCATCTAGCGACAAGCGGCGGCTCATCGGTCCCGTATTCTCATCATGGGCGAAAAACGACGTGTGAACAGGCAAGCGGTTGATCTCGTTCACCTGCAGATCCATCCACGGTTCTCCGGCTGGCTGAGCGTTAACGCAAACAGCCATCGCCAAGCCGACTATTGTTGTGAGAATTGAAAGTTTCATAATAGGCTGGTTTAAATCATAATAAAAAACTTAGCGTCTTTGCGTCTTAGCGTGAGGCCAATAATTGGTTGGCGCGTGCGAGGTCTTCGGGCGTGTCGATGCCTATGGTCGCTGTGGTGGTGATGCCGGCCTTGATGGTGTAGCCGTTTTCCAGCCAGCGCAACTGCTCCAGCGACTCGGCCAGTTCCAACGGTGACTGTGGCAAACGGGTGATTTCGGCCAGCACGTTGGCACGGTAAGCATACATGCCCACATGGGTGTAATACTGGGTCAGGCCTGGCCATTCGTCACGTTCATGTCCCCGCACATAGGGGATAACCGACCGCGAGAAGTAGCGGGCGCGCATCTGGCTGTCGAGTACGACCTTGGGGCTATTGGGATTCTCCAACTCGCTATAGGGGCGACTCGGGTCAAACGGGCGTACCAGCGTAGCGATGTCGGTTCCCTCGTCCTCAAAGCAAGCCATGATGGCCTGCAACTGATCGGGCTGAATGAACGGCTCATCGCCCTGGATATTGATGATGACATCCTCATGGCCTCCGTTCTTCATATAGGCTTCCTGGCAACGGTCGGTGCCGCTGCGGTGCTGGGTGCTCGTCATCACCGCCTTGCCGCCAAAGGCCTCCACTGCCGCCATGATGCGGTCATCGTCGGTAGCGACCACCACGTGGTTCAGCACCTTGCTCACCTGGGTATAAACCCGCTGTATCATTGTCATGCCGCCGAGCATCGCCAGCGGCTTCCCTGGGAACCTAGTCGAGGCAAACCTCGCAGGTATTATCCCAATAAAACTCAATTTCTCGTTCATATATTATCTTTATGTTTTTATGTTTTCTCGTTCAGTTTTGCTTCTATCTCTTTGATTGTCGGTATGGTACCTTCAACCTTTTCGGGATAGAATTTCTCAAGTTCATATTCCGAAATCCCAATAGGCTGGCTACTCGATTCCAATGCATATTGGGCTTGAATGCGGTCTTTTTCTTTGCAAATGAGCAGTCCTAGGGTAGGGTTGTCTCGGCCATCTTTACGCAAGATATGGTTACAGGCAACAACATAGCCACCCAATTGTCCCACGTCGGCAAATTCAAACTTACCAATTTTCACCTCAATAACGACATAGCAAGACAGGTTGAGATTGTAGAAAAGCAAATCAATGAAATTTTCGGTATCACCCACCTGTAGGCGGTATTCCTTACCGACATAAGCAAAACCTGTTCCCAATTCAACAAGGAATTGCGTGATGTTTTTCAACAGACTGTCTTTCAGCAATCGCTCATTATAACGTCCAGTGATGCCTGTGAATGCAAAATCGTACGGATCCTTGGTCAGTTCCCGAGCCAAATCACTTGTTTCCTCAGGCAGCGTTCTTGTGAAATTAGTCAATGCCTTACCTTGCCGCTCATATAAATCTGTATTCAGAAAATTCAGCAGCACGTTGCGGCTCCAACCGTTCATGACCGTTTGATGAACAAAGAAAATGGCTTTCTGTGGTTGGTCTTTACATTTATCTATAATTCTTATGTGGTGTCCCCATGGCACAGAAAACATATCTTTTTGAATTTGCTCAACAACTTGTTGAGTAATTAAAGGTTTATTCTGCTCAACAACTTGTTGAGTAATTTGCTCCTCAAGATGTGGAGTCATTTCCGTGTAAGGGTGATAAAGCTGATAGAAATTCTTCATATACAGCAGATTAGTTTGCGAGAAGCATGTTGCATCAGGATTCAGTTTCTTCAAATCTTTACTTAGATTCTTCATGAATCCACTCCCCCAGCGGCTTTCAGCTTTCATTTCGGTTATGTCTCTACCCAATTCCCAATAAAACCGCAACATTTCCTCGTTCACCTTCACAGCAGCCTTGATCTGGCTTCTGCGATAACGGCTAACAAGATCCTTTATCCACCAGATATAGTCTTGATCTAATATGGTAATTTCTTTGCTCATCGTTATTATCTATATACAATTATCGTCAGCCCAGGTTGTCAATATCGTTAGCAAATGCACAAATGCTATGGTAGATGCTCTGAGGGTTCCAACCAGATTTGAATTCTATCCTGTTAGACTCAATTTTTCTCTTGTTGAGCAAGTCTTCTATATTGATAGGAATGGCCATATCTTAAATTGACGTGTTATGATTTAATCCCTGCAAATGTAAATAAAACTAATGGAGTTAACAACTCTTCAACCATTAATCATTGATTCAAACGGTTCATTCGCTCTTGAAGGCTATGTGCAATGACAATGGCATCAATAGCCCCAGTTCTCGCCGAGGAGGATGACGGTGTGGCGGTGGGCCGGGAAGCTGTTGCGGGTGAAGTGGACGTAGTTGCAGATGCACTGCGGCGAGTTGCAGTTGTGGCACACGCCGTCAATCTTGCAGGGGGTGTCGCAACCCAGACGGGCCGTGTTGATGGGAGCGGCCACGTTACGGGCGCGCTCCAGGGCGGACTCGACACTGGCCGTCACCTTGTTCAGCCCGATGATGTGGATGACGTTGTGAGGGCCCCAGGTGATGGCTGCCACACGATTGCCTCGCCCGTCGATGTTGACGATGACACCATCCTGGGTGATGGCGTTGGCGCTGGTGAGGAAGTAGTCGGCATCCATCGCGTCGAGGTAGCATTGGCGCGTCTGCTCGGGTGTCTCAGCCTTATCTCGGTCAATAACTCGATAGTCACCGCTGTTGATGAGTTCCTGGGTCAAGCCCATCTCGCGGATGGTCTGCGAGCCGCCCCAGGTGACGCTGCTGCCCTTGGGAATAAGTGACTTGACGAGGTTGATGGCCTGGGCAGCGGTGGCGCAGTAGTGGGCGTTGAAGTTGCGGCGTTCCAGATGCTTGATGATGCGTCCCGCAAGCTGTTCGTTATGGATTTCGATTGGTGTCATAGTTTCTGATATTTTGAATGGATATTATTATACTTGATTAAGCAGATGATCGACTTTAATGGCGATATCTTGACTTGCAGGCAGCATATCTTTGTAATGCTCAGGTAATTCGCTAGAAATGCTGTAAGTGGCAACACCAATAGGCGATGCAGTGTGACGTAATGCGTATTCAACAATCGTTCGATTTTTTGACTTGCAGATGATAATGCCAATAGAGGGATTCTCATGAGGCAACTTCACTGTTTCGTCGAGTACATTCAAATAGAATTCCATTTTGCCCTTGTACTCAGGTTTGAAATCGCCCACTTTTAATTCTATTGCCACCATTGCCTGCACTCTTCTACTATAGAGCAACAGGTCAATGTAATACTCTTGCCCACCTAATTCAAGGCGATACTGATTACCAACGAAAGAAAAATCATGTCCAAATTCCATCAAGAATGCACGAATGTTGCGCACTATGGCTGTTTCCAAATCATGTTCGGAATGTTCACCAGCGATATCCAGAAAGGACAGGGAATAATCATCGCGCAATGCCAATACAGCTTGCTGCTTGATAGTCTCGGGCAGTGTTTGGTCATAATTGCTTTGACCAAGCAGATAATTCTCGAATGCTTTGGCTTCAATTTGATGCAGAAGTACATTTTTAGTCCATCCAAAACGTTTGGTGGCAAGGATATAGAAACGACGTTCTTGAGTGTCTTTGCACTTGGTAAGTATGAGGATGTGCTTCGTCCAACTAATTTCGCCAACCAATGGTTGGAGAATTACATTTGATTGATACTCAGAGTAAAAACGAGCCATGTCTCGCAGATTAGAGACTCCGAAACCTTGGATGCCAGGGAATTCCTTCTGTATATCCTTTGACAAATTCTCCACTACAGATTTTCCCCATCCAAGTTCCTTCTGCCGTTCTGTGATTTGTCGGCCAATATCCCAATAAAGGGAAATCATTTCTTTGTTGACCGCCCGCATGGCATCATACTGCGCACTGCGAATGCGCTGCATGATGTCGTCACGAAAGTTCAGATATTCGCCATTATTATCTATTATTTGGTGTTCAAGTTCCATAATTGTCAATTGATTCATTTAGAACAGGTCGATGAGTTTGAGGGAGCCCCAGATGATGGCGGCATAGCGCAGGAACTTGCCGATGGTCATTGTCAAGAGGACTATCCACACGTTGGAGCGTACATAGCCCAAGGCGACGCTGATGGCGGTTCCCAGCATGGGAATGAAAGCAAAGAATCCCATCCATGCGCCGCGGTTATGCATGAACTCTAGGGCACGGTTGAGTTTTTTCTCGCTGACATGGGCATATTTCTCAATCCACTCGATTTTGCCCAAGTGCCCTAGCCCGTAACACGTCATGCCGCCGCTTACGTTTCCCGCTAGCGCGACAAACAGGCTGATAACGGGATCCATGTGCAGTGGCCCGACGCAGGCTATGACCAGGGCCTCGCTGCTGAACGGGACAATGCTGCCCGCCAAGAAGGATCCTAGGAACAGGCCCAAGAATCCCCATTGGGCAAAGAATTGGGTGAGTGCATCAAGCATTTTTTCAGATGGTTTTCTGTGCCGAGGTCCAGCCACGGCAATCAACATTATTTAAATAATAACTGAGTGAATATTACCAGATAGTCGCGCCAGTTGGCCCACTCGTGGCCGGCACCGCTCTCGTGATAGGTGTAGCGCAGGCGGTTTTTGTCGAGCAGCTTCCTGAATTCGGCATTATCATTGTAGAGGAAGTCCTTCTCGCCGATGCCCGTCCAGTAGAGCTTGGGGCGCTGCTTGAACTGGGCAACGAGTTTGGCCTCCAAGTCGTCATAGATAGGGCATTTGCCTTGATCCATGCGTGAAATGGCAGGCGAGAACAGTCCCACATAGGCAAAATCGTCGGGCTGGTTAGCGCTGATGTAGAGCGAGTGGTATCCACCCATCGACAGGCCGGCGATAGCGCGGTAGCGCTTGGTGTCGCGTGTGCGGTAATTCTTGTCCACCCACGTCATGATGTCGTTGAACGATTGCTCAAATGTGCCGTCCATCCAGTGCTTGTGGGCAAACGTGGGCTGCACGTTGTTGTCCGGGGTCATCCCCGCGGCTGCCTGCTCGTCGATATTGCCGTTGGGCATGACCACAATCATGGGCTCGGCCTTGCCGCTGGCGATGAGGTTGTCAAGAATCTGTGCCGTGCGTCCCTGCTCCAGCCACACCGTCTCGTCGCCGCCCGAGCCGTGCAACAGATAGAACACGGGATAGCGCTGGCGGCTCTGCTCGTAGCCTGCCGGTAGATAGACCATCATGCGGCGTTTCATGCCCAGGGTGGGGGAGTCGTACCACACCGTGCGCACTTCGCCATGGGGCACGTCATGTACTGCCATGGGACTGTCGCCTTGAGGGTCAAGCACAAACGTACTCATCACATTCTTGACATCGCGCAGCACATGGGCGTTCTCGGGGTCGAGCACCTTCATGCCGTCGATGATGTAGTAGTACATATACAGGTCGGGCTCCAAATCATGTAGGGTGATGCTCCAGGTCTCATTGCCCGTATGCTTCATCAACGTGTCCACGCGCGTGTCGATAATCAGGCGCACGGTGTCGGCTGCGGGAGCTTTGATCTTGAAGGTCACTGTACCGTCCTTGGCGATGTCGGGACTGTTAACAGCAGGAGGCATATAGCCTCGCTGGGCGCTCATAGTGAGACCCATGGCCACTAACGCGATTGCAAGAAGGAAATGTCTTTTCATCTTAGTATAGTCTGTTTAAAATAAAAGTTGTGCAAATATACTGAATTCTCACGGCAATGCAAAAAGGAATCCAACCAAATTTTCAATCCTGCATGCGGGCTATGACTCTTTCCCAGGCATGGGAGCCGAACAGGAAGCACTGCCGCATCGTGTCCAGCATCACCATGAAGCGGCTCATGGGCACGGTGAAACTCAACTCGTTCTTGCCCACCCAAGGCCGCACCGACGGGTCGAACAGCCCCAGGAAACAGCGGTGCCCATGACGGGCGTTCTCGACCACGGTCATCGAGACGACCGTGCTGCATCCCGATCCGAATTGGGCTACGACGGCATCGGGCTCATTGGTGTCGTAGAAAGTCCAGCCGCACAGTCCCGACAGCACATCAGGCGTGGCATAGAACATCACGCCCTCATAGCCGTCCAGCGATTCGGCCTTGTCTGCCCTGACAAAGTTCAGGTAACGCTTGTCGGCGTGAGGCATCTGCAAGTTCTTGACATAGTCGGCGACCATCTGGGGAGTGCGCTTGTACTTCTCGGTCAGCGAGACAAAGTTGGGCACGCGCTCGGGCATGTCGCTGAAACCCGTGTACAGTTTGCCGCCACCACAACCGATGACCTCGGCACTCAGGCTCACGGGCTCGCCTTCACGCGCGGCCTGCAAGCCCTTGAAAAAGCAGCCGCCAATCTTGGCCGTGTCGGCCACTGCCATGTCGCTGTAGCCAAACAACAAGGGCAACTGGGCGTTCTGGCCGAACGCCTCCCGGTAACTCTGAATAAATTCCTTTAATTCCATATTACATCCTCATGTTGGTTAATTCATATTTCATCGCAAATATAGTCATTATTAATCAATATTGATTATCTTTGCAGTCTTAAGTTATTAAAATCACATGTAATATGGGCAAGGAATCAAAAAGATTTGTTTGGCAAGAGTCCGAAGGCTTTCTTAAGGAATCCAGGATTATTGTTGACACCGAGACGGGTGTGAACTACTTGTTTGTGCATGAGGGTTATGCGGGAGGACTGACCCCACTGCTCGACGCTAATGGTAAACCCATCGTCACCTGACTCATCATCGATGATTAACAACCGCCCGCATTTCCCCGGCAAGGCATAATACAACAAAGGACTAAAAAATGATCATGTAATTTTAATGGCTAAAACGGAATAAGTGGGTAAAAACACGGCAAAAAAAGATGGAATAAGTTATTTCAGTATCCTCTCTACGGTACTAACAAGTCAACGAAATCCCTTGACCTATATAGCTACGGGCAGCAGAGTCGGCACGAGGCAATTTGCACGTATCCCAGGCCTTGAATACAAAGCCATCTACCTCATCATCAACCCAATGCCCATGCCATAATGACAAAATTAAGCATAAAACCAGGCCAAAATCACATCAAAAAGCCGTCCCTTTGATATATTCATGCCTGTCCATCGGAAAAGGCAGTAGGTCTTGACCTGCGGCGAGGGGAAGCCCTGGGCCAGCAGGCCGAACAAGTAGCGCAGCTGGTAGTCGTCCAGTTTATCCCATCCTTTGGGGACAGTGAGATTGATTGTAAGATTGTCTTGTTGCATAATAGAGGCGGTTATCGTACGTTTTGGTACGGTAACCGCCTCTATGACTAAAAGACAGACTATTCATGGATGATTTTACTTGTTTTTAATTGCAGCATTAAGATAAGTGAAAAATCTGACATGGCAAAATCCAAGGAAACTTTTTGTTTCTCAGGATATTATAAAACATTAAAGTGCTGCGGAATTTAGGATGTTAGGAGCATTTCGTGAGGAAAAGTCCATCGGTATCGGGGATTTTCACTAACTTTGTGGCCATGAATGTGAAAGTAAAAATGCCACGTTTCGGGCGGTTGAAGAAGAAGGGCTCTTCCTGGATCAAAGAACTGCTGATGAGCGTTGTCGGCACGACAATCTCTATTGTGCTGACCTTCGGTACGGCCCATCTGATCGAACAACACCAACGCAAGGCCGAGGGGCGTGACGTCGCCATGATGCTTATCCATGACATCGACCTGTATGCCGAGAGTTTCAGGGACTTTGCCGAACAGGAAGCCCAAAATCATGAGCTGGCCATGTATGCAATGGAGCACATTGACAGCATCGAGAATATCCCCTTTGACACCATCTATGCGGTAATCAATTATCTATATTCTTCAGAAGGGTATGAATTCCGAGTTGACGACAGCATCGAGAAAACCTTCCAGAGCAACCAGGAGATTTGGAGGAGCATCGATGCTCCCTCGTTCATCGATCAGGCGAGGGAATTTTTCAATAACCGCCGGATGACCTTCCAGGTGCTCAACACGTCTCCCATTTTTCGCAAGCCTGTCAATGAAGAGGAAAGCATAACAATATATGCTGACGCGATAAATACTGGCAAGAGTATTGACTGGTACGATTTCCTGCGCAAGAAACTGCAAGACGAGGATGTGCAGCTTTACATCCACCTCCATGACCAACGTCAGACCGCAATCAACGCCACTGCCGACAGTTATCAGGACATGAGTAACCGGTGCAAGTTTATCATGAACATCACCGACGAGGAGTTGCACGCATTCCTGGACAAGCGCAAGCGCACCGGCGAGAAACTGACCGACAAGAAACTGGTCGGGAAATGGGCCACACAAGACGACGAGCAAACGGCCTTTGAGTTCAACAGCGACCACACCTTTAAGCAGGTCATCGAGAAACACATTCCATCACAAGCCTATCATGGGCATCTGAAGCTAACTTGCACTTACACTGGTAGTTGGAAAATCAAGAATGACTCACTCTATCGATACTTTGATGCCGGCTATGACTTCAAGTTTGACCGCTCCAGCATCACTTTTGCGCCCAAAAAGCGCGACGATGTCGAGAAGTTCATGAAGCAATTGGAAGCCTCAGCAATTGAACAAAAGCAAAAGCAAGGTCGCGACACCATCGTCCGTGCCGCCGTCATCGACCGCTCGGGTAACAAGGTGGAACTCACGTTCCCCGAAAACATCCAAAACGGCAGCAACAGCTACCTGATCAGGGAAAAATAACCATCAGTGCCAGGTAAAAACGAAGGAAAATCGGGACGGTTCTTTTGATGTAATTTTGTGGTCATATCACATTTATTGTTTGAGATAGAACAAGATTGCACGGGCTTGAAAAACAGGTCCGTGCAATCGATTATTAGGGGATTTGGTTGTTGGGCGATTTAGATCCAGCCCATGGAGTGGTAGAGGAAGGCGATGAGGTAACCAGTAAAGTAAGTGTCGGCCAGCCAGGCGATACCGTAGATGGAAAAAACCTACTAGCCTTTTGATTTCAGTCTCTCGACGTTAGTTGCGATTTCTTGTTTATATTGTTCTTTAAGTTCTTCGGGCAGGAAACTGAGATCAATAAAATCAATCCATTTAGGCAAGACCTTGATAAATTTCTTGAAGATATTGTCGATGACTTTTTCGTCCAGTCCCGATGCCCGCATCGCATCAGCGAAATTCTTTCGGTTGATTTTTTTCTTCTTTCCGGTGAGAGTAAGTGCCAGTTCTTCGGGATCATCAAAAATCAGATGCACATTCAGTAGGTCATAGGCAGGCGCCAATCGATAGTTGCCTCTTGACTTACTCAAGAGCGAGAAGTTCTTCAGGTGCATGTCTGAATTGCCCGTTATCCAAGAGAAAAGCACTATTTCCCAATAGTTGACCAAATCCAGCTGAGGGGTGGAGGAATGCCGTTTGATGAGTTTAGCAACATTCTCATGGGATGACTTATACTTGTCGCTAGTGAGGCGTTCACTCATTTGGCAAGCGTCTTCCATGAGATACTTGGTGCCGTCATCGCCGCGGTCAATTCTTTTGGTGATATATGCCAATTCGCCATCATCAAAGCGAATGAGGGAATGAGGCACCACATCGATGCGGGCCATCGTAGCCAGATGCATGGTGAGGTCTTCGTCCTCGGGCAACCACGGGTAGATGTCGGATTTGGGTTTGAGGATATAACGTCCCCACAGCCCGACGAGCGTCAACCTGTCGGGTTCATTCTTGCCTCCCTTGTTGATGTCTAATGAGAGTTTGGCCTGCACACCGGTTACCGTCGTCTGGCTCTGGATGACTTCACGGGCCAGGTCGTCGATATCCGCTCTGGAATATGGCAGACTAGGCGCGGTAGCACTGCCAAATAACTTCTTGGCACATGAGGGGTGGAAGTCCTTTTGACCATCCCGCAATGGCCGATAACAATATAAGCACTTGCACATGATTTATTCCTCCTCGTTTTGTTTTGCTACAATGCCTATGGCACCAATGCAGTCCTTGCAGCAAGCCAGCAGCAGTCCCATGCGGTCATTTGGGTTGATTTTCCAGTTATGGGTAGCAATGTCAAGCAACCAGCCTTCGGGAATCAATCCGTCAAAGAACGGGAAAAGTACATTGGACTGGTAAGGCTCGCTTGTGAGCGGAAATGTCAGGCTGATGGGCTCTGCATTTTCACTAGTCAGGTAAACAGCATCATAGGAGAATGTATAGCCGTTCTCATCTTCGACGAGTCGTCCTGCTACGGTGTCTCGATATAGGACCATAGCCTGTCTCATGATTCGTCACCTCCCTTCTGTTGAGGGACAACCCCAAGTTCAGCACCAAACAGGTTGAGGACTGCATTTACCTTGTCCATCCTCAAGGTGCTTTTACCTTGCTCCAGATCTCGCACAAAGCGAAGTCCAACACCCGCTTTGGCCGATAGGTCTTCTTGCGTTAAGCCATATTGCTTGCGCAATGCTTTTACTTGTTTTGATAGATTTGTCATCATAGTTATGACACGATTTTGCCGCAAAGATAGTCAATAAATCAAAATGATTACACCTTTTCGGGTATAATTTAAATGAAATTATAGAAAAACAACCCCTTTCGGGTATAATTTCTATGAATCATCATAATATTATCCCCGATAGGGTATAGTAAAAGACATGAACGCTTGCAACGGAGTAGTGACCAAAATCAGAAAATATCGTAGCCCGCACGGTTGCGGGTGGCCGTGCCGATGGCGGAACCGAGCAGGTCGGCAATGTCCTGGAGGATCTTGCCGACGGTATGACAAAAGTTTGCTTGAAAGCTTGCACCGGCTTCGCCGACTTACAAGCGCAAACTTTGTCGAACTAAAGGTTCGGGCGAGATGCTTTCTTTCTCGGTCTCGACGCGGAACGCGGAGATCAGGGCTGTGAGTTGTGAAATGTCGATCATAAATCAAAATAGTTTTGTATAAATCAGGCTGCGCATCGGAAAAGCTCAAGTAAACTTGGCTCTTCACTCAGCTTGCACTGATTTTGCGATTTTACTTCGCAAAACTACTTTGATTGAACGGTGTGGTAAAAGACACCGTTTCGGGCATGAAAAAAGCCTGCCGAAGCAGGCTTTTTCTGGTTTCTTACTGATTCTTTACAGTGACTACAGATACTTCTTAATCACATTGGCGGGAATTTCAACAGGCATGATTACGCCAGGCCAGCAGTTTTCGATGGGTTTCTCACCGCTTCCAACCTGCTCGTTCAACTTCAAACCCTTGCGGAAGGCACTCTCCACGACATAATACTTTCCGTCTTTCTCATAGTAGCAGCGGAACAGCAGTTGGCTGGCCGAAAAATAGACGCCATTGAGCGAGGGGTCGCTGCCAGTGGGCACACCAGCCCATCCGCTTTGTGCCATAAAGGTTCCTAAAATCTTGGAAGGCGCATACAACTTATTCACAAGGTCATTCACCTGCTTGCGGTATGTCTCCTTGTCAGGAAAGCCCTTGGAGTCCTTGTCGTCGCCCAATTCATCCAACCAGTAGTTGTTGCGCTTCACGCCCTTGGCATAGTTGTCATAGGCGGCATTCACCTGCTCCTGTGAAGCGGGCTTCTCATTCTTAGCCAAAAAAGCATGGTACTCGGCATTGACGCGTTCCCACTCTGCCATGAGTGCATCAGCGTCAGCCTTGGCGATGGGTTCATCCTCTTTCCCTTTCTTGACTTGAGAACGCTCGATATATTCCTTGGCATTCTTGAGTTTGTCCTCGCCAAACACCTTGGAATTATATTCTCCATAATGCTCACGCTCTCCCTTCATATAACGGATAACCTGACAGATGATAGCAGTAGCCTGTTTTGCGCCATTGAGGCACATGTTACTGGGGTACTCCTCGTAGCCGGGCGCCTCAAAATATTTGTACATCACACGCCCATTGGCTGTTTTGTCCAGCTCCAGATACTTGTCCCAGCCACCGGCCTTCTTCACGCGGTTGAATTCGGCATCTCGCGACCCCGAGCCGCCCATCACCGTCATTCCTCCATCGTTGGAATAGCCGCCGTCCTCGTACTCCTGATAACTGCCGTTTGACTCTGAAGTGGTACCTGTTACCGCATCTTTTGCCTTCTTTACCTTTTCTGTAGCGGTTTTCTTCGCCTTATCAGCGGCCTTCTTCAGACCACCAAACTGAGCCGAAGCTGTTGCCGGCAACAGCAGTGCGATGGCAACGGTCACCGCTGCTTTGATGATAAACGTTTTCTTGTTCATAGTTCTAAGTATTGTTTTGGATTTAACATGAACCTCGCCCTTAACGGCGAGCCGTTAAGGGCGAGGTATATCTTCCTAAAAAGGGTGTGACAAATTTAGTGATTATTCTTTGATTTTCAAATAAAATGAAGAAAAAATAACAAAAATAATAATAAATCCAAAAAAAATCAAGCCAATCACAAAGAATGATTTGTAATGAGCCATTCAAGCAGTTTTTTGATTTCGCTGATTTTACAGTCCCTCAATTTCCTCGCGACTCAAGCCAGTTATTTTGCAAATCTCATCTATTTCGTATCCTCGCTGCTTCATGCGGCAGGCGGTCTGCGCGAGGCTTTTATGTGTTGCTGTTTCCACGATAACCACCTCGTTCTTTTCCCATTCATCCCAATCCGTATTATTTAGGTAGCCGACCACTTGTTCGCGTAAAGGCGGCAGGTCTTCGGTGATGACTTTCCAAACACTCAACGGATCTATTTGGTAATAGTCATGCACCAGCACATGTCGCATTTTGGCGATGACTTCCCAAGGTGTTTCAGGGTGCTGGCGACGAAATGCGGCTGTCAATTTATGTGAAGCCTCACCGATAATCTCAATGTTCTTGACGATGCCATAGTAAATCAACTAGTTGGCTTCCAGGTCTTCCTCCGTCTTGCCGTCTGCATAATCAAGGACATTGGAAATAGATTCTACTATGTGCTCCAAGCGCTCGCGGTCTCTAACGGGGTCTCTCATATATCAGTTTTTTATCTTGATCAATACTTTCTCTCACTCGCGGGCGCAGTGTCCCCTCGGGCACGATGTCCACAGGACGGTCAAGAATCCTTTCCAGGTCACAAATCATTGCAGCATGTTTCAGCAAACTTACTCCGCCATCATCGAACTGCACAAGGATATCAATATCACTGACGGGAGTCTCCTCTCCACGAGCAAACGAGCCAAACAGCCATGCCCTCACGACAGGTTGAGTCATGAAGTAATCAGCAATCGTCTGGTTCATCAATTGTGTACTCATCGTCTTGTGCCTAAAATATTCAGCAAATAATGAATCAACCCCTGTTATATTTAAGTTTTATGGTTGAACCTATATCGCTATTCACTGATGCAAAGTTACAACATAATGTTATAATGACAACTTTTTTGATAAAAAAAGCAGGCGGCGCTCACGCGTGGCCTGCCCAGAAACAAATTATCTTTAAGAGATATTTTCAACATATATCAGAGATTTTGTCTAAAATCTTTTGACAGAGCTGAACTTAATATCCCGCAGAACGTCCTCCCTACGTTCGACTCAAAAGGAAAATCCGGACGGTTTGATGTGTTTTTGAGTAATGGTGTCCAGGGAAAAATCGCTAAGGATCCATAAACACCTTGAAAACAATATCGTACAGGTGGTTTCGTGTAAAGGGGCTTGCTCTGAAGCCCGTTAGGGCTGGCCAGGGCATAGGCAGGCGGTGGAGTGAGGCAAAG
>JAFTEU010000156.1 GCA_017453505.1 Muribaculaceae bacterium
AAAAATTTTTCCGTTTTTTTTTGATAATGTTTTTGATAATCAATGGCTTTTCCAGAACCACGGGGTGAAAATGACCAGCACGGTGAAGATTTCGAGACGCCCCATGAGCATCAGTGCCGACAGGATCCACTTGACCATCGTCGGCAGGATGCTCCACGACATCGTCGGTCCGATTTCCAGACCCAGCGTGGGACCCACGTTGCTGCCGCAGCTCAGGGCGATGGTGATGGAGTTGGTGCTGTCCACTCCCGCAAGAATCATGATGAAATAAGCGGTGAAGCACAGGGTGATATAGGCGATGAAAAAGGCCATCAGCGTAATCTGGGCGGGGCTGTGCACGGTCGAGTTGTTGACCTTGAGGGGTAATAATGCCTTGGGGTGCAGCATGCGGCGTATCTCGTTGCGCAGCACTTTCAGGGCAATCACGCCGCGTGCACACTTGAAACCGCCTGCCGTGCTGCCGGCACACCCGCCGAAGAACATGCACAGGCTCAGTATCACCCAGGTGATGTGGTGCCACTGGGCGGCATCCTCGTTAAACATACCTGTCGTGGTGATGAACGACACGACCTGGAACAGGGCGACGCGGATGGCATCGGACACGTCGTAATCGTTGAACCTCAGCAGGAAATAGATAATCAGGGCTGTGGAAGCAATGACCAGTGACGAATACAGGCGGAACTCGGCGTTTTTGAGCAACTGCTTGACCTTGCCCTTGAACAGGGCGGCATAGAGCAGGGCAAAGCTCACACCCGAGAGGAACATGAACACGATGGCGGTGTAGTCGATGGCCGGACTATGGAAATAGCCTGTGCTGGCATCGTGCGTGGCAAAACCGCCGGTGGCCGTAATGGTCATCGCATAGTTGATGGCATCAAACGGACTCATGCCGAAGATAAAGAACAGAAATGCACAGACTGTAGTGAGAATCAGGTATATGCCCCATAGGGCCTTGGCCGTGGTGGTCAAGCGTGGATGCATCCTGCTCTTGACGGGACCAGTGGCCTCGGCTGCAAATATTTTTACCGATCCACCGACAAACGACGGGATAATGGCAATGGTGAAAAACACAATTCCCAGGCCACCTAACCACTGTGTCAAGGAGCGCCAGAAAAGCAGTCCGTGGGGCAGACCCTCGACTTGATCGAGGATTGTCGCTCCGGTGGTCGTCAGTCCTGACATGGTCTCAAAGAAAGCATCGGTCACGCTATGGATATATCCGCCGATGAGAAACGGAAGCATGCCGAAGACGGTGAATGCGATCCATGTGAGGGAAACGAGCAGATAGGTGTCGCGCCGCGTCAAGGTGTTGCTCGCATGGTGTCCTTGCCGCTGGAGCAAGAACGCGGTAACAAGTGTCGCGAGAATAGCAAGGGAAAACGGTACCATGTCGTCCTCCTGATAACACAAGGACATCAGCAGACACACTGACATGAACGCCGCCTCAATCCATAGTAATGAGCCCAATATCTTGAAAATGAGTTTCCAGCTGAACATGGTTACAGGAAGTATTTCTCGATTTTACTGATGTCGGCACCATGGCTGAATACCATAACGATATCTCCCGCCTGGATGATTGTTTCACCATTGACGAGCATCCCCTTGCCTTCACGCACGAGACCGCCTAGTTCTGCCTCCCGAGGAAATCCTAATTCCTTTACCCGCTTGCGGGTGATTGGGGAACCAGGACGGGCAGTGAACTCAGCAACATCGGCATTGACAGTTAGCAGATTGCGTATGTTCCTCACATCTCCATGCAAGAGTAGTTGGTAGATATGGCTGGCAGTGAGGGCCTGTTTGTTGATGATAGTGTCGATGTCAACACTCCGAGCGATGCCCAAATAGTCCATGTTTTCAATCATTGCAATGGTCTTGTTGACACCTAGTTCCTTAGCAGTGAGGCACGCCAGGATGTTGGCCTCGGCATTGCCGGTCAGTGCGATAAAGGCCTGACTGCCCTTGATGTTCTCTTCCAACAGGTTGGCGGCCGAGCGGCCATCAGCGTTAATGATCATGACCTGGCTGGTATCGACAAGCTCGATAAGTTCCTCACAACGGTGAGGGTCGCGCTCAAAGATTTTAGCCTTGATACCGTCAGGCAACATGCTGGCGACCCTGACGGCAGTCTTGCCGCCGCCGATAATAATGATATTTTTCACGGCTGGATAGTCATCCTTGCCCATGATGTGTCGCAGGTCTGGGATGAATGACTTGGTTGTCGTGAAATAGACATAATCCTCAGGGAGCAGAAAATCGTCGCCAGTGGGGATGATGGTGCTGCTGCCGCGCTTGATGGCTACGACATGAAAGGGTGAGTTGGGCTTGAATGTTTCCTTGAAAGGCTGATTCAGAATCCGACATTCAGAGATAATCTTGACTCCAAGCAGCGTGAGCGCTCCATCATGGACCTCCCATCGTTGGCGGGCCCAATTTATCTCAAGCCCCTTGATGATGTCGATGGCGGCAAGATTGTCGGGGTCGATGATACATGTGATACCCGCAGCCCTGAACGAGTTGATGACCCATGGAGTGGTCAATTCGGGGTTTTCAACCTTGGCGACAGTCTTGCGAGCCCCCATCGACTTGGCCAGCGTGCACAGGCTCAGGTTCAGGTGCTCGTCGTGAGTGACGGCGATAAAGAGGTCGGCGCTCTCCGCTTGGGCATCCTTGAGGGCCTTGACCGGTGTGGTATACGACGAGTGGATGGTCATTAGGTCGCATTCGGCCTGGATGCGCTCGAGCTTTTGTTCATCATCATCAATGATAATGATGTCTTGCTTGACCTTGGAGAAAAGATCAGCCAGATGTGCGCCGATGGCACCCGCGCCAGTAATAATCACCTTCATATTACCTTAAATCCGCAGCACATTTTTGAAATAACTTTATAACATCCTGGACAACAAAAAGTTGCCCAGGATTTTGCCATGTCAGGGATTTCACCTAATTTAGTGCTGCAATAAAAACCAGTCAAAAACCACTGACAGACATG
>JAFTEU010000157.1 GCA_017453505.1 Muribaculaceae bacterium
AACCAAGGACCCCCTGATTAACAGTCAGATGCTCTAACCAACTGAGCTAAAGAAGCATTCCTCTCTTAATATCTATCTATTATGTTGCGCTTCTTCTTGGACTTGAACCAAGGACCCCCTGATTAACAGTCAGATGCTCTAACCAACTGAGCTAAAGAAGCGTTTTCAGCACCCTTGCGGCAGACCCTGCCGAAAAATGCGGTGCAAAGATAGTACCAAAATTTGAACTGTGCAATAAAAAAATGAAAAAACTTGAAAAATTTCGTTCTATAAAGGTTTTTTAGTGCCATAAAACCGTCAAAATTCATGGAATAATAGTACTTTCGCAACCAAATACATTTTAGGATAATGAAAAAGACGCTCAAATATCTTGCAGGCGCTTGTGTGGCGCTGTCTCTTGCCGCACCCGTTGCCCTTGCCGACGAGGACAAAGCCGTGAATGATGATGCCGCTGTGGCACGCAGTCTGGACATCTTCAACACCTTGTATAAGGAGTTGAACACGTTCTATGTCGATACCATCGATGCCCAGAAGTCGATCGAGAACGCCATCAACGCGATGCTCGACGACATCGACCCCTATACCGAGTATATCCCCGCCAAGGAGGCCGATGACTTCATCACCATCAGCACGGGAGAGTATGGCGGCATCGGCAGCTACCTGATGGAGCGCACCGTCGATGGCAAGAAGGGCGTCTACATCAGTGGTCCCTATGAGGGTAGCCCTGCGGCCCGCGCGGGCCTGCGCTCGGGCGACCGCATCATTATGATCGACGGCGACAGCACGGCCAGCTGGACGAGCGACCAGGTGAGCAAGCGACTGAAAGGCCAAGCCAACACCCACCTGACGGTGACCGTAGTACGACCCTATGACGAGGACAGCGTCAAGACCTTCTCCTTTACCCGCGAGACCATCAGCGTCAATCCTGTGCCCTACTATGGCGTGACACGCGACAACATCGGCTACATCGACCTGTCGACCTTCAACGAGAAGTCAGCGCAGCAGGTGCGTGATGCCGTCATTGAGCTCAAGAAGGATCCTCGCGTCAAGGGCATCGTACTTGACTTGCGCAGCAACGGCGGCGGCATTGTCGAGGGTGCCATCCAGATCGTCGGCTGCTTCGTGCCCAAGGGCACCCAGGTGTTGCAGATGCGCGGCCGCGACAAGTCCAGCGAGCGCACCTACAAGACAACCGTCGATCCCGTTGACACCGAGATACCCCTGGCCGTACTCATCGACGGTGGCTCGGCCAGCGCCAGCGAAATCACTGCCGGTGCCCTCCAGGATCTGGACCGCGCCGTGATCATCGGCTCACGCTCCTTCGGCAAGGGACTCGTGCAATCCACGCGCAGCCTGCCCTATGACGGCATGCTCAAGGTCACCATCGCCAAGTACTACATCCCTAGCGGACGCCTCATCCAGGAGGTGGACTATGCCAACCGCAACGCCGACGGCACCTACAAGAAGACCACGACCGACAGCACGGCCCGCATCTTCCACACCGCCCACGGCCGAGAGGTGCGCGAGGGAGGTGGCATCAACCCTGACCTCAAGGTGGAACCGCGCGAGCTGAAGCGCATCGTCTATAACATCATGCGTGACCACTGGGACTTTGACTTCGCCACCAAGTATGTCGCCGAGCACGGCCAGGAGATTGCCGATCCTGCCAACTTCCAAGTGACCGACGAGATCTTCAACGAGTTCAAGGCCTTTATCAACGCCGACAAGTTTGAGTATGACAAGGTGTGTGAACAGCAGCTCGATGCCTTGCGCAAGACAGCGACCGCCGAGGGCTACATGAACGACTCGACCAAGGCCCAGTTCGACCGCTTGGAGGCCCTGCTCAAGCATGACCTGGACCACGACCTGGACCTGCACCGCCGCGACATCTCCTACCTCATCGGCCAGGAGATCATGGACCGCCTCTACTACCAGCGTGGCCAGGTTCAGCACAGCATTAAGGACGACGAGTACCTCGACAAAGCCAAGGAAATGTTCGACAAGCCCGGTGAATATGCCCGCATCCTCAACCTCAAGGCCAAACCCACCAAGAAACCAACAACTCCCAAAACCAAAAAGAAATAATAACGGCAAAAACAAGCCCTGCTGAAGTCGGGAAGTGCAGAATTCGTTCTACTTCCCGTCTAATTGGCGATGAATAGAATAGATAATAACTTTTTTAATTCATTTAAGATATGGAACTTTATCCCTTGCTCCAATCACAACTGGGAGTTTTCTATGACTGCATGAAGTATCCAAAGGTGATGCAGTATAACATCCCTTGTATTGTGCCCCTGACCGATGACATCGATCTCAATCGTATAGAAACTGCTTTACAGACAATTTTCGAGGCAAGGAAGGAATTGAAAACGCGATTCCTCATTGACGACAATGGCGACCCTCGACAGTATGTCGATGAGAACAAGACGTTGACTGTCGTGCGTCGAGAAATGTCCGAAGCCGACTTTCAGGATTATGCTTACCACGGCTTCTGCCGCCCCTTCGACATCATGGGTGACGAGCCGTTGATCAGGGCCGAGCTATTGACAACACCCGAGAAGAAATACCTGCTGGTGGACATCCACCACATGGTGACCGACGGCACAAGTTATCTGGTGCTGTTCCCCCAACGAGACCTGCCCTTGGCCTATGAAGGGAAGCCCCTGCCCGTACAGGAATACGGAATGATGGAGGCGGCCGCCGACGAGTATGCCAGGTTGGGTGACGAGGAATACCAGCGGGCAAAGAGTGTGATGAAAGAAAAATATGCCGGCATGGATTTGGCGACGCTTTCAAGCCGTCCCGAGAATCCGGTTGGTGAAATGGGACAGGAGTCGGCATATATCAGCAGGCCGATGGTGGACAACTGGTGCAAGGAGCAAGGCTTTGCTCCTTACCAGATATTCCAGGCTGCTTTCAGCTATGTGCTTGCCAGGATCCTGCGCGAGGATAAAGTGGCCTATACCACCATCTATCATGGGCGCCGCGATCCTCGCGTGCGCCAGGCACACGGCATGTTTGTCCGCACCATTCCGTTCATGATGGAAATCCAGAAGCAGCAGACGGTGCGTGAGTATATCGCCTCGGTTCATACCGAGATGAAGGACACGCTGGCGCAGCTGGCCTACCCGTTCTCACATTTCTGCCGCGATTTGGGCGTGCAGCCGGGCATCTCGTTCAATTTCACCGCCCTGCCTGGATGGGAGGAGGAATACCACTTCGGCGACAAGCATTGTCCGTTTGTACAGCAGGACCGTGGTGATGTGTTCTATGATATGCTGGCACACATCTTCATCGTGGGCGCAGATGTAGCGGGTGATGCTTCATCCAGCGATGAGTATTACGACATCCGCATGGAGTCGAGTTTGGCCATGAACAGCCGCAAGAGCTTGCGCATGATGGCCGATGCCATCAAGGCCACCTTAGAGCAGATGATGGCCTGCCTTGACGAGCCCATCGACAACATCAGCATCGTTAGCGACGACGAGGCTGAACGAATCATCAAGATCGGAACCGGCAAGGATATTGATGTTGATTTAAGCAAGACCTTCGCCAACCTCTTTACCGAGCAGGCCCGTCGAACACCCGATGCTCCAGCCGTGGTGGATAAAGACAGCCAGCTGACCTACGGCGAGATGGATCGTTACTCTAACATGCTGGCCCACAGGCTTATCGATTTCGGTGTGAGGCCCAACGACTTTGTATGCGTCATGCTTGATCGCACCAAGGAGTTCCCGCTGTCGGTATTGGCTATCCACAAGGCTGGTGCCGCCTATACACCCCTTGACTTTGAATATCCTAATGAGCGGCTGAGCTATATGCTCGAGAACTCAGAGTCTAAGGTGCTCATCACCTCGCACGAGGTGCTGGCCGCCAAACAGGCCGAAGGGGACTTTGATACCGCCATAGCCCGCACGTTCTTCATTGACGACTTCATGGCGACGGTGAACGAAGTTTCCCCGATGGGGGCTATCGACCTTTCCCGTCCCGACGGTCTGGCTTACATGATCTACACCTCAGGCTCTACGGGCAAGCCTAAAGGTGCCATGCTCCACCAGGCTGGCTTGCGCAACTTTATAGCAGTTGTCATCGACATGGAGAAATTGACTGCCGCCGACCGCATCAGCGGTCACCGATCATTCTCCTTCGATGCCCATATCGAGGACATGTATCCCGTGCTCACGTTAGGTGGCTCATTCCACATCATGCCCACCGAGATCCGCAAAGACCTGAACGCCATACGCCAGTTCCTCTTCGACCATCAGATTACTGGTGGCGGATACTCGACGGCTATGACCTGCCTGCTGCTCAACACCTTCGATGACCTGCCAATCCGCTTCACCACGGGAGGTGGCGAGAAGATGGATGGCGTTTTCAGCGACCACATCGAGATCATCAATGTCTATGGACCGACCGAGTGTACCGACGACACGTCTTACTATAGCATCCCTCCTGGTCAACGCATTGAGAACATCCCCATCGGCGAGAGCGTGGCCAACAACTGGAACTTCATCGTCGATACGGCTGGCAACCTGGTGCCCCAGGGCGTGGCTGGTGAGCTGTGCTTTGCCGGTATTCAAGTGGGACGCGGCTATTGGCGACTGCCTGAGCGCACGGCCAAGTCGTTTGTCGATTGTCCGTTTGTGAAGCAAGACCGCTGGGGGCACCCTGTCCGCATGTACCACACTGGCGACCTCTGCCGCTGGAATGAGGACGGGCAAATCGAGTACATGGGACGCATTGACACACAGGTGAAATTGCGCGGTTTCCGCATCGAGTTGGGTGAGATTGAGAGTAAAGCGCTCAACATCGAGGGCGTCCGTCAGGCTGCTGCCGAGGTTCGCAAGGTGATGGGTAACGAGCATTTAGTGCTCTACTATACCGTGGTTGATGGTTCTGACATCGACGATGAATCCCTGCACGCTGCTCTTGCCGCGTCTTCGCTGGCCGAATATATGGTGCCCGACACCTATATGCACCTCGATACCATGCCGATGACTCCCAATGGGAAAATTAACCGCAAGATCCTGCCCATGCCTGAGTTGAAGCGCAGTATCGACTATGTGGCTCCCGAAGGCGAAATCGAAGAACTCTTTACCCGCATTTTCTCCGAGGTCTTAGGCATTGAACAGGTAGGCGCCCTTGACGATTTCTTCGAGATTGGCGGTACCAGCCTTAATGCCATCAAGGTCATCGTGGAAGCCAGCAAACAGGGTGTGCAGATTGTCTTCAACGACCTTTTCAGCAACACGACGCCAAGGGCATTGGCCGCCTTTGTGAATGAAAAGGGTGAAGAAGACGAAGAGCAGAAAGCAAAGAGTGTAGAGCAGGCTGTGAAGGCCGACGATGCAGCTGCCACCGCCGATCCTCGACTCTCGGCCCTCAACGCTCAACTCAAGAGGAACAACTTGCAGGCCTTCCTTAGCTGGGAACGTCAGCCTGTTGGCGATATATTACTCACGGGTGCCACTGGCTATCTGGGTATGCACATCCTCCATGAGTTGCTCACAACCCACGACTGCCACATCCTCTGTCCGCTGCGCGCCAGTGGTGGTGCGGATCCGATGCGCCGTCTCAAGACCATGTACTTCTATTATTTCGGTGATACCGAAGCGTTTAAACATTTCGACAAGCGAGTATCGGCATTTGCCGCCGAGGTTACTCAGCCCGGTGCACTCGATTCACTCGATTGTAAGGGCCTCACTGTTGTGAATTGTGTGGCTAACGTGAAGCACTTCTCGGCAGGCAATGATATCGAGATGGTCAACATCGAGAGTGTGCGCCACCTCATCGCGTTTTGCCTGCGCACTGGTTCACGTCTCATCCACATTTCAACGACCAGCATTGCAGGTCTAAGTGTCGATGGTGTGCCAGGACCCGATGTCAAGCTCACCGAGCAGGATTTGTGGCTCGGCCAGAACATCGACGCAAACAAGTACGTCTATTCCAAGTTCAAGGCCGAGGAACTGGTGCTCGATGCTATTTTCCATCATGGTCTTGATGCCAAGATCATGCGTGTGGGCAACCTCTCGGCCCGTCAAAAGGATGGCGAATTCCAGATCAACTTCAACACCAACAACTTCCTGGCATTGCTCCGGGCCTATGTCATCATCGGTATGGTACCCTACGATACACTCAGCCAGACCTTCGAGTTCTCGCCTGTCGATGATGTGGCCCACGCCATCATGTTGCTGGCTACGACCCCTAAGGATTGCACAGTATTCCATCCCTATAACATCCATCACCCGTACTTTGCCGATATCCTGAATGGCTTTGCCGACGCTGGCATTCAATTAAAGCGTGTGGAAAGAGAAGAATTCCAGAAGGCCCTTGAGCGGATGATGGATAATCCCGACCTCGTCACGCTGTTGCGTCCGCTGATGGCCTACAACCTGAGCACGACTCACCAGATGCGCTGGATCGAAGCCGATAACGACTACACCACGCAGGTGCTCTACCGCTATGGTTTCCAGTGGCCCACCACCGCTCGTGACTATGTTCACCGCTTTGTGGACACCATCGTCGGCTTCGACTATTTCAACAGTTAAGGTAACCCTGTGAGGGAACAATCTGGTAGTTGATCCTCTTGTTCTTTAAAATGCTATTTTCGATAATGAAACTAATTCAGCTTCACCAAGTTTGGGAATGAATTTCGGCCAAATTTGGAAATGTGCTCTTTCTGTTGATTGCATTTGTTGTTTTCCATTAATTGTGTTAAGCGAGGGGCGATTGAGGAAATTTGAGTAACTTTGCAGGCATGGAAATCAGGGAACTGCGTGAGCTGGTGAATGGGAAGGCGCGAGTGGCGGCCATCAAAAAGCTGCTGACGGGCAAGGGTAATGCTGTCATTGACGGACTGGCAGGATCGAGTGCCGCGTTGCTGCTGGCAGGACTGCCCAAGCGGGATTACCCCTATCTGATTGTGGCCAATGACCTGGATGAGGCAGGCTACATGTATAACGACTTGTGTCAACTGGCTGGCGACAAGCAGGTGCTGATATTCCCGTCGGGCTACAAGCGTGACATCAAGTACGGCCAGGTGGATGCCCCCAACGAGATCCTGCGCACCGAGGTATTGAACCGCTGGTATGACGACAAGGATGTGCGTTGGGTGGTGACCTATCCCGAGGCGCTGGCCGAGCGTGTGCGCCGCCGCGAGGATGTGGAGGCCAGCACTGTGCAGCTGCGGGCGGGCGGCACTGCCGACTTGACTGAGTTGGCGGCACGGCTGCGGGAATTGGGTTTCACAGCCACCGACTATGTGTATGAGCCGGGACAATACAGCGTGCGCGGCTCCATCCTTGACGTGTTCTCCTACAGTAACGAGTTGCCTTACCGCATCGACTTCTGGGGCGATGACATCGACTCGATACGCACCTTCAATGTCGAAACCCAGCTGAGTGAGGAGCGGCTCGACCAAGTGAGCATCCTGAACAGCAGTCCTTCGGGCGGAGGCAAGGAGGATAACGTGTCGCTGCTGGACTATGTGGGCGACGACACCATCGTGCTGTGCCGTAGCGAGCACTGGCTCATGTCGCGCATCCGCGAGATTGCCCAGGAAGGCATGTCGGTGAGTGCCATCATCGCCGACGAGGGTGACACCCAGGCGACGGCCAAGGTGGTAGATGCCGACCTTTTTGCCACAAGACTGAACGAGCTGCGCCGCATCACCATTGCCAACGGTGAAGCCGCCGCCGAGAAGGGCACAAAGCGCCTAACGCTGCACTGCAAACCACAAGGCATTTACCACAAGAACTTTGACCTTATCGGGCAGTCGTTCGCCGACTTCCTCAAACAAGGCTACAAGATACTCATCCTGAGTGACAGCGCCAAGCAGATCGAGCGCCTGCACAACATCTTTGAGGACCGTGGCGACGACATCCGCTTCGAGCCCGTGCTGCGGACGCTGCACGAGGGCTTTGTCGACGAGGAACTGAAGCTGTGTGTCTTCACCGACCATCAGATATTTGACCGCTTCCACAAGTATAACCTCAAGAGTGACCGCGCCCGCTCGGGCAAACTGGCCTTGTCGCTCAAGGAACTCAACCAAATCGAAAAGGGTGACTACATCGTCCACGAGGATCTGGGTGTGGGCAAGTTCGGCGGCCTGATCCGCACCTCGATGAACGGCACGCCCCAAGAGATGATCAAGCTCATCTACCAGAACGGGGACGAGGCCTACGTCTCGATCCACTCGCTGCACAAGCTCTCCAAGTACCGTAGCAAGGAGGGCGAGGCACCGCGCTTGAACCGCCTGGGCAGCAACACGTGGGCCAAGATGAAATCCCGCACCAAGAGCCGCCTGAAGGACATCGCCCGCGAACTCATCCGCCTGTATGCCGCACGTCGTGAGCAGAAAGGCTTTGCCTACACGCCCGACGGCTACATGCAGCAGGAGCTGGAGGCCTCTTTCATCTACGAGGACACGCCAGACCAGCTGACAGCCACCCAAGCCGTCAAGGCCGACATGGAGAGTGAGAAGCCGATGGACAGGCTGATCTGCGGCGACGTGGGCTTTGGCAAGACCGAGATCGCCGTGCGCGCCGCCTTCAAAGCTGCTACCGACGGCAAGCAGACCGCCGTGCTTGTACCGACGACTGTGCTGGCCTTCCAGCACTACCGCACCTTCAAGGAGCGCCTGCAGGATTTCCCGGTCAGGGTCGACTATCTGAGCCGCGCCCGCAAACCCAAAGAGGTCAAGCAGCTGCTAGCCGATCTCAAGGAAGGCAAAATCGACATCCTGATCGGTACCCACAAACTCATCGGCAAGACCGTGCAGTTCCACGACCTGGGCCTGCTGGTGGTCGATGAGGAGCAGAAGTTTGGCGTAGCCGTCAAGGATAAACTCAAGCAGATGAAGCTCAACGTCGATACCTTGACAATGAGTGCCACGCCCATTCCCCGCACGTTGCAGTTCTCGCTGATGGGCGCGCGTGACTTGAGCACGCTCACCACACCGCCCGCCAACCGCTACCCCATCCTCACCACAGTGGGAACCCTGAACGATGATATTGTCGCCGAAGCCATCAACTTTGAGCTCTCGCGCAACGGGCAGGTATTCTTTGTGAACCACCGCATTGAGCAACTCGAGCAGCTCGAGAACATGATACACCGTGTCGTGCCCGATGCGCGCGTCGTGGTGGGTCACGGCCAGATGCCACCCGAGAAACTGGAACAGATCATCATCGACTTTGGCAACCAGGACTATGACGTACTGCTCTCGACGACCATCATCGAGAACGGCATCGACATGCCCAACGTGAACACCATCATCATCAATAACGCCGACCGATATGGCCTGAGCGACTTGCACCAGCTGCGAGGTCGAGTGGGCCGCAGCAGCCGCAAGGCCTTCTGCTACCTGCTCGTGCCGCCAGGGAAGCCGCTGGCCACCGACGCGCGCCGCCGCTTGCAGGCCATCGAGAGCTTCAGCGACCTGGGCTCCGGCATCCAGATCGCTATGCAGGATCTGGACATACGCGGTGCCGGCAACCTGCTGGGAGCTGAGCAAAGCGGTTTCATCGCCGATCTGGGCTACGAGACCTACCAGCGCGTCCTCAAGGAGGCTGTCACCGAGTTGCGCACCGAGGAGTTTGCGGGGATGTTTACTGCTGCTGGAGACGGAGCGAACGGAGAAGACGGAAATAACGGAGTGGATGGCAACAGCGAATTTGTCACCGACTGCGTCGTGGACACCGACCTAGAACTCATGTTCCCCGCCAGCTATGTGCCGCAGGAGAATGAGCGCATCACCCTCTACCGTGAGCTCGACAACATGGAGACCGACGACCAGGTAGAGGCCTTTGAGTCGAGAATGGTCGACCGCTTCGGCAAGATTCCCGAGATGGCCGCCGAGCTCATCCGCATCGTGCCCCTGCGCCGCACCGCACGCCGCCTGGGCATCGAGAAACTAGTGATCCGCCAGCACAGCATGCACCTGTTCCTTGTCGGCGAAGAAAACAAGGCCTATTATCAGTCGCCGGCCTTTGGCCGCATCCTCAATTACGTCTATGGCAATCCCAAGCGGTGCGACCTGCGCCAGAAGAACAACCGCCGCAGCGTCGTCATCGGCAACATCCCCAGTGTGAGCGCCGCGCTGACGATCCTGCGCACCATCACCCACATGGACAGCCTGTAGACATTTGCACCATAGAGCCAAAAGGAATCACGGCGTGCCATCTTTCTGTCGCCAGAAAATGATGGCACGCCGTGCTATCGTTCAGTGTCTATCAGCATCCACGAGGGTTATACCCCCTTCAGCAGCATGTCTATCAATGCCGTCACGTCATCGATAGTGACCGCACCGCTGCCGTCAACGTCGGCAGCAGCAGGAGCATCTGTACCCTTGAGCAGAATGTCGATGAGCGCCGTCACGTCGTCGATGGTGACCGCACCGCTGCCGTCAACGTCACCAGGGATAAAGCTGACGGCATTGATCGGGCGAAGCGTGGCTCCAGTGAAATCCTGCAGATTGAGGTAGCCAGTCTTGTTGATGCCCATGCCATAGGGGGTCGACTGATTGGAGAACACATGCGTCTGGGGGTTGTAGTCAAACTGCAATTGCGGCACGATGCGGCCCGTGGTGCTGTCAAATGCCACCAAATAGATGGGATAAGTCAGATTATATTCCTGCTTGTAATCGCCCAGATACTGCGGCACGTCAAGCACCAGCTTGCCACCGGCAAGATGACCCTTGACCCAAGCATTGGGCATGACTTCCCACATGCCCTGGATGTACACGTCATCGCCATCAAAGCCCACGATGACTATGCTCTCATCCTCAACATTACTATTGCCGTCATAACTGGTCGTGAACTGATAATAGTACTGCTCGGTCCTCATCCCCTGAGGAATCTCAATCACGGCATCAGGATGCTTGCTCAAGGTCAGACCCTGATAATAGTTCACAAACGACAGGTTATTCTTATCGGTCGTGATAAACACATAGTCATAGGTCGTGTAGGTATCCACACCATCATAGGTGAGCACCAGGTCCTTCTGTGTCGTGTTGCCATTCAGAGGGTTGAACTCTGCGGCCTTGAAATAAAGCAAGGTCTCGAAAGAGCCCAGCAACTGACCATCGGGGAAGGTGATTGTGTTGCCATCCCGTGTGCCGTGGATCCAAGCACTGGGCAGGTATTTGGAAATGCCCTGCAGCCAGACGTTATCGCCATCAAATCCCATGCGGACCGTTGTATTGAGGGCCTCCCATTCCGCACCATCGTTATTGGCGGTGGTGAGATAGAAACTCTCGGTGACAAGGTCCTCAGGCGGGAACAAGGGTTGCTCGGCGGCAGGGATATAGACCGAGGCATAGTCTCCGGCCTGAAGCCACTCATAGTCCAAATACTGGAACTGCTCGCCAAAGGCACGGTTCATCGTTCCCAAGATAATGTACTCGTCGGTATCCTCCTGCTTGATGGAGCCATCATCGTTGATGGTATAGATCAACTCGGTGACCGAGGGCTCATACAAATAGGTTCCAGCAGTCTCGTCATAGAGGAACGCAGCCACCTGGACAGCCATCTCAAGCGAGTGAGTGTAGGCGATATACTGTCCCATGGGCACAGTAATGGTCTTGCCGTCGGCGCTCAAGGTGCCTTCGATCCAGCCGTCGTAGTAAGACCAGGAAACAGGGTGCTGGAAATAGACCTTGCCATCAGCGCCAAAGACGACACCAATCGTTCCGTCCTGCTCCTCATAGACAAGTTCATAGGGGGACTCGCCCTCCTCGGGTGTTGAGGCTTTCTCTACTTCACGGACGACACCACCCGTGCGGTAGTACAGTTTCAACTCGCCATCGGGCTGATTCTCTATCACGGTGGGCACATAGTAGTCCTTCTCAACAATGGTGTAATGAAAGGTCATTTCTTGATTAGTGTGGCCGTTGGATTCCAGCGTGATGCAATTGGCAGGCACGGTGAGCGTGTAATTACCCAGCACACTCAGGGGGTATTCCTTAAACACAACTGCATTACCGCCGATTTCCATCAGATTGCACTCATATTGTTCCCCAGTGCCATCGTCAGTTAAGACGGGATGCACATTCTCATCAACCATCACATGTTCCCCATAGGCGATGGTGAAATACTGCAGCATATAAACATCGCCTTCGGCTGGGTTGATGGTATAAGACGGCATATCCCCACCCACGATGGCATAGTTAAAATCAAGTTGGTGCACCTCCTCGCCCAGGGCATTGATAACCACTGCACCAGCAGGAATCGACAACGTGTATCGACCAGGCTCTGTCAGTTCTGACGCAAAATCAGCCATCACCTTGTTGCCATCGTGAACCAAGGCTGCCTGATAGGTTGTGCCTGTGATTGTATTGGTCAAGGTAGCCTTGCTGTCCGCAGCAACGGCATCGACTTGCTGGGGGAAAGTAATCGTGAAATTCTGCAATCGTTCCACCTGCCCCTCGGCCGGGTCGATGGTGATCAGGTCATACAGCGACGGCACGGTATCCCCCGGGATGTAGTAATTGAAATTGAGCTCATGCACATCCTCGCCCAGCGTGTAGATAATCACCGAATTGTCGGGTATTGTCAGCCTGTACCGTCCAGGGTTGTCAACCATGTCCGAGAAGCTAACCATCACCCTATAGCCCATATCATACATCTCTCCTTGATAGGACTGATGGGTCGTGAGGTTGGTCAACGTGGCCATACTGTCCTTAGCGATTCCAGCTACATACAAGGGGAAAAAGACATTAAAATACTGCAGACTGGTCACCTCGCCCTCAGCAGGGTCGATGGCAATCTGGCTGTAAAATTCGTCACTTGTGCCCTCTATATTGTATCTTAGCCTCAACGGCAGCAATGTCTGGCCATTGACAATGATAGACCCCTCAGGGAGGTTCAAGAAATACTGCGCGGGATCTGTCCAGCAGTCGGGAAATTCGACAATGACGGTTTTGCCATCAGCATCGGCTCTCATGTGCCCAGCCTGGCTCATGTTGGCACCTTTATCCAGGGTGGGTATGGCATTTTCATTGACGGCCACAGGCAATCCATCAAATGTGATGGTAAAGTTCTGCAGGCTTGTCACGCTGCCCTCGGCAGGGGTAATCACCATCGCCGTATAGGGGTCAACAACCGCAAAAGCCGATGTACTGTAAAAAACAGCCATCAGCAGCGTAAAAACTTGTATTATTTGTCTCATTGTTTGGTTTTGATAATAGTTATGATGATAATATTAATAATTACACTCCTGATTGACTCACGAGAGCCTTCTGATGATCATTTTTGCAAAAGTAGCTTATTTAGAGCAAACTGCAACAAAAAAGGCGATAAAAAAACACATTTTATATATAAACTAATATTCAATTTAAAAAGTTTAACAAGACCCGAGAACTCATACCCTATTGCAAGCTACCTTACTCCACTAGATTAAAAAGTGCAGCTCCCACTTTTCCATTTTTACCGATGAAAGTGTGGCATTGATTGAAAAAAATTGCTTCATAAAAAAAACATTTCTAGTTTTGCGATAATATAATCATGTTTAAATCGCATCAAAACACTACTAAAGTTTAACATTTATGAGAAAACGATTCCTTTTAGCAGCACTGATTGCTATGGCAAGTGTTTTGGGCTATGCGCAACAGACCATGTGGGTACACACGGGACATGTGCATTGGGCCTATAACACTGAATCGGTAGGCACGATGCCGTATAGCTCAGCCAGCCTGCTCACGGTTCTTGAGAAGGGGTTCACCCTTGCCGATGTGGACAGTGTGACCGTCGCCAACGAGACGTTTGCCGACGACAATGTCCTCGTCAAGTACAACAACTACATTGCCGACGTCTATGTCGCCGGTAACATCGCTAACAACATCACTGCCCAGGTGACCGGTGCACGCGTCGCCGTCATGCAGGCCGACGACGTGGCCACCGAGTACACCTACACCCTGCAGGGCAACAGTGCTAGCGGCTGCTTCTACCACTCGGGTAAATACAAAATCACGCTGGCACTGAACGGTGTCAACCTGGCTAACCCCGACAGTGCGGCCATCAACATCCAGAACAGCAAGCGCATCGCCGTGCAACTCGTTGACGGCACGACCAACACGCTGGCCGACGGCAGTGCCAACACCAAGAAGGCCGCCTTCCTCGTGAAGGGCCATGCCGAGTTCAGCAAGGGCGGCTCGCTCACCATCACGGGTAACAAGAAGCATGCCCTGGCCTGCAACGAGTATATGGAGGTCAAGAAGACCGTGGGCACCATCACCATCACCGGTGCCGTGGCCGATGCCATCAACGTCACCCAATACTTCCAGATGAACGGCGGTACCGTCAACATTCAGTCGTGTGGTGACGATGGCCTCCAGGTAGATGCCGAGGACACTGCCGATCCTACACTCGACGGACACGTCCTCATCAAGGGCGGCACGCTCACCATCAACGGCAGCACTGCCGCTACCAAGTGTATCAAAGCCGAGGGCAGCATCGACATCGAGGGCGGCACGCTCACCTTGAAGCACAGCGGCATCCCCGTGTGGGACAGCACTGAGAGCAAGATCAAGGAAGCCATCGGCATGAGCACCGACCGCAACCTCACCATCAATGGTGCCGATGCCATCGTCAACATCACCATGACCGGTAACGGTGCCCGTGGCATGAAGTGCGACAGCACACTCACCGCTACCGCCGGCACCATCGACATCAACTGCTCGGGACAGCCCTGGGCCTACAGCACCGTAGACACGACTAACGTCAAGTGCGCCAAGGCCGACTATGCCTTCATCCTGAACGGTGCCAACTTCAAGTGCACCACCAGCAAGGATGAGGCCGAAGGCATCCACAGTGAGGGCACCGTGCTCATCAGCGACGGCACGTTGACCCTGAACACCTATGACCACGGTATCAAGAGCGACGGCAACATGGACATCACCGGCGGCACCATCAACTTCACGGTCACTGGTGCTGCCAGCAAGGCCATCAAGCCTACCGGCAACCTGCACATCACGGGCGGCACCATCACGGGCACCGTCAGCGGTGGCGGCGAGACCTACAACGACAATACCGTCAGCGGTGCTGCCTGCATCAAGGGCAAGGCCAACTGCGTGATCGACGGTGGTACCTTGGATCTCAAGGCCACTGGTCAAGGCGGCAAGGGCATGAACTTCAACGGCACGCTCACCATCAACGACGGTAACATCAAGGCCACCACCACGGGCACCAAATATGGTTCCAGCAGCAGCGGTGGCGGCGGTTGGAATCCATGGGGCGGCGGTGAGAGCAGCGGCGACACCAGTTCGTCACCCAAGGGCATCCGCGCCGAGGGCAACGTCACCATTAACGGCGGCACCATCACCGTGAGTGCCACGGGTGGTGAAGGCTCAGAGGGTATCGAGTCCAAGTCCATGATGTATATCAATGGCGGTTACATTGAGGTGACCAGCTATGACGACGCACTGAACAGTGCTTCACACATGTACTTCACAGGTGGCTACACCTATGCCGTGGCTACAGGTAACGATGCCATCGATGCCAATGGTAATATGGAGCTGAGCGGCGGATACGTCTTCTGCTGCGGTAGCGAGGAAGGCCTTGATGCTAACAGTGAGGGCGGCTACAAGGTTTATATCAAGAACGGAGCCAACCTGATGGCCATCGGCGGCAACATGGGTGCCATCGAGAGTGGTGCAAGCATCAGCCAGACCTGCTATCAATGCACGGCAAGCGCCAACACCTGGTATGGCCTGTATAGCGGCAACACTGCTGTCATGGCAGCCTATTCACCCACCTTCTCCAATCAAGGTGGTGGCGGACCTGGCGGTGGCGGCTGGGGACCCGGTGGCGGCCAGAGCACTAGCAAGACCATGGTAGTGACCACTCCGTCAAGCACTGCTGTCAAGTCGGGCGTGACCGGTAGCGGCACCTCAATCTGGACTGGCAAGGGTTACACCAGTGCAACAGGCGGTTCAAGCGTCAGCCTCTCTACCTATTCCGGCAGTGGTGGCGGCTATGGCCCCTGGGGTGCTCCCATTGAGTAGTTATAAACAATGACATCATTATTTAAATAGACTCTACGATTATGAAGAAGACAATTATAACGATGCTGATCACGCTGGTGGCAATGATTGCCAGCGCCGAGACCTATAACTACCTGAAGTTCACCAAGACCAATGGCACGACCGTGACCTATTCGGTAGAAGGTCTCAAGCTCACCTATGATAACACTAACGTGTATGTCACCAACGACGAGACCACTGCGACCATCGCACTGGCCGAGGTGCAGGACATGTACTTCAGCAACGATGGCAGCACAACTCCCAGCTACAAGATTGGCGACGTAAATATGGACGGAAATGTCAATATCGATGACGTAACCGCGCTGATCGACTACCTGCTGAGCGGCAATGCCAGCAACATCGACGTGAATGCGGCCGATGTTGACCAGAGTGGTAATGTAAGTATTGATGATGTTACCGGCCTCATCGACATGCTGTTGAGCGGTAACGTATAGCATAGGATGATTCTCATATAGTTATTTGCGCCACCTGGATCGCTCTGGGTGGCGCAAATTCATTATGGCCGGCCCAGATAAAAGCGCGATGGCTGAATAGATGCCAGACAAAGAATCTATTCAGCCAAAACGTATAATCACAACAAATCACGCTAAGCCGCTAAGTCGCTAAGTTTTTAATATTAAGGATTTTATCATTTGCCATCTACAAGAATCTGGGAATTACATATCAGTGTCAAGACATCAATGAATGCCTG
>JAFTEU010000158.1 GCA_017453505.1 Muribaculaceae bacterium
AATCTCACGCAAAGTCCCAAAGCCGCTAAGGGTCTGATTTTAATTGATTTCTGATTACCAACCTATTGACGATAATTGGCGACATGTATGAATAGACGCTTGGAGTAGTCCACAATTAATCATTATATTAAGGGGGCTTCTATAAATTAGCTTGTCATTGATTTTGATTTATTTTTGAGCAGATTTTGACTTAACTTCGCAGGAGCATAGCGAGCTATGGTCCAAGAAGATAAGGCAAAATCTGCCAAAAAGAAACAAAATCTGGTCAACTAAAAGATTAACATTTCGGTAATTTATAGAAGCCCCCTTAAATTGATCATTAATAGCTTAGCGGCTTTGCGACTTCGCATGAGTTGAAGTCGAACAGTTACGACGCTAAACAGCGCATCACTGATGTCAACGAGCACGACCCGTCTCCCCTCTCTGATAAGGACCCAACCAGAGAAAAGTGCTATATTTTGCCACGAACAACATTTTTACCCCATTCATGGCAAATTATAAACTATATTTTGCCACGAACATCATTTTTACCCCTTTCGTGGCAAATTATAAGTTATATTTTGCCACGAACGATTTTACCAGTCGCCATCGTTTCGGTGACTGCGCTCGTGCGTACCTGATTGGAATGGCCGTGAGCCCCGGGATGGGTCACGGCCATTCGTCGAGTGAATGAATATCGGTTATGAATTGATGGCAACCTTGATGGTATCCACATGGCTGCCACTGCGGCCCTGAACAATGTAGATGCCACGACCCAGCTGATGCAGATCCACTGCCTGCTTGCCACTGGCGATGACTTTCCCTTCTACATTGTAGACGGTGATCGCTCCGGGATACATGGCGACATTACCACGGACCAGGATAACAGGAGCCTGATCAATGAGAACCTCGGTGACAGTGGCTTGATCTTCAATCACCTGGCTATCGGTGATGATGAAGTAGTAGTCACGGTCGGCCACGATGTCATAGTCGGGCAACTGCAAGCCGTTGTTCCAGTTGTTGAAAATCAGGTGATAATTGCCACTGTTGGTGTCCAGCAGGAAGACCTTGTAGTTGGTCCCATCCACGATGGAATCGCCCACGCTGGCCTCACCGGGCCATGCGCCGAAGAGTTCGCTGTCACCCCATGCATACAGGCCGAGGGCATCCCAGCCCGTCTGGTCGTCCACAAAGATGTAATGCTGTGACTCGGGAATCTTGGGCAGCTCGCCGCTGATGTTGAAGTCATCAATACCCAGCGCCATGGCACCCTGGGCTGCCGTACCGCTGGCCACGGTGATGTTCCAGGCCAGATACAGGTCACAGCCGCGTGAGAGCTTGGTGCCGAGCACGGCGGTCACGGGAACAGTCTCGCCCGGGACGTCCTCATAACCTGCCGTCTCGCTATCGGGAGCAAAGTAGGTGTAGAAGTCATTGCCGGCGCTGGTCCAGTTGCGGCCATCGATCGAGTAGTAGAGCTGCACGGCAAAGCCTGCGCTGTTGTTACCCTTGCGGTATTTCTCAACATTGTAAGAGACGTTGACGTTCTCGATGTCCTTTTTGCCTGTGTTGAGCAGGTGGGCATACACGTTGACGCAGCGGGTGCCGCCATCCACACCCGTCGAGATGCCGCCCAGGGCACGATCGGTACCGGCGTTGTCGCCGAAGTTCCACGTGCCGTTCTTGGCATTGCTGGGCAGGCTCACGCCACCGCTGTACATCGTCTTCTCGTCGGCCTGGTCATAGCGGCCCACGGTGCGCGGTGCGGTGAGGATGCGGTCGATGCGCCATGCGCTGGGCAGGGTGGCGGTTGCCTCGCCACCCATCGTGTCAAATGCCTCGCCTGCGCTCAGGGTACTCTCGTTGAGTTCGATGGCGGGATAGACCACGACCTCGGTCAGGGCGGTGGCCACCTTGACGGTCGCCGTCTCACTGAAGCTACCGGTCACGGCGGTCACGGTGTACTCGCCATTCTCGCCATTGCTGGTGAACACCAGTTCGTCGTTGATATCGCCGCCGTCGCTCAGGGTCATCACCACAGGCTCGGGAGCGTCAATTTCCATACCGAACTGGTCGCGAACGGTCACCTTGTAGTGTACCTGGCCAGCGGTATGGTCAACATAGTTGGTGAAGCCGCCCAGGGCACGGCTCGCATAGCCGCGCATGGCAGCTGCGTCATCACCGCTGAGTCCACTGGGAGCCCACGTGATATCCATCGGGTCAACACCGTAGATGAGACCATACTCCATCGCAGCGGCCATATAGGTGGCCTTGAGCGTCGGGTGGCGGTCATCAAGGAACCACGTCAGGGTACCCTCGCTGCCCTCCAGGTCATAGACCTCCTGATAGGCCACGCCGACGGGGCACAGGGTCACGCCCAAGTCAAGGGCCACATCCTGGTAGTTCTTGACAAAGGTCGAGTTGAAGGCGGTATAATTCTCCCAGTCGCCGCTGTAGGCCCAGTTGACGGGCACGATGATGATGGCGTTGGGGTTGGGGCAGTACTCGCGGATGTAGTCCACCCAGCGCTTGACGTTGGCGCGGAAAGTCTCCACATCGGTGCGGGGCAACGAGCTCTGCTCCTGCAGGATGATGTGGCTCCAGGCCTCGCTGCGCACGAGCATCTTGGCACCGGGGTTACCGTCCTCGGCCACACCGTCGCCCTCGTCCCAATGGGTCTTGAGCGACTTGCCCAGCAGGGTGTGCTTGGTCCAGTTGGCATCCTTGCCCATGGCCTGAGCGATACCGTTGAACACGGCATCCTGGTCGTTGTAGTAGATGAGGCTGTTGTTCAGCGAGAGCACCTTGGCCTGCTCGGGCAACTCGGGCACGAGCACGACATCGGCGGGCTGCAGCGTCATCGTGGTGGGGGTAGAGGCAGCCAGTTCAAGGCTGTACTCGCCGGTAGCGAGGTCAAAGGTCACGTCATAGGTGCCGGCAGCGGTCGACACTCGGCCAGTAGCGCCCTTGATGAGCGTGCCACTGGTGTTGTCACCAGTGAGGTCGCTCTCTGCGCCCCACACACCGCCCATGCCCAGGCGCTGGTAGATGCGCCAGTGGCTGTAGCCGTCGCCCACGGCAGGCATGGTCACCTGGCCCTTGAAGGTCTTGCCCTCGACAAGGTCGAGCTTGCCGCTGGCATCCATATAGTTCCAGCCGTTGTTGTCGCCGATGACATAGACTGCGGTCAAGCCCGTGTCGTCGTCATCGCTCTCGAGCAGCAGCGTGGCGGCACCGTCAACCATGTTGAGGACAATGCGCTTGCACATGAAGGTGTTGCCGCCGCAGGAGATGTTGTCGTTGGTACCCAGCACGAGGCTGTAGGGAACACCCATCTGGACACTGGTGCCGTTGCTGCCGTAGTTGCAGGCGCTGGTCCAGCCCGAGTCGGCCACCTTGAACTGGCCGCTCAGCGTCTTGTCATAGAGCACATAGGTACCGCCTCCCTCGTCACTGAATTCCCAGTCGGTGACAGCGCCCCAGCTGTTCACCTCGCCGCGCAGGTAGATGCCCGATGCGGTGAACGGGGGACGGGTGGGATCCACATAGCCCTCATAGCTCTCGGGGTCGGTGATCTCGGTGACTGCGTCCTTGGTCAGGCACAGGTAGTAATCGCGGTCGGCTGTGATGTTGAAATACAACGTATTATCCGCATTGTCAGTGAAGGTGAGCAAATGCTCCTGACCGTCCATGCTGGGTGCCCACACCTTGTAGGTCACGCCATTGACAACAGCGCTGCTGACGGGAGCCCTGAACTCGCAACGGTCGACGGCCATCAACAGGGTGCTCCACTTGGACACATCCTCCACATAGATGTAGCACGACTGATCCTGAGAGGCAAACGTCGCGTCGATGGCCACATTGTCGATGGACAGACCCATAGCCTTGTTGGGGCTGCTGCCACTGGCGACACTGATGTTCCAGGCCAGATAGAGGTCACTGCCGGCGGCAATGTTCACATTGAGCTGCTTGCCGCTGATGGCGGTAGTGCTGATGGGAACCACCTCGGCACCCTGGGTAGCGCCATCGGGAGCAAAGTAGGTGTAGAAGTTGTCACCTGCGCTGTTCCATGTGGAGCCATCGGTCGAGACATAGAGCTGTACCGCAAATCCGGCAGCGTTGTCACCGTCGCGGTATTTCTCGATGTCATAGTCGAGGGTCAGGCGGGTGATGGCCTCATCGCCGGCATTGTGCAGGCAGGTCATCACGCTGATGCAACGGGTGCCCCCATCAACGGTGGTCGACAGGCCACCCACCGAGCAATCACTGGGCACGCTGCTCGACGCGAAATTCCACGTGCCGTTCTTGGCGTTGCTGGCAAGGCTGGTGCCTCCAGTGTACATGACAGCGGTCGAGGCGCTGGCATAGGAGCCCACCGTGCGCGGGGCATTCATCTGGCGGTCAACGCGCCAGCCTTGCGGCATGTCGAGGGTCGCAGCCTGGGCATCGCTGTCCCACATGCCGTCAAAGTTCTGGGTCACCCTCGATGACGCGGCAGTGACCTGTAGCGCATCCTGGGCCGCCGCATCACTACCGGCAGCGGCCAGCAGCAACAAGACGGCAAAACTGAGTAATGTCAAACGATTTTTCATAAGTAGTTCTTGTGTAAAAGTTCGTATTTGAAAAAACAATTTGTCACAAAATTACGTCAATTCACATATATCTAAAACACATATTGATAAAAATCAAACATCACAAAACATATAACACATTGATACACTGTAGTTTAAACCCGCAACTCAAACCAAGAAATCTAAATCGCCATCAAGGGGCGTGAGGATTATGACCCAGCACCCTCCATGACACAAAAATTCCCCGATTTCATCGATGAAATCGGGGAATTTGCTGACTTTGAGGACACACCCAAGGTCAAGACCTTGACGGGGGCCTGAATTAGTTCTTCTTGGCGGCAGCCTTTGCCTTGCAGTCGGGGCACTGCTGGTCGGCAGGCTTGTTGCAAGCCTCACCGTCCTTGTGACCCTTGCACTGATGCTGACCGGCAGCCTTCTCGCACTGCTGGCCTTCGCCCTTCTTGCACTGATGCTGGGCGGCAGCCTTCTCGCACTGCTGGCCTTCGCCCTTCTTGCACTGCTGACCGGCAGCCTTCTCGCACTGCTGGCCTTCGCCCTTCTTGCACTGATGCTGGGCGGCAGCCTTCTCGCACTGCTGGCCTTCACCCTTCTTGCACTGATGCTGGCCTGCGGCCTGCGGGCACTGCTGCTGGGCTGCGGCCTTTGCCTTGCAGTCGGGGCACTGCTGGTCGGCGGGCTTGTTGCAAGCCTCACCGTCCTTGTGACCCTTGCACTGCTCATGCTGCTGGCCGATGGCCTGCGGGCGGTCCATGCCCGTGGGAGTATCCATACCCGTGGGATCCTTGGACAGATGCATCATCTGGGCACGGTCGGGTTGCTCGGTGGGAATAGGCTCGGGAGTAACGGTGCTCTGAGCCATCATGCCGCTGGTGGCCAGTGCCACGAGAGCGAGCGATAATAAGAATTTCTTCATGATGTTTTCTACGTTTTAAAAATATTTATATTGAATATCTGCGCCAAAATTAGCAATAAAAACCGAATAATAAGATGATTTAAGTTTTTTTTGGTTTAATCCTAGGATAAAATTTGAGTTTTGTAAGTAAAACATGTACATTTGCAGCCACTTAAACAACACTTTTATAACTTTATTGCAGAACAATCATGTCAACCTATACAGTATCAGACCCCCGCAAGGTCACAACCAAGCGCATCGCCGACATGCGTCTCGCAGGCGAGAAAATCGCGATGATTACCGCCTATGACTTCACCATGGCCACACTGGTGGACCAAGCCGGCATCGACATCATCCTGGTGGGCGACAGCGCCTCCAATGTCATGCAGGGCAACGCCACCACCATCCCCATCACCATCGACGACATGATCGTGTATGGCCGCACGGTGGCCCGTGCCGTCAAGCGCGCCATGGTCATCGTGGACATGCCCTTCGGCACCTATCAGGGTGATCCCATGGAGGCCCAGCGCAATGCCGTGCGCATCATGCAGGAGACCGGTGCCGACGGTGTGAAACTCGAGGGTGGACGTGAGATGAGAGCGGCCATCGAGATGATCTTGAGAGCAGGCATTCCCGTGATGGGTCACCTGGGACTGACACCCCAGAGCATCAACCAGTTCGGTACCTACTCGACCCGGGCACAGGATGAGGCCGAGGCCACACGCCTCCTGGCCGATGCCAAGGTGCTGGCCGAGATCGGCTGCTTCGGCATCGTGCTCGAGAAGATTCCCGCCACACTGGCCGCCAGGGTAACCCAGTCGATCAATGTGCCCACCATCGGCATCGGTGGCGGTGCCGCATGCAGCGGACAGGTGCTCGTGCTCCACGACATGCTGGGCCTGAACCGCGAATTCAAGCCCAAGTTCCTGCGCGTCTATAACAACTTGGGCGAGCAGATCATCGACAGCGTGGGCAGCTACATCACCGATGTCAAGAGCGGCGACTTCCCCAACGAGAATGAACAATACTAAAATCCACCTCTCATGCGGGCTGGGCCAATACTGCGCGTAACCACATTCATGTGGATATGCCTGTGTTGCCTCATGGCCCATGCCAGCGAGCACTATCGTGTGGACTCGCTGCTCAGTGTGCTTGATGCCGTCATCGACAGCAGTGCCTACTATGACCAGCAATTGCAGCAGCGGTTAGTGCGGTACAGGACAATGTATGAAAACGCCTCAGGCCAGGAGGCTCGCTTTGAACTTGCCCACACGCTGTTTCTCAATTACCGCCGGTATAGACTGGACTCAGCCCTCTACTATGCTCGCCAGCGAGTCAAGTTGGCCCAGGTAACAGGTTCACCCGACTCCTTATCATCGGCATGCCTTGACGAGGCCGACGCCCTCAAGTGCCTGGGCCGCCTGAACGATGCCTTGAACGTGCTCCACGACATACCCCACACCCCCTACATCCAGGGGAATGCCCATTATTACTATCTCTACCACAGCATTCTTCTTGCCCTGATGCAGATGACGACCGATGCCGACGAGGTAGCGCTCTACAAACCGCAGCTGATGAGCTACCGCGACACGGTGAACATGGTAAACGAGAATGACCCGTTGACAGTGTGTGTCAACACCTGTGAGATTGAGAAGAGTCAAGGTAACATCCAGCAGGCGCTTGACAGGCTGCTGCAATTCGGGCAGACACATCGAGACCTGGTGAGCAATTCTGCAATCTATTGGTTTGTTCTTGGAGAAACTTATCGTGACAACGGTGATACAGAGGGTGCGAAATACTGCTTTACCATGTCATCGATTATCGACAAGCGGAACTGCAATAAGACTTACACCTCGCTGCAATCACTGGCATGGATGCTCTATAACGAGGGAGATACCGAGCGGGCCTACCGCTACATCACCTGCTCGCTGCACGACGTGATGTCCAGCAATGCCCGCAGCAGGCTCTCGCTTGTTGGCGAATACCTGCCCATCATCACCACGGCCTACTCTCAGAAACAGCGCGCGTCGGTCTTGAGGCGTAACATCATGATCATTGCCGTACTCATAGCCATTGCCCTGCTGAGTTTCCTGCTCTGGATCATACACTCGAGGAACAAGCGCTTAACAACCATGCACCACGAGCTTGCCGTCAATAATGACAAGCTGCAATCGCTCAATTCACGGCTCGAAGAGCTCAACCACGAGCTGGTGGAGAGCAACATGATTAAGGAAGAGTATATCGGGCAACTGTTCAACTTGTGCTCCAGCTACATCAGCCAGGCCGAGAAAAACAGGATACGCATACTGAGCAAGCTCAAATCGGGTAAAAACAAGGAAGTGCAGGCCCAGCTTGACCAATCTACAATGAAACAAGACCTGAGCCAGTTGTTCTACAATTTTGACATGATTTTCCTGGAGCTTTTTCCTGATTTCATCGACCATTTTAACGCATTGTTGCGCCCTGGAGAACATCTCGAGGCCAAAGGTGATAACCTGCTCTCGCCCGAGCTGCGCATCTATGCACTGGTGCGCTTGGGCATCAACGATAGTGTCAAGATTGCCAGTTTCCTGCACTATTCACCTCAAACTGTGTATAACTACAGGCTCAAGACACGCAATCGTTCAGACCTGCCCAAAGATGAATTCCTTGCCCGTGTCAGGCGACTGTAAAACAAGTGAGGAGATGACTGTAAAGCCATCTCCCCAGCACCTGTTTTCCGCATTGGGACATGCCATTAAGTGTTGGTGATTGTCGTGTGGCCAAGCAGGTCGATGACCTGCACAAGGCCGACGGCCTTGACTTGAGGTAACACCACGGCGCAAGGGCCGAAGGTCCTTGTGGCGTGGTGACAGAAATGCTACTGGTCTCGGGCCCTGAAGGGGGCCACTGACCGAGTGTTGTCCCAAGCCAGGAGCAGTTGGCCCTCTTCGAGGCCCTTTCCTTTTACCGGCTCTTTCCCTAGGGCACACTGACCTACGGCCAGTGCGCCCTAGGGTTAGTGTAATTCAAGGCCGCTGGCCTTGTCAAGGTCTTCGACCTTTTTTGTTAACACAAAAAACTGTACGGGACACGCCATTTTGCAAAATCCGTTGTGTTAAATCGCTGATTATCAGATGAGATTTCTTATTGCAACATGCTTACGCGGAATACAGGACAAGTGAGGAGATGACTGTAAAGCCATCTCCCCAGCATGATGAATCTCTTAGTTGACGTTTTCTTGTGAAGCAAGACTGATCAAGAGGAATGTCACTTCATGTCCACAACATGTCCCCAGGCATCATAGGAAATGCCTTCTTTGATAATCAACAAGCGACCATCTTTAAAGACCTTCTGCACACCAGACATCTGGGCATCCTGATGGATGTCGGTTACACTTGTAGGATGTTGTGAATCGCCACGCAACTTGGCTACACAGGTTTCTATCTCGCCAACGTCGAGATAGCCACCGTCAACAAAGTGGGCAATGATGGCATCCTGCAATGTTGGCAGCAGCGTTCCCTCTTCGGGATATTGATACAGGGTGCAACCTCCGCTATAGGCCGTGTGTGAAGCCTTTGCCTCGTCAAGCGTAGTGGCGGTATAGACGGTTGGCAAGGCATCGGGGCCCGAAGGCAGAATCAGGGGATCAAAGCCCGTGAGTCGATAGAAGGCATAGCGCAACTGGTTGGAATGGCGGTATTCCGAGATCTGCATGTCGCTCGTACGCATATAATCGGCTGCGATGTCGTCCCACGATGCGCCACACATGGCGGCCAGTGTACCCGAGAATACGCCAGTGCGGTCTGCTCCCAGGTGGCAATGGATCTGGAACGGAACAGGATGATCCTCATCATTAATGAAACGGACAATTTCCTGAATCCACTCGGCATAGCGGCTCTGGTCGGTGTAATAGAGGGCATGGTCATAGGACGGAGTGTGGCCATTCTGAGTGCCCACGTAGAGGACTCGCTGGTTATTGATGATCTCGCGGTAGTAGTCGGGAATGCTTGTCGTGTAGGTTGTGCCCGCAACGGTGTAGGTTGCAGTGCCGTCCTCCGACTCCAGGTTACCCGACAAAGCGATGTCGCAATTGATGCCAGCCTGTGTGGCCAGGGCCGCTACCCATTCAAGACGGGCATGTTCGCTATCGTAGCTCGCACGGGAAGAGTGGTAAGGATGGTATGAGCGGTACAGATACTGAGTTCCAGGAACAAGGCGGAAGTTGGAGATGCGCTCCTGTTCCATTCTGTCAGTCAGATCAAAGTCAGCAAGCGGACGGATGTACAAGGCCGTCTCCTTGCGCTGGGCAAGGTCTTCAATATCGTCATCACTCAATGCCACAATCTGTTTCCAGCCATTGGAGCAGAAGGTCAGATAATCTTCACAACCCTCGGCCAGCGTGGGCCACGACTGGGTAACGTAGGAGTTGCCGTTAATATGATAGACCTTGAACAGGAATTCAGGTTGGCCGCCGTTACCGGTGCGCGCGATATCGCTATAGGGCAAGGTGAGATAGAAACAACCGTCGGCGCTGAAGCCTGTCATCTGATAGTCGGCATCACTCTGTGACCAGTTGGAGATGGAGCCATAGACATACAGCTTCTGCAGGTTAAGTGGTGAGATGACAAAGCGGGTGCGTGACGTCGAGAAGATGAACGTGATCTGGCGCAAGTCGTCATTCAAGCGATAACAGTTATTCTTCTCGGTAGTCGTGAACCTCTCGCCATAGTCGCCCTCGAGATGTGACAATGTGATTGGACATCCATTTTCGGCAGCTCCTAGAGTAATCTCCCAGCCGTCATTTATCCCCGATTGCCAGCCTTCATTGTAAACGGCTGAATAATGGTTGGCCAAGCTCAGGTTGGATGGCCCCCAAGTGCCACTGGTGAAGTGGCTGTTGCCTATCACAGCGGCATAGGTGATATCTTCCTTGACATAGGGCACCGGACAGGTGAGGCGGCCCTGTGCATCAGGCAAGAAGCGCACACACAGCGACTCGCTGTCATTGCCCACTACCAAGTAGATGCACTCATCGTCCCAACCTGCCAGGCTGTTATCCAAGTAAACGCGGCCCCCCACTAGAGAGAATGCCTTGCTGGGGTCGGGCTCGATGATGACCTCATCCTGCTGAGCAGCCTTGGTCAGACGGATGGAAACCGCCTTAGTGACAGGGTCAAAGGCAAACTCGGCCGAGTCTCCCACCACTGGATTATCTATCAAGGTGAGGTCACTCAGAGGAACCCACACGGAGTTAATGCCCAGCACGTTGTCGGCATAGTTGCAGCCAGTACCGCCATAAACGTCTTGACGTGTATATAAGGTAGAATCGGCATTGGGATAGAGTTCACGCCACTGCCAGGATGCATCCAGGCCGTCTCCCCAGCCATGCTTGAAGAACCAGCGCTGACCCGTTTCCTCCTGGGGCTCGCCCATATTGCGGATGCTGATAGCTCCAGTGAGTGGATTGAATGTGAACTCACATGAGTCTCCTACATTGGGGTTATTCACCAGTTCGATGTCGGACAACGGCACCCACGACGAGCCGCTGCCGTTGATGTTGTCGGCATAGTTGCAGCCGTTGCCGCCGAAGATGTCCTTGCGGCTGTACAGCGTCGCGTCCTCGTTAGGATATACCTCACGCCACTCCCACGAGCCGCTGGCCCAGGGATGCTTGAGGAACCACCGCTGTGCCACTGGGGTCGTCCCGGAACCATCATAGTCGGGATTGGGCTTCAAGCGTATGGCATAGGTGTACCATGAGCCTGACGAAATCATGGCTATGACAGCCTCATCGGTTCCACCATTGACTACATAGCCATAGGAAACGTCAGAACCAGGAGCCAGGTCAATGTCTCCCAGCGATGCGCCGTTGTAACCCCCATTCTTCAAGGTCAGCGTGCGTGACGAGGACGAGGACGTTGAATTGCCCCACACCTCAATGGTGTCGCCAGGGTTAGCCATGAAGTACAGCCAACGGTAGGCCGTACTTGACTTGCCATTGAATTTCATGCGCTGGGTGAACGTCAAGGTCTCGCCATCGGTAGGTGAGGTCCACGAACGGCTGGAACAGCCTTGGAAAATGGGAACACGATCGGCCGACGAGCCGTCGGTGACAAAGGTAACTCCATGCAACGTGGTCGTTGACCACAAGGTGTCGCTGGGAAACAGATCTGTGTCTGTGAAATTCCAGAAGGTGACACCTTGGGCCGACATCAACAGGGGGCATGCCAATAGCAATGCAAGCACCCTAACTAATAATGACTGATTTTTCATATCAACTTAAAGAATTTTGGTTAATGAAAATGATGATGTTATCGACCACAAATATAATAAATCTTGAAGCCACGAACACCCACAGTAAAACATAAAGTAACCCAACATCAACCGACAAACAGTTGATTAACAGCAAGAAATCACTCAACCAGCAACAATAAAAAGTAAACCACTTGTGAGGTCTGTGTCTATGCTTTCTTTCGGCGCAGGGAGTGGAAGAAGTGGATGATCAAGGGGATGGCTAGGATGAAGGCCAGGATGTCGCACACGGCCTGGCAGATCTCGACGCCTTTCAGACCCAGGAAATGAGGCAGAATCAGGATCAGGGGGATGAAGAAGATGCCGTTGCGGGCTGCGGCAAGCACGTTGGCCGACAGGCTGCGGCCGCTGGTCTGCAGCGTCATGTTGCACACGGTGACCACGGCTGCCATGGGCAGGGCAACCAGCTGCCAGCGCAGGGCCACTGCACCCACGACAACGACTTCGGGGTCGTCGCGCAGGAGATCGACCAGCTCCTCGGCAAACACATAGGCTGGGCCGCACATCACCACCAGCACGGCCATGTCGAGCAGGATGGTGAAGTAGAATCCCTTGACCAGGCGCTTGTACAGGCCCGCACCGTAGTTGAAGCCGCAGAAGGGCTGATACCCCTGCCCGATGCCGATGATGATGGCAAAGATGATGAATGCCAGGCGCGACACAATCGACATGCCGGCAATGGCCGCGTCACCATACACGCCCGCCGCAACATTGAGCATCAGCGTGGCGATGCTGGCCAGGGCTTGGCGCGTCAGCGACGGCGTGCCGCCCTTGAGGATTTCCTGCTGGAAGTGCCAGCGGCGGGATGCCTGCTTGAGGTCGATGGGAATATTCTCGCCACGACGCGACATCACCCAGAGCACGATGAAACCGAACAACTGGCTCAGCACCGTGCCGATGGCCGCGCCCAGGATGCCCAGCCCGAAGGTGAACATGAACAGCGGCACAAGCAGCACATTGAGCACCGCACCCGAGATCATGCCATACATCGCCTGGGTGGCATTGCCCTGGAAACGCATCTGGTTGTTGATGACCATCGAGGCCGTCATCAACGGAGCGCCCAGCAGGATCACGCCCATAAACTGCATCGTGTAGGGCAAGATGGTGGGGGTTGAGCCCAATGCGATAGACAACGGCCTCAAGAAGATGAGTCCCAGCACGGTGATGACCAGACCCCAGACAATGCTGCCGATAAACGAGGTGGCCGCCATCTGGCGGGCTTCGTCAAGGCGGCGTGCCCCCAGGTGGCGCGACATGTAGGTACCCGACCCCTGGCCGAACAGGAAACCGATGGACTGGATTATCGCCATCACGGGAAAGACCACGCCCACCGCGGCTGTCGCCTGGGTGTTCAAGAGACCCACATAATAAGTATCCACCAGATTGTAAATGCTCGTGACAAGCATGCTGATCACCGTCGGGACTGCCATCGCCGGGATGACACGTCTCACTGGTGCCGTCGTCAAGAATGTATAGTTGTCCTGCTTGCGCATCGATGCATCTGTTTTTTGAGGGTGCAAAGGTACAATTTTGCCGCCACATAGCGACCAAAATCGCTGTCCTAAATCTTTAAAATAAGTGAAAAGTATAGCCTCCGCTCGGCTAAAAATCGTTAAAAACCAGCGCTTCACGAGAACAGAAAACGACGTTTTTTTGTTAATTTTGGAGAGAAATTAACAGGAAATGGCCGTTTTTCGTCATTTTCAATCATTCACTATCAATTCATCAAGACTATGTCAAAGACCATCGATTTACAAGTTGAAAAAAGCCGCTCGCTCATCGAGGGCTACCGTAACAATCTGGCAGAACTGCAGGCCAAGGGAGTGACCGCCGCCCAACTCGACAAAATGGAGGAAGATCTCAAGAAGCTGCGTGCAGCTGGCGAGGAGTGTGACCGCCTGCGCGCCGAGCTGTCCGAGAAAGTGAACCAGACCAATGCCCTCCTGCAGACCGTCAAGGACGACTTCCTGGAGCAGAAGAAAGTTGTCAAGAGTTCCTACGACCAGGAAGCCTGGCAACGCTACGGCATCATGGACAAGCGATAGGGAATCATTAGCGTCCGGGGAAAATTTAGCAGGCCTTCGACCTGCTTGCCTGAAAAATCAAGCCCCTTCATGCCATGTCGCCATGATAGTATTGATAACGAGGTGTTTATGCGATCTTGGCGAATTTTTACCGGACACCAATAATAGGGAATTAGGAATTAGTGAGGAGTG
>JAFTEU010000013.1 GCA_017453505.1 Muribaculaceae bacterium
TGCTGCCATTAGCCATACCCGGAACCTATACCTACCGCGTTCCCGAGGGAATGCGCCTGTCCATCGGCATGCGTGTTTTGGTACCTTTTGGGCGCAAGAAAATCTTCACGGCCATTATCACTTCACTGCACGATAAAGAGCCCAAGGGATATGACGTAAAAGAGATTCTGGGCACCATTGACGACAAGCCGATATTGCGCCACCCGCAACTAGAATTCTGGCAATGGATCGCCGACTACTACCTTTGCTCGATGGGAGAGGTATATAAAGCGGCCGTTCCTTCAGGACTCAAAGTCGAGAGCGAAACGACAATCAGCGTCAACCCAGACTTTGAGGAGAGCGAGCCCGGACAACTCACCGACCGCGAGCGAGTGATTCTTGACTTCACAGCCCAGCGTGGACGCGTTCAGATTGCCGAAATTGCCAAGGCTACAGGTTTCAAAACCGTAGAACGAAATGTCAGCCACTTGTTGGACCTGGATGCATTGCACGTGAGCGAGCGCGTCGTCGACAACTATCGTCCTAAGACAGAGGCATGTATACGTCTTGCCATAGCCCGTGAAGAGGAAGAAAAACTACATCAATTCTTTGACCAGCTGAAGCGGGCACCTAAGCAAGAATCCTTGCTGCTAGCCTATCTGGACATGTCACGATGGCTGCATGGAGACCAAATCAAGGAAGTAAGCAAAGAGAACCTGCTCAAGCGTGCAGGTGTAAGCAGCGCAGTGCTACACGAGGCTGTGAAACGTGGCCTGTTTGAAATCTACAAGAAGGAGATTAACCGTTTTGCCGACCTGGGTAGCATTCTGGAAGAGCCGCCAGCGCTAAGCACTGAGCAACGTCGTGCCTACGATGAGATTCACCAGTCGATGCGCCAGCATGCCATCACACTGCTGCACGGCGTGACCAGTAGCGGCAAGACATCTGTCTATATGCATCTCATTGCCGACGCATTAAGGCTGGGCAAACAAGTGCTCTACCTCGTGCCTGAGATTGCATTGACCACGCAGCTGACACGACGGTTGAGGCGGGTATTCGGCGACAAACTATTGATTTACCACTCCAAGTTCAGCGATAACGAGCGCGTGGACATCTGGAAACGGCTTCTGGACAACAGCGAGCCATGCGTGGTCATCGGTGTGCGCTCGTCGGTATTTCTTCCCTACTCCAACCTGGGCCTAGTCATCGTGGATGAGGAACATGACAGCAGTTACAAGCAGCAGGATCCGGCTCCACGCTACAATGGACGCAACGCAGCCCTGATATTGGCTCAGATGCACGGTGCCAAGACCGTGCTGGGTTCGGCTACGCCGGCCATTGAGGTCTATCACCTAGCCCTTGAGGGCAGATATGGCCTCGTCAAGCTGCTCACCCGCTATGGCGACATCAAGATGCCCGACGTCAAGGTCATCGACACCATCGATGCCCGCAAGCGACGCGAGATGAGCGGGCTGTTCAGCAACGAACTCATGACCGAATGCCGCAAGGCACTGAAAGACAACGAACAGGTCATCCTGTTTCAGAACCGCCGTGGCTACTCGCCCATGGTGCGTTGTAAAGAGTGCGGATGGGTGCCCAAGTGTGAGAACTGCGACGTGTCGCTCACCTATCACAAGCACAACCACAGCCTCGTGTGTCACTACTGCGGCTACACCATCCCGCTGCCCGACCTGTGTCCGGCATGCCAATTGCCTGGCATTGAGATTATCGGCTACGGCACCGAGCGCATCGAAGACGACATCGACACAGTGTTTCCCGGAGAGAAAATCTCGCGCATGGACCTTGACACCACCCGTAGCAAGAACAGCTATGACCGCATCATTGACGAATTCTCGCAACACCGCACCAACATCCTCGTGGGCACCCAGATGGTGACCAAGGGGCTGGACTTTGACGCAGTGAGCATTGTAGGCATCCTCAATGCCGACACGATGATCAATTTCCCGGATTTCCGCAGCCACGAGCGGGCCTTCGACATGCTGGAGCAAGTGTCAGGTCGAGCTGGCCGCGCCCACAAGCAGGGCAAAGTCGTCATTCAGACCAGCAATCCCGACCATGATGTCATCAAGTATGTGCAAGCCCATGACTACGAAGGATTTTACCAGCACGAGTTGGCCGATAGACAGAAATTTGGCTATCCGCCTTTCACCAAGGTCATCAACATCTACCTCAAGCACCGTGACGATGCCACAGTGGGTGAGCTGTCACTTCGCTTCAGCAACCTGCTGCGGCAAGTCTTCGGCACACGAGTTCTGGGGCCAATGGCGCCGTTTGTAGCCCGGGTACAGAACATGTACATCCGCCAGATCACTCTGAAGATGGAAACCGCCGCCTCGATGGCAAAGGTCAAGAAGATCCTACGCAACCTCTACGAGCAGATGATTGCCGCCGATGCCCGTATGAAAACGGTGCGCCTCTACTACGATGTCGATCCCGTTTAAAAGTCTCACATAGCCATGAGAAATAACGACAATGAACAAAAGTTCATCAACGATGGCATACTGCACATTCAAGGTTTCGGTTACCGACAATTGATTAAGTCCATCAATAGGTTTGCTTTGAGGGAAAGCGGCAACGGGCTAGATTACTACGCCACCATTCAAGAGTTAGAAGCGGATCAAGATTATCTGGTAAAATTCAACGGCAAGATGCCACTTCAAGCCCTAATTGATTTAGTTTGGGAATTACATGATGATGACGACACCAAGCAAAAGGTCAGAGCCTATACCAGCTGTAACCGCTATGGCCTACCATCTCACGCCATGTTATGCATGGATGAAAAGGTCGACGATGCTGATGTCATTGCCGTCGATAATCAAGGCCACGTCTATGTCATTGACTATGAGAGCGAATCCCTTGACTACAAAATAACGGACAAGACTGCTGGCTATGCATCATGCCCGAGGGCGAGAACAGTTGATAAAGATAGTTTTGCCATAACAGCCTCAAAGCCAGGACTGATCAGGCGCTTAAAATCAATATTCCGGGCACCTGACTGGAGCATTCGTTCAGACCTATCGATCTGGATATTCCTTATTGCAGCCATTGCGGGCTCAAGACTATCCCTATGGATGGATCTACATGCACTTCCCGACTTCTTAACTGACCCTGTCTCGATCATGATAATGGGATGTATCGTTATTGGATTATGTTCATTATTATACCAGAAGGGATACATCAAGCTTGCACCAACCACCATGCTAGCCATTATAGGTTCCCCCTATGTCGCCTGTATTTTTGCTAATTATTATATCACGACAGCACAACGAGAGCGAGTTGCAGTCATCACCGACAAGGCCGTAGGCGATGACAGCACCTGGATTGAATGGAGATATACCGACGACAACAGTTCATTTGACATCAATGATGACGATATCCATCATCAATTCCAAGTAGGTGACACTTGTCTCGTGGACTGTCGCCATGGAGTGATGGGATGGCCTGTGGTGCGCGGGATCATGAAAAAATGATGGCAAGCCATGCCGACATTTATCCACAAAACGATCCAAATCAATGAAAAGTTGGCCGTAATGCCATCCTAATTCACAAAAATTGAGTAATTTTGTAGCTTGATTTTCAAGAGACATATACTAAACAATTGATAACGAGACGATAATGAAACTGATAGACGGAAAAATGACTGCTGCCGCCATCAAGGAAGAGATCAAGGCCGAGGTGGAGCAGATGATAGCAGCGGGCATGAAGCGCCCGCATCTGGCTGCCGTACTCGTGGGACACGACGGCGGTTCGGAGGCATACGTGAAGAATAAGGTCATCGCCTGCGAAAAGTGCGGTTTCAAATCCTCACTCATCCGACTGGAAGAGGACACGACCGAGGAACAGCTCCTGGACTGCATCAAGAAGCTGAACGAAGACGATGATGTGGATGGCTTTATTGTGCAGCTGCCGTTGCCCAAGCACATCAACGAGCAGCATGTCATCAACACCATCGACTACCGCAAGGATGTGGATGGCATCCATCCGATGAATGCCGGTCGCATGACACTGGGTCTTCCCAGTTTCATTTCGGCCACACCATTGGGCATCATCACCCTGCTGCAGCGCTACAACATCCCCACCTCGGGCAAGAAGTGCGTCGTACTGGGCCGCAGCAACATCGTAGGCAAGCCCATGGCACAGCTCATGTTACAGAAGGAGCACGGCGATGCCACGGTAACCATCTGCCACAGCCATTCCAAGACCCTCAAGGAGGAATGCCGCCAGGCAGACATTATCATCGCAGCCATCGGCCGTCCCAACTTCGTGACCGCCGACATGGTGAAGGAGGGCGCTGTTGTCATCGACGTGGGCACCACCCGCGTTGCCGATCCCGAGAGCAAGACCGGCTACCGCCTGAACGGCGACGTGAAGTTTGACGAGGTGGCTCCCAAGTGCGAGTACATCACCCCTGTTCCCGGCGGTGTAGGCCCGATGACCATCTGCTCGCTGATGAAGAACACCCTCGCCGCTGCACAGAAGTTGTACTATCCTGATTGAGCCAATCAAGATAAAAGACACGATAAACCGCCACGGGCATTGCGCTCGTGGCGGTCTTTATTTTATAGAAACTATAGATGCTATAGTTTCTATAGTAGCCATAGGGAATATTAGTCGAAGAGTCCTTCGGTGGCGTCATCCTGGCCGCCACCGCCTTCAGCGCCAGCGTCACCGCCTCCACCGCCACCACCGTGCCAACTTCCGCCGCCACTGCCGTAGTAGCCACCGAGCTCGTCGCCGCAGGCATTGAATCCACTGGGGAATTCAAACTTGGTGCTCTGCTTGTAAGGCAATGCTTTATCGTCATAGAGCCACTTCATGTAATAGCCCAGAATGGGAAGGGCCGCCTCGGCACCCTGACCCATAGCCATGCTGTTAAAGTGGATGTAGCGTTCCTCGCCACCAACCCAAACACCAGTTACCAGTTCGGGGGTGAAGCCCATGAACCAACCATCGCTATGGAAGTTGGTTGTACCGGTCTTGCCACCCATGTCGGCAGTGATGCCATAGGCGTAGCGCAGTCGGGCACCAGTACCACTGTTCACTACCTCGAGGAGCATCGAGAGCATCTTCAAGTAAGTGTCCTCACTCATGATCTCGGTCTGGTTGCCAGTGAACTCAGCCAGCACATTACCGCGGTTGTCTGTGATGCGCGACACATAGACGGGCTCCACACGCATGCCACCGTTGGCAAACGCTGAGTAGGCAGCCACCATCTCACGCAGCGAAATCTCACAGGATCCCAAGCTCAAAGCAGGAACAGGGTCAAGGTAGCTTGTAATACCAAAGCTGTGCATCCACTTGGCCAGGTCATCTGGAGTCATTGTATAGTAGCCGTTGCGTTCAATCCAGTTCTCACGGGTTCCACGCATGAAGCCTGCCGAAATCCAGTTCTTGGAATAGGTCAATGCCTGCTTCAACGACATCGCGCCACCACTACCCTCATTGGCAGGATTGTAAACCTCATTGTGCCAGATGATATTGGGAGCGCCACCAGGACGTGTCGAGCACGGGGTCAGTCCACCAAACTCAATGGCTTGTGAATACACAAATGGCTTTACGGTTGAACCAATCTGGCGACGGCCTGTCGATACCATGTCATACTTGAAGAAACGGAAATTGGGACCACCGACGTAAGCCTTAACAAAGCCCGTGACGGGATCCATCGACATCATCGCGCAGCGCAGGAAGGACTTGGTGTAGAGCAGCGAGTCAAGCGGCGACATCTGGGCATCAAAGCCTCCTTCATAGTTGAACAAGTGCATCTGGATGGGCTTCTTGAAGTTATCCATGATCTCGGCATCGCTCATGCCCTGCTCCTTGAGCACGCGGTAACGCTCGCTGTGGCGGATGGCAGCATTGATGAGTGCCTGCTTGCCTGCGCTGGACAGCTCTGACTTATTGTTGGTATAGGGATTCTTGGTGCCGCCACGCTCACGCAGGAAGGCCGGCTGCAAGGTCTTGCTCATGTGTTTGAGCACAGCCTTCTCGGCATACTCCTGCATGCGTGAGTCAATCGTGGTGTAGATCTTCAAGCCATCGGTATAGATGTCATAATGCGAACCGTCGGGCTTGGTGTTCTTGTTGCACCAGCCGTAGAGCGGATTGACATCCCAAGCCACCGAATCGTCGATGAAGGCCTGCTGGTTCCACGAGGGATAATCACTGCGTTTGGGCTTCTTGGCACTCATCACGCGGCGCAACTCCTCACGGAAGTAAGGAGCAGGACCATCATTATGGTCAAGTTTCTTGAACTTAATCTCGAGGGGCAACGTCTGCAGCTGTTGGCACTCGGCCTCACTCAGGTAACCTGCCTTTACCATCTGCTCGAACACCACGTTGCGGCGCTGGCGCGTGCGCTCGGTGTGGCGCACGGGATTATAGTAAGACGGATTTTTACACATACCCACCAGTGTAGCGGCCTCCTGGATATTCAAGTCCTTGGGATCCTTGTCAAAATAGACCTCACTAGCCATCTTGATACCCACGGCATTGTTGAGGAAGTCAAACTGGTTAAAGTACATCTTGATAATCTCATCCTTGGTGTAGTAGCGCTCTAGCTTCACGGCAATAACCCACTCGACGGGCTTCTTCAATGCACGCTCAAAGATGTTATGTGACTCGGGAGAATACAGCTGCTTGGCCAACTGCTGGGTGATGGTACTGCCACCACCGGCACTCTTCTGTCCCATGATGATGCGCTTGATGATAGCACGGCCAATGGCGCGCACATCAATGCCCGAGTGCTCGTCAAAGCGGGAGTCCTCGGTAGCGATCAGCGCTTGGGTCAAGAAAGGTGACATCTCGTCAAAGTCCACATAGATGCGGTTACTGCGACTGCGGTAATACCGTCCCATCTCCACGCCATCGGCACTGTAAATGGTCGAGGCGAACTTGTCGGTGGGATTCTTCAGCTGGTCAATGGGTGGCATGTAACCTATCACACCATTGTAAATCAACACAAACATCAGCACTATCAAACCGACAAAGATGGCGAACCATGTCCACATCTTGCGGACAATGCTGCGTTTCTTGTTTTTCTTCTTTCCAATAGTTTTTTCGCTCATATCTTGGTTTAGTTGTTAACATTAAAGTATTGTCACTCAACCCATTGAAAATAATCAACGAGTTAAATGAAACTTTGTAACCTGCAAATGTACACAAAAGTTTTCAGTTCTTGGTTATCGGTCCACAGTTTTTATTATTAGCAGAAAGAAAATTCTACGCTCGGGAAAAAAACAGTTACATTTCAGAATTAACTACTCACTAATTTGTACCTTTGCAGGCATGCAGTACGTTGGTGAACTGATATCAATAGGCGTAGCATTCTCGTGGACAGCAACCGCATTGCTAAGCGAGTATGGCAGCAAGCGACTGGGAAACCTGACGCTCAACCTGATGCGCATGGTGATCACCCTGTTTTTCTCATGCATCATGTTCTGGTTGTTGACGGGATCTCCCCTGCCCGCCCATGCCAGCACCGAGGCCTACTTGTGGATGATGCTGTCGGGTCTGGTGGGCTATGTCATCGGCGACTTCTGCTTGTTTCAATGCTACATTATCATCGGCTCCAAGTTCGGCCAATTGTTCATGACGTTGGCACCCATCACCGCCGCCATCATGGCCTGGTTCACGCTCGGGCAGGAAATCCGCCCCACGGCCATCCTTGCCATGATTGTCACGCTGGCAGGCATAGCCATCACCGTGCTGGGCCGCGGTGACCATCACAAGCTGTCACTCAAATTGCCGTTGGCGGGTGTGTTGTTTGCTATCGGTGCCGCTGTGTGCCAGGGAGTTGGCTTGGTATTGAGCAAGATAGGAATGAATTACTATGAGTCATCCCTCACGACCGACCTGGCCGGTTGGATGCTTCCCTTCCATGCCAACTTCTTTCGGTGCGTGGCAGGCACTATCGGCTTCACCGTGCTGATGGCATTCAGGGAAGGATTCAAGCCACTCGTCAAGGGCACCCGTGACCGTGCTGGAATCATCACTGCAGTAGCGACGACAATCTTTGGCCCGTTTATCGGTGTGGGTGCTTCGTTGCTGGCCGTGCAATATACCGCTGCCGGTATCGCCAGCACCTTGATGGCCCTGACACCCATCATCATCATCCTGCCTGCCTACTGGATTTTTAAGCAGCCCATCACGATGAAGAGTCTGCTGGGCGCCTTGATCTCGGTCATCGGCGTGTCGCTGTTCTTCCTGCTGTAATCCTTGTAAAATGAACAATAGCCCTACGGAGCTAATGCGAATTAAGCCAATTTATCTGATTATCGTTCCCTCATTTCCCCAAATAATGAGTTAGGCAAAGCCGAAGGCATTGACGATTTCATCAATCCAACATATAACGCCACAACAGGCGCTTTTTATTTACAGAAAAGTGCGCAAAAAAGAATAATATCGTGTAATTGTGGCATAATTTTAACACAATAATCAGCCACGGTAACTATTCAGCCAAAACGCATAATCATAAATTCACGCTAAGCCACTAAGTCGCTAAGTTTTTAATATTAAGGATGTTATCATTTGCTATCAACAAACATCTGAGAGTTGCGTATCAGTATCAATAATAAATGAATATCAGAAGGGCGCAATGTAAACACCTTACAATTAATATCTTTCTATATATACATTTGTATATTTTGTTGATTTCTTGACGTTTATGTCAACTTTGCTTAGCGACTTCGCGGCTTTGCGTGAGTTGAAGTCGCTGAATAGTTACTAGTCACGAGAAGAACGACCACAGAGTTGATCCAATTGACGATTATGGAGATGTGACAGTAGCGCAAGTGCCACGACGGCACCTATAAGGCACATGGCCATGTCGGTCTGAGTGTCCCAGATGTACCCTTGTGTACCCAGGAAAGCCTCGGTATCATCGGGTGCCGACAAAGAGGCCAACCACTCCACAATCTCGTAGAGTGCCGAAACCGTCATCGCAACAGTAAAACTCAACGTGGCAAGCCAACCTCCACGGCGGATGGGTGTGCAACGAGCAATCACCTCGCGGGCACACATCACCGGGCAGAATCCCTGCATGAAATGCCCCAATTTATCATAATTGTTGCGTTGCCAACCCATGACATCACCGAGCCAGTCGCCCAAGGGTGCTCCAGCATAGGAATAATGAGCGCCATAAAGCAGTACACAGGCATGAATCAATATCAGTGTATAGAGCAGATTGGTTAGACGAAATCGTCTCATTGTCAACACCAACAGCGCTATCGCGACCAGGACAGGAAAAGCCTCAAGCAGCCAGGTCAACATGGTATCCTGCACATTGATGGCCGATGTCACCACGGCACAAGCCATCAATAGAAGGACCAGTCGAGGATAACCATATTTACCCAGGAAGAAAGCCATCATTCAAGCCATGAAGCATTAAGCCTTGTCAAGCAAGAGGCGTTTGAAAGCAGTAAATCCGTTGCTCATCTTCTTGACATGGATATCGCCCCCCAGGAACCGCTCCAGCTGGGCGGGGAGTGGAATAGACTCCTCGATAATGTTTTCCATCAGATTACGCAGCTTGGCAGGATGAGCAGTGGCCAAGGCCACGCCCGTTTCACCATGACGAAGGTCCTCACCTAGAGCCCGATAGGCCACAGCGCTATGAGGATCAAGCAGATAATGCTCATCACGATAGGTTTGACGTATCGTCTCAATAATCTGGTCGTCATTATAGCTGTAGGCATGGATGTGACGGCAGATGATGTCATGTGAGCCGAGCAGGTCCACGATACGGTCGAAATTATTAGGACAGCCTGCATCCAGCGCCGGAGCTATACTATATTGCGTCGGCTTGGGGCTAAAGAAACCTGTCTTGACGTAATTATAAAAGATATTGTTCTGGTTCTCGACACTGATGAAGCGCTTGACCGGCAAGCCCATCTGCTGTGCCAAGAGTCCACTGGTCAGATTGCCCAGATTGGAGCACGGCACAGCGAAAACCAGATTACTTGTATCTACTTGCTGCTTAACCAGTTGCGCGTAAGTCCAGAAGTAATACACCATCTGCGGAACCAGTCGAGCCAGATTGATGGACATGGCGCTCGTGAGGCGCATCGCTTCATTGAGTTCGCGATCCATAAATGCCTCTTCGACAAGCGACTTGCAGTCGTCAAATGAGCCATTGACCTCAATCGCCGTCACGTTGTCGCCAAGGGTGGCAAACTGCGCCTTCTGAATCTTGCCCACAGCGGCACGAGGATAGAGCACATAGACATTGACACCAGGCATGTGCCAGAAGCTGTTGGCCACCGCACTTCCAGTATCTCCACTGGTCGGAACCAGCACATTGAGCGTACGCCACTCGGGATGACGGCTGCGGTAGTAGTTCAGCAACCGGGACATGAAACGCGTACCCACATCCTTAAAGGCCATCGTGGGGCCATGGAAAAGCTCTAGCACATAGTTGCCGCCGGGCATCTTGACCAATGGTATGTCAAAGTCAAAGGCATCGAACACGATATCATGCAGCACGTCGGCCGGCACGTCATCACTGAGGGCAAACGACGCGATGGCATAGCCCACTTCTTGTAACGTCATGGCACCCATGTTGCGCATGAAGGCCTGCGGAAGTTGCGGAAGCCGCTCGGGCAGGTATAATCCTCCGTCAGGAGCTAGTCCCCTGATAACAGCCTGCTCAAGCGTCGCAGTGGTCTGACGATTCTTTGTACTGTAGTAAAGCATCGTCAACTATCAAGTATCACTGTTCCTGTCGCTGCAGGATTAAAGGTATTCTTCACCCATACAGGAATATGCTTCATCGCCACTGGAGCAATGGTGGGCGGATAGATGACCTTGGCTCCAGCATCACACATCTGCTGGGCTTGGGCATAAGTCATCTGCGGGATGACCGTCGCGTCGGGATGGGTGCGTGGATCGGCTGTCATGAAGCCATCCACATCGGTCCAGATTTCGAGGGACTCAGCATCGAGCAACGTGGCAAGGATTGCAGCGGTGTAGTCACTGCCACCACGGCCCAGATTGGTTACTGCACCAGACACCTTGTCACGAGAGATAAAGCCTTGTGCTACATGAACACCACCCTCGCTCAAGGATGCAAAATCAGCCTCAACCAGTCTTCCCGTCTCCTCCCAGTCAAGGACACGGCCACTACCATCAGGGACAGTGCGCATGTAGTTGAGAGACAAGTGGGGCACACCGTCCTCGAACATCCCCGTCACAATAGCAGACGAGAGAATCTCGCCATGAGCGACAATGGCATCACACACGCGTTCAATCTCATCCGCAGGCATGTGGGGATTGGTGGCGAGGGCCAGATAGTAGGGCTTAAGACTCTCGTCGATGAAACGATCGATGGTAGCATGCACCTGCTCGCGCATGGACTCGACTACAACTCCATCGACTGCATCGTGATGGCGCTTACGGGCGGCTTCCAGCGTTTCCAGGCATGAGATGTCCCGTTGCTGTGCCTGCTCACACATGGCCAGCAGCTGATTGGTGAAACCACCCATCGCCGATACCACAACAAGCACAGGCCGGGATTCGGAATTGACAATATCCCTAAGATTGCGGAGGCTCTCGACCGACCCGACCGAAGTCCCGCCGAATTTCATAACTTTCATTGCTATCTATATTGTTTCTATATTATAGAACGTAAAAAAACAGGATTTATTAGACCCAGAATGCAAATATTGCGCCACTTGTCGCCATTAAGAGTACTTGTTGACTTTATTTTCAACGAAATTCCATGCGATAAGACAATTTTTACTATTTTTGCGACATGAATGAATGGGATCAAGACATCTTTAACCTCAACGACGAGCAGCCATTGCCCGAGCGTGGATCCTTGCTTGTGGCCAAGCCCACCGTCGATGATTTCTTTTTCAAGAGGTCGCTGGTGCTCATCGTCGATCCTGATGAGGGAGACGGTGCGATGGGTGTCGTTGTGAACCACTATACCGGCTACAACCTGCGTGATATCATGCCCGAAATCGAGACCGTTGAAGAGATCCCGCTGTTCCTGGGCGGTCCTGTCGGCAGCCAGATGATGTTCTTCATGCACACCCTGGGTCCCGACATCATTCCGCAATCGACCCTTGTGGGCGATGGCATCTACTTCGGGGGCGACTTTGAGGCCATCAAGAGCTATCTTGAACTGGGAGGCCCTGTTGACGGGCGCATCAAGTTCATCGTGGGTTACAGCGGATGGGAGAAAGGCCAACTCACCAGCGAGATCAAGCGCCACGACTGGGCTGTGCTCAACAATTGCGGACCTGAGCTGCTCATGGGGGACGGTGATGATGACCAGTGGCGAGACGCGGTAGCACGCTTCGGCGACCGATACCGGCTGTGGCTCAACCTGCCCCGCGACCCCAATTGTAATTAACCGTATAGTTCCATAGTTTAAAATAGAGCAAACAATGAGTTTAGTCATCGGCATAGACGTGGGCGGCAGCACGACCAAGATTGTGGGTATTGAGAACGGAAAGACCATCAAGTCACCCATGAACATCACCGCAAACGACCCCATCACGTCGTTGTTCGGAGCTTTCGGCAAGTACTTGTATGATAACAATATTGCACTTGACGATGTCGAGCATGTCATGCTCACTGGTGTGGGAGCAAGCGGTGTGACCACACCCATCTATGGGCTGCCCACGACCCACGTTGATGAGTTCCAGGCCGACGGCTTGGGTGCTCGATTTGACAGCGGGCTGGACCGGCTGGTGGTTGTGTCGATGGGCACAGGCACTACCCTGGTGCATGTCGATGGTGACAAGATCAGCCACATCGGCGGCATCTCGATGGGTGGCGGCACGCTTCAAGGCCTGTCCCACCTGCTACTCAAGACCACCCATATCAGCGAGGTCGTCGAGATGGCCTCACATGGAGACATCTCACACATCAACCTGCAGATCAAGGACATCAGCAAGAAGGACATCGAGGGACTTCCCATGTATGCAACCGCATCTTTGTTCGGCAAGGTGGTCAACAGCAATGCCACACCCAACGATATTGCCAAGGGTATCATCTGCATGGTGCTTGAGACCATCGGCTCTTGTGCCGTGTTGTCCCAGGTGAGTCAAGGCATCAAGGACTTCGTGCTTATCGGCAATCTAACCCGTCTGCCCGAATGCCACGTCATCTTTCCGATGATGGAGACCCTCTATGGCGTGAGGTTCCACATTCCTGAGCATTCCTGCCACTGCACCGCCCTTGGCGCTGCATTGTCCTATAATAAAAACCGATAAACAGCCGTTATAATCATATATGGAACTGACCGTCGTCATCGTCAACTATCGCGTGAAGTATCTGCTGGAGCAGACCTTGCGTGCTGTGGAGCAGGCCATGCAAGGCTTGACGGTCGAGGTCATTGTCGTCGATAACCTGTCCCGGGACGACAGCATCGCCTTCTCACGCGAGCGGCACCCGCAAGTGACCTATATCGAGAATCAGGAGAATGTGGGCTTTGCGCGCGCCAACAATCAGGCTATCATGCAGGCCCAAGGCGAGTACACGCTCATCCTCAATCCTGACACCATCATCACGCCGCGATGTCTGCAGGAGGGCATCGCATGGATGCAGTCCCACCCCAAATGCGGAGCCATCGGCGCACGCATGATGGATGGCAACGGCGTGTTCCTGCCCGAGAGTAAGAGGTCCTTCCCCACCCCTTGGGTATCGTTCTGCAAAATATTCGGCTTGTCAAAACTATTCCCCCGCTCGCCCTGGTTTGCCAAGTACCACTTACGCTACTTGAGCGACCGGGAGCCCCAGTGCATCGACATCCTCTCCGGAGCCTACATGCTGTGTCGCACTAGCGTGCTGCAACAGTTAGGGGGCTTTGATGAGGACTTCTTTATGTACGGTGAGGACATTGACTTGAGCTACCGCATCGTCAAGGCGGGATATGAAAACTGGTTCCTTCCCACACCGATGGTCCACTACAAGGGCGAGAGCACCCACAAGGACTCAATGCGCTATGTGAGGGTCTTCTATGACGCGATGCTCATTTTCTATCGCAAGCATTTCCCGCGGTTCAATGTCATCTTCTACCCTATCGTCAAGACGGGTGTGATGGTCCGTGCCGGATTGTCAATGGCCAAGCGCCTTGTCAAGCGCTTGATCCCCAAGCCCGCCAAGCCCGCCAGCGATTCCTGGCCATGGGCGATTATCAGTGACAAGCCTGACGAGGTTGCGCATCGTGCTGGCATCGATTTCTTCATGGATAGCATACCCCAGTCGGGGAATTGCAACGTGCTGATTGACGACGGGAACCACACCTATGCCCAGATTGTCGATTACATCCTTGAGCATGGTGGCCAGAGCCGGCTCGCGTTCCACATCTTTGCCGACCGTCACGGCATCATCATTTCACCTAAAATGTCATGAGCCAGCTGTTGAGTAATGACATAGTGACGTTGCGAGCCCTGGAGCCTACCGACCTCGACACGCTTTACCGCTGGGAAAACGACACCAACCTGTGGGCCGTGAGCGACACCTTTGCGCCATATTCGCGCGAAGCCTTGTGGCATTATCTGCAGAACTATACCGGCGACATCTATTCCCAGCGGCAATTGCGGTTGATGATCACCTTGACTGAAAGCGGAGCTCCCGCAGGAACTATCGATTTCATCAACTTTGACCCGCTGAACAACCGTGCCGAGCTGGGACTATTCATCGCCAATGAACATCGAGGCAAGGGCCTGGGGCGACAAGCGCTGGACCTGTTGACGGAATATGCCCGAGACCACATCGGCCTGCGGCAACTCTATGTTTACATCGCTCTCGACAACACGGTGTGCCTCAAGTTATTTGAGGACTACGGCTACCGCAAGGCCGGCATCTTACACTCTTGGGTGAAGCGAGGCAGCAACTACCGTGATGTCGCAATCATGCAAATGCTACTATAGGGATCATGGCTAGAGATAAACGCATAGATTCATTAAAGGGCCTATTGATCATACTCGTTATCATGGGCCATGTCATCACCACGCTTGACAACGTCAACACGATCAACCATGCGGTGATGGGACTGATCTATGTGTTCCACATGCCCCTGTTCATCATTATCTCGGGCTACCTGACCAAGAAACCTGAGCAACAGCACGCCCGAGACATGTGGCGCAGCGTGGGCAACATTGCCATCGCATTGGTCATCTTCCATGTGTTGAGCGTGTTGAGGATGTGCTTATGGGGAGGCTCTTTTCAACAACTCATCTTCGCGAGATTCCCATTCGGCGGGTTATGGTATCTGATGGCCCTCATCTACTGGCGCATATTGCTCTATTACACGCCATCGGCCTTGCTCAAGAGGCCCGCTTTGTACCTGGGCATCGCCTTGGTCATCACCCTGCTGAGTGGTCTCACCCACATCGGCAACACACTGGCGATACAACGCGGCCTGAACTTCTACTTCTTCTTCCTGCTGGGATATTACTATCGTCAAGGCGCTATTCCTGCGCGCTGGTGGAAGTGTAATGCGTTACATGCCATCACGGTAGTCGTGCTATTGCCTCTCATCTTCTGGCTCTATCCTCGATGCGGCAACATCATGAATGGTGCCGACCACTACCTGCTCCAAGACCTGCCGCAGAAGTGCCTCATCGTCATCTGCTCAACCGCCATGTCTCTGCTGGTGTTTAACCTGATGAGGGAAATCAGGTGGTTGATTCCCATCGGCAAGGACAGCCTGTTCTATTACCTGTATCATTTCCTGGTCATCAATCTGATGCTGCTGCCACTGTTCAGGTTTTATAGCATGCCGCACTCTTTCCCCTTCATGCTGCTCTATACAGCTGCTGTCACGCTCATCGTGTTCCTGATGAGCAAGGTCCAATTCTTCAGATGGCTGGTGCGTCCCACCTTCAAGCTCAAGAAGAAAACCACTTGACAAGCGGCATCACTGACAGCCGACGTATTCATTTTCGGCTCAGCGGAAAATTAGTGGGGGCAAGCATGAGGTCGAAAGACCTCGCCACCCCCACCTTTTATCGGGTGAGCCTCATTCTCCCCTAACAAAAAGGTTACCGAGGATCCAGTACCATGGTGGTGATTCTGGAGCCTCGGCAATCGTCTATTTAGTAGTAGATTGGTCGAATGCTAGGATTTACTTGAGCCTGGCAAGCATCTGGGCATCAGGGTCAATAGCTACAATCTTGCCCTCACCGTCGATCAGGAAGGAGTGATAGCTCTCGTTGAGGCGCCAATTCTTGATAATCGACTCTTGAGCCTCGATCGAAGTGTTGAAATGGGAAGAGCGATCCAGGTTGTCGAGCGCAACGATGCTGTTAAACACGCTGATGCTGCGATCCAGATTGACGGACACATGAACAAAACCCTTGCCACCACCTCGCGACAAGCGGTCATAGTGCATGTTACTCAAGCGCGACTCGGCATCGGCCGATGTCCAGAACGTGAGAAGTACATTCTCGCCTCGCCGTTGCTGGAGCGGCGACAGACCATTGTTGCCATTGCCCAGGGCCAGCGCCGGAGCCTTGTAACCGATGCGACTGTCGGCAGGAGCCGAATAATAAGCCGAAGTGAACAAGGTGAGCAACGCCACGACAGCAATCGTCAATAATGTCTTATTCATTCATTTATAGTTTAGTTCTACATTCACGACCGAGCGCAATGCCACCGGCAAACCCTCCATCGTCGCCGTTTCACGACTTCCCGATTCAGGCAAGTACCATAAAACGGGCATGCAAAGGTATATAAAAAAAGTTATTAACAAGCTATTTTCGGTAAATTTTACGCTAAAATAGGCCATTACGGGCACATAAAGCCCCAAAATGACGATGTTTGAAAGGGAGCAAATCAACACTTGGGCAAAAAAATCCTCCTTTTTTGATGCCGTTTTTCCTGCAAATGAGTAATTTTGTGGCTAATAATAACCAATACAATCATTTTAACAACTATCCACCTACCGAAATGAGACATATCTACAACTGGGTTCTCTCTTTAGCCTGCTTCATGATAGCAGCCACGTCATTGTCATCATGCGACTTGAGCACTCCTCCCGATCCCGAGTTTCCGCTCTACGTCACCTACACGATCTCGGCAAGTGAAGGCACCTTTACCGGCCCTGACCAGCTGCTGCTCGACATCAAATCATGGATCGACGCGAACCAGATCGTCTATGACGAGAAAGCCAACTACACTACTGGCGATGCCTCGGAATTTGCCACGACCGATGCTGCTGCCATCAAGAAGTATGAGGAAGAGTTTGTGCCCAAGTTCAAAGCCTATCTCGAGCAGATGAAAGGCAAATTGTCCTCAGGCACCTATGGCAGCGCAGCTACTGTCGACGCCACCTTCCAGGTGTATGCAGCACGTGCTCAGGGAGAAGGCCGTAATCTCAAGTACGACATCATTAAGTTTGTCTATCCCTCCAGCAGCGCCCAGTAGTCATGGCAAAACTCAGAATCAGCAATGACTGGTGGACCGCTCCCGCCGAGGGCGATGACGGCAGACTCATCCTCGTGACAGGCCGCCGGGCAATGGATAATGTCATCGAGACAGGGCTGTATCGCTACCGCGTCGAGGTGACATGGCGCTATGAGGGCGACGAGAAAGGGTTGCCCCCCTATGCCGACAGCAAGGTAATGGAAGAGGTTACCGACACGCTCAACGAGACCTTTGACAGCGACCCTGTTGCCGTGATGACAGGCATCTACACTGGCGACGGCGAGCGCAACTGGGTTTTCTACACCCGGAGCCTGCACATCTTCCAGCGCAAGTTCAACGAGGCGATGTCCCCTTTCCCCACGCTACCGCTTGAGTTTGAGGCCGAGGAAGACCCCGACTGGCAGGAGTACCGAGAGATGTGCCAGTGCGAGGTGGCCGAGGGTGAGGAGTGAGACACTCTTCACGCTGATGGCAGCTCCTTAACACGATGATCCAAATCGAGTAGGTCGGGAAACGAAAGTTTTCTGACCTACTTTCGTTTCCTTTCCTCTCACACCACCGTACGTGCCGTTCGGCATACGGCGGTTCATAAGTGTGGGTGCAATTTCTCGTAGTATTCCAGTAACGTGGGATAA
>JAFTEU010000159.1 GCA_017453505.1 Muribaculaceae bacterium
CGCCTTTAGGGCGCGCTCGGGACTTTGACCCGTTAGAAAATGACCATGCCGTGCGTACAAGAAAAGAAAACGGGTCCAAGTTTTGAGGACCCGTTTTCTTTTGCCATGATCTGATTCATTAATATGTCAAGATAATGTCAATAAGCAGGTTGATGTCTGCGATATTGATGACACCATCACCATTGAAATCATACCTCGGATTATACGTGCCACTCAGAATCATGTCAATCAATTCGTTGAGAGTTGCGATCGATGGCTCGGGAGGCAGAACCGGCCCAATTTTCTCGCCCTGGATGAACTTGTAATCCCGGTAGTCACCAGGAATCGCAAAGCGGATGGTTGCCTCGCGATAAAACACACCTTCGGGCAATGGTTCGGCTGCCACATCGGCTTTCACGATACCACTGAATTCACCATCGGTCTCAACGTCGCTCAGTTCAATTTCCAACCACTCAGGCACCTCATCAACACCATTCCAAGTCAAGTTCCATTCCCCATCCACACTGGGTACTGAGGAGAGGAACTCAATGCCATCGACTGTAACAACAGCATCGTCAATGCTATACCCTTTCTCCATTAGGCCACCCTCTACAGGGAAGGTGTACACCCCATCCTCGTCAGGGTTCCTGAAGGCTAAGAACGGTTGATCAACAGCAATAAAGATGGAGAATCCAGTCTTCATTTCCCGAGAGCCGAAGTAATTGTTCAGCCCATGCCAAATATACTCCCCAGTGAAATTGCCATCCTCATCATTAACAGGCGTCTTCAAGTAAGCCAGCTCTCCATAGCCCTCGTCATCATTAAAATTAGAATAGGCGTAGGCTGAGAAGTTTTTGAGATCTGCCATTTCAGGATCGTTGTAACCTTCAATGACTATCAGGATGGGATCGTCAATCGTTGGGGTGCACTCAAGGGTCAATTCGTGATCATACTCATCATGATCATAGAGTGTAAATTCGATCATCCCATTATTGTCAGGCATCACCCATCCCTCGCCATTCACGATCAGTTCCCCTGGCACCTCAGGCAGGGAAACAGAAGCCACTTCATCATACTCAGGAATCGTATCCAGCCTGTACACCTTACATGTCATCATTACTGGAGCCGAACAAGTAAAATATGTACCATAGAGATAGACCTTCTTGAGCACATAAGGGTGCTCAGGCTTCTCAAATGCCTGGGCGATACCATCATAGTGACGATTGTTCTTGCCGAACCACATCTCTGTTTCGGGAATCACGCCCTCGTCAGGTGCTATCGGGAACGTGTAGTAGGTGAATTTATTATAATTATTGCCATCAAAACGAAAGGTCTTGCTAGAGAGCAATAATTCAGCCGAGTCACCAAAGGCCATGCTGGCATTGCGGACAGCAAGTGCTCTGGCAGGCTCCTGGGGAGAAGTGACAACATTGTCCTCGTTATAATAGAAATTGGGATGCTGATAGCAATACCAGTTTTCGCTCGAAATTCCATTTCCTGAGACATAGGAGAAGAACGAAGGCATCTGCTGGATTGACTCATCATATGTGACGCTGATGTCCGTCTCCATTTCTATGGTCTCGTCTTCATAGTGATCGGAATCGTGATATACATTCCAGCCAAAATAACTCTGCTCATCAAGGCCCGTCGCCGAAGCAATGAAATGATATTCACCCCAAGGCTTGAAGAAAACATACCCGTATTGCGGTACAAAATAGTCGCCATCATACCATATCTGCTCGCAATTGAAGGCACCTGCCGGGCGACGGTAAAACAAGGTGACCCTAGGGGTGTGCACACCCTGTTGTTGAACACCGACCGAAGCAGAGTCACATGTCGGCAATGCCTGCTCAACGGCCTGCGGTCGTGCGATTTGCATTGAAGCAGTACGTTGCAATGCCTGAAGAGGCACATTCCTTTTCATCGGGGCACCCGCACTCGTCATGACGAGTAGTGCCATCAAAATCAATAAAGTAATCCTATTCATGTCAAGAAAAAATAATAATTAATAATAAGTATACAAAATAGACGGTATATCAAATCATCCAATCGCAAAAATATAAATAAATTTCTGTTTTGCAAAATATAAATAGAAAAATGTGGTTTCTTTAGATGAAAAAGACACCTTTCCCCTCCCCAGAACGCAAGTGACGACATTCCACTTGGGAAAGCCGTCACTTGTTAGGATGTAATAGCGCTGGATGGCGATGCTTACATGTTCATACCACCATCGACCTGGATGACCTGGCCGGTGACATAGGCCGACATGTCGCTAGCGAGGAAGGTAGCCACGTTGGCAATGTCCTCGACCGTGCCGCCACGGCGCAGGGGGATGCGCTGGCACCACTCCTTGCGGACCTCCTCACTGAGGGCCTGGGTCATGGCCGTGTCGATAAAGCCGGGAGCGATGGCGTTGGCGCGGATGCCGCGGCTGCCCATCTCCTGGGCGATGCTCTTGGCCAGAGCGATAAGGCCGGCCTTGCTGGCGGCATAATTAGCCTGTCCGGCATTACCGTGCACACCCACTACCGATGCCATGTTGATAATGGAGCCACTGCGCTGGCGCATCATGATGGGCACCAGGGCGTGGATGAAGTTGAACGCACTCTTGAGGTTAACGGCAATGACGGCATCCCACTGCTGCTCGGTCATGCGCAGCATGATACCGTCCTTGGTGATACCGGCGTTGTTCACCAGGATATCGATGTGGCCAAAGTCCTCGTGAATCTGCTTCACGACAGCCTCGGTCTCCTCAAAGTTGGCAGCGTTGCTGGCATAGCCCTTGGCACGCACGCCCAGGGCAGCGATTTCTTGCTCGGTCTGCTTGCCGTTCTCGTCGATAACGAGGTCGGTGAAGGCGACATCAGCGCCCTCGGCAGCAAACTTCAGGGCGATGGCCTTGCCGATGCCCCTTGCGGCACCCGTGATGAGCGCCACTTTTCCTTGTAACATCTTCATTTGTCTCTTTTTTTATTAATTAATGTAGTTTACTTCAATCAATTGGCCTGCAAAGGTAGTAAATATTGCCGACATCACAAAATTTGCTCGCTAACGCGAGCAGAGGGGGGAGGAATGAGGAGGGAGGAGAGAAGAGA
>JAFTEU010000160.1 GCA_017453505.1 Muribaculaceae bacterium
GACCATAGCTCGCTATGCTCCTGCGAAGTTAAGTCAAAATCTGCTCAAAAATAAATCAAAATCAATGTCAAGCTAATTTTTAGAAGCCCCCTTAATATAATGATTAATTGTGGACTAATCCAAGCGTCTATTCATACATGTCGCCAATTATCGTCAATAGGTTGGTAATCAGAAATCAATTAAAATCAGACACTTAGCGGCTTTGGGACTTTGCGTGAGATTTTTCGGCAGATGATTCGTGGAATAGTTACTTTAGCGTCAATATTGTCCTAAAATGCGTTAAGGTTTTGGTCAGTCGGGCAAATTGATGTAATTTCGCAGGGTTAAAACAAGTCCAGAGCACAGGTTTCACGATGAAAATAGGTAATATAGACTTGGGCGAGCGTCCCGTGATGTTGGCACCGATGGAAGATGTGACCGACCAGTCGTTCAGGCTCATCTGCCGTGAGCAGGGCGCTGATATGGTCTATACCGAGTTTGTCAGTGCCGATGCATTGATACGCAGCATCGAGCGCTCTTTCCAGAAGATGTCTATAGCCCCGGGCGAGCGTCCTGCGGCCATTCAGATCTATGGCCGCGACCTGGATGCGATGGTCGAGGCAGCCCGCATCGCCGCGACCGCCAAGCCCGACCTGATTGACATCAACTGGGGCTGCCCGGTGAAAAAGATTGCCGGCAAGGGCTCGGGTGCGGGAATGCTGCGCAACGTGCCCCTGCTGCTTGAGATCACCCGTGCCGTGGTCAAGGCCGTTGACCTGCCCGTGACCGTCAAGACGCGCCTGGGCTGGGATCACGACAACAAGATCATTGTGGACCTGGCCGAGCAGCTGCAGGACTGCGGCATCGCCGCCCTGACCATCCACGGCCGCACGCGTTCCCAGATCTATAGCGGTGAGGCCGACTGGACCCTCATCGGTGAGGTGAAGAACAATCCCAGGATGAAGATACCCATCATCGGCAACGGTGACGTGACCACCCCTCAGCGCTTGAAGGAGTGCTACGACCGCTACGGTGTCGATGGTGTGATGGTGGGACGTGCCAGCATCGGTGCACCGTGGATCTTCCGCGAGATGAAGCAGTACCTGCTCACGGGCGAGGTGCCCCAGATCAGCAACGAGGAGAAGATGGCGCTCGTGCGCCGCCAGATTGCCGAGAGCATCGACCGCATCGATGAGTACCGCGGTATCCTGCACATCCGCCGTCACCTGGCGGCGACCCCGCTGTTCAAGGGCATCCGCAACTTCCGTCCGACACGCATCGCCATGCTCCAGGCCGACACCCGCGCTGAGCTGGAATCCATTCTGGACCACATTGAGAAAGATATACTGCCCAATGTAGAAAACCAAGATAATGAGGAAATAAGCAGATGAAGAAAGTTTTGATCAGTTTATTGTTGATTGTCACCATGGCCGTTGCTGCCAGTGGACAGGTGACGCGCCACGAGGTGAAGGTGGGTAATTTCACCCGCCTGGTGGTCACCGACAATGTCAACGTCAACTACCGCTGCCACGCCGACTCGGCGGGCCTGGCTGTCATCAACTGTACACAAGACATTGCCGATCACCTGATCTTCAGCCTCAACGACAAGGGTCGCCTGTCGATTCAGGTTGAGGACGAGTATGAGCGTCAGGGCCATCTACCCACCATCACCGTCTACTCGTCGTCGCTCGGCGAGGCCGAGAATGCCGGTGACAGCACCTTGCGTATTGCCGGACTGCCGGCGATGAAGGCCTTCAAGGTGCGCAATATTGACAATGGCAAGGTGATCGCCCGCGGCGTGCGTGCATCCAAGCTCGAGCTGCAGATCTTGAGCGGCAAAGGCAAGATCATTGCCGACGGTTCGTGTGACGAGCTGGCCATCCGGCTGGTGGGAACAGGAGAAATCCAGGCCGACAACGTGCTGGCAGGTACCGTGTCGTGCCGCATCATGGGCACCGGCTCCATCGGTTGCAACGTGAATGGCGGTGAACTCAAGGTGAGCGGCAGCGGCACTGGTAAGGTATATTATAAGGGCGAGCCCAGCAAGGTCACCGTGCGCAAGCTCGGTACCATCAAGGCCATCCCCATGCAATAGAATGACAACACTTAAAACTAACAACTTAATCAACCAATCATTATGTTCAATAAAGAAACTTACATCAATCGCCGCAACGAGTTGAAGAAGCGTGTGGGCGATGGCGTGATTCTGCTGTTCGGCAATAACGAGTCACCCTGCAATTATCCCAATAATGCCTATTATCCCTTTCGCCAGGACTCGTCGTTCCTCTACTACTTCGGCCAGAAGCGTGATGGCCTTGTGGGCGTGATTGACATTGATAACAATACCGAGACGCTCATCGGTGACGATATCGACATTGAGGATATCGTGTGGTACGGTTCGGTGGACAGCGTTGCCGACATGGCCGCCCAGGTGGGCGTGGCCCACTCGGCACCGATGAAGCAGCTGCAGGCCATCTGTGACGATGCTAAGGCAAAGGGTCGCCGCATCCACTTCCTGCCTCCCTACCGGCATGACACCATGATCCAGATCATGGATCTGCTGGGCATCCATCCCAGCAAGCAAGCCGATGCCGTCAGCCACGACCTGCGCATGGCAGTGATCAACATGCGCTCGGTCAAGACCGCCGAGGAGATTGAGGAGTTGGAGCGTGCTGCCGAGGTGGGCTACATGATGCACACCACCGCCATGCGCCTGATCAAGCCCGGTGTGACCGAGAAGTACATCGGTGGACAGGTGGATGGTATTGCCGAGAGCTATGGTGCTAAGGTGAGCTTCGCCACCATCTTCTCGCAGCATGGCGAGATCATGCATGGCAATCCCTCGATGGCTCCCCTGGAGGCTGGCCGCCTTGCCCTGTGTGACTGCGGTTCCGAGACCATGGAGTTCTATTGCAGCGACAACACCCGCACGATGCCTGTCACGGGCAAGTATGACCAGCGACAGCTTGAGATCTATAGCATCGTCGAGGAGTGCCATGATCTGGCCCTGGGCATCTCAAAGCCCGGCATGAAGTATATGGACGTGCACATGGCCGTGTGCCGCCTGATGACCGAGCGCCTCAAGGAACTGGGCCTGATGAAGGGTGACGTGGATGAGGCCGTTGCTGCCGGTGCCCATGCCATGTTCCTGCCTCACGGCTTGGGACACATGATGGGTATGGACGTTCATGACATGGAAGGCTTGGGTCAGATCTACGTGGGCTTTGACGAGGAGACCCGCCCCAATCTGGACCAGTTCGGCACCAATGCACTGCGCATGGGCCGTCGCCTGCAGGAAGGCTTCGTCGTGACCGACGAGCCGGGCATTTACTTCATCCCCGCGCTCATCGACGACTGGCGTGCCAGCGGTCACTGCGCCGAGTTCCTCAACTTTGACAAGTTGGAGACCTACAAGGACTTCGGTGGCATCCGCATCGAGGATGACATCTTGATCACCAAGGACGGTTGCCGCTTCCTGGGAGAGAAGCGCATCCCCTATCATCCCAAGGATGTCGAGGACTTCATGGCTGCCAACTGATAGCCCTCAAGAGTAGAGAGGAGTGAGGAGTGAGTAGAGGAGAGAGAGGAGAGAGGAGTGAAGAAAAATTCTCTGAATTTTTTGGGGCTTCGACACATGGGCTTGCGGCGAGTCCTCTCTACACCATACACTTTACACCCTACACTTCAAGTTGATAAACGTGGTGAAGCCACGTTTATCAACTTGAGTTATACTATTACTAGTGGTGATCAGATGGAGGGCTCAACGTTGATGCCGGCGACGATGATGCATGCCAGCAGTATCAGCAATGCGGCGATAATGATATAGGCGATGAGCTTGAAAGTCCTGCCGGGAGCGGTGCCGTTCTGCCGCATGTGCGGTGCCATCGAGTTGTAGTGGTGGGGGATGGTGCGCAGCTTGTCCTCGACCTGTGATGAGGACTGGCGGCGGGCTGTGGACGATTCTGACGGTTTCTCCTTATTCACCGAGGGCTTCTTCTCTTCGACGGGCTGAGCCTTGGGCTCGGGTTTTGCAGTTACAGGCTCGGCAGGAGTGAATGGAGCCTTGAGGTCAACACCGCAGTAGGGGCAGAAGCTGATGCCGCTGGGCAGTTGCTTGCCGCAGCTGTGGCAGAATCGGGAATTGTCGGGCTTGGATTCGACGGTTGCCGTGTGCCGATAGGGGGCATCGGAGTCGTCCCGGACCACGAGTGCGCCGTTCTCGTAGCGGCAAACGGCAAGACACTGTGGACACACGACTTGGCTGCCGTGAATCACAAGTTCCTCTTGCGACACCGTCAAAATCTTAGCACATTGTGGGCACTTTAATTCCATTCCTTTTTTACTCTAGAAGCGGCTGCAAAGATAATGCATTGTGGCCAAAAGTGCAAATAAAATTGCCTGTAACCCCATGATATGGCTTGAAGCGGCAGTCAAAAATGGGCTAAAATCAAAAAATGTTGCCATTTTGCTTTTACATTTTAAGAATAAGTTATACTTTTGCACCCGCTAAACTATCGAATAATCTAAAATTAACGCAATAAAAATGGCAAAAAAACAAGAACAAGGTGCCCGCACTACGCTTGAAGAGGTGAACGATTCCCTCTCGACTGCGGCACAACGCATTGAAGACAACAAGAAGTACATCAATTGGGCTCTGATCGCTATCGCCGCAATCGTGCTGCTGGCTGTAGGTTACATCTACGGCTTCCGCAACCCGAACATTGAGAAGGCCAAGGATCAGATCGGTCAGGCAGACCTGGAGTTGTTGCAGGGCAACGACTCGCTGGCACTGCAGGACTATGAGAAGGTAGCCGCCGCATTCAGCAACAAGCCTGCCGAGCGCGCCCACCTCAATGCTGCTATCCTGTTGTATCAGAAGGGTGAGTATGAGAAGGCTGTAAAGCATCTGGAGGACTATAGCCCCGATGGAAACCTCATCGGTCCCGCTAGCCAGTCGCTGCTGGGTGACTGCTACGTTAACCTCAAGCAATATGACAAGGCTATCAGCGCCTATGACAAGGCTATCAGCCTGGCCGGTGACAATGAGGCTTACACGCCTGCCTTCATGATCAAGAAGGCAACCGTCCTGCACGAGCAGCAGAAGTATGCCGATGAGGCTGCTATCTATCAGAGCATCATGGACAAGTATCCCGTTTATGGCCAGCAGAACGGCTTCAGTGTTGAGAAATATCTGGAGCGTGCTAATGCACTTGCAGGCAAATAATAACTGAATAAATGTTTCATCAGATGAAGGGTTGGTCAAAACTTAGGTTTTGTACCGACCCTTTTTATCAACCATCATGAAAAAATAAGATAGAACTATGACACCGATTTATCATCGCATATTGCTCAAGCTCAGCGGCGAATCGCTGGCAGCAGAACAGAGTAGCGGCATTGATCCGCAACGCGTGGCCGACTATGCCACCCAGATCAAGGAAATCGTGGACGCTGGTGTCCAGGTAGCCATCGTCGTTGGCGGCGGCAACATCTTCCGCGGCCTCAAGGGTGCCGCCCAGGGCTTTGACCGTGTCAAGGGCGATCAGATGGGTATGCTCGCCACCGTCATCAACGCATTGGCGCTGTCGTCGGCACTGGAGGCCATCGGTCAGCCGGCACAGGTATTCACGGCCATCGGCATGTTCCCCATCGGTGAGCCTTACAGCAAGTGGCGCGCCATCGAGGCCATGCAGGCTGGCAAGGTCGCCATCTGCTCCTGCGGCACGGGCAGCCCCTTCTTCACCACCGACACGGGCAGCACGCTGCGTGCCATCGAGGTCGAGGCCGATGTCATGCTCAAGGGCACCCGCGTTGACGGCATCTACACCGCCGACCCCGAGAAAGACCCGACGGCGACGAAGTTTGACCGCATCACCTATGACGAGATCTACAACCGCGGCCTCAAGGTCATGGACATGACTGCCACCGTGATGGCCCGCGACAACAAGCTGCCCATCCACGTGTTCAACATGGACGTGGTCGGCAACCTCAAGAAGGTGATGAGCGGCGAGCCCATCGGCACCGTTGTCACCCTGTAACCGCCATCCCGTTCACTCACGCAAAGGCGCGAAGCCGCTAAGAATATAAAACAACAATAAGTACAATAAATACAATTGTCTGTTAATCAGTAATTTGTGTTTATTGTACTTCTTGTTTTCTTTTCGTTCTTGTTTTCTTTTTATCCTGATGTTGTCTAGAATATGGCCATTATCCATCGGGCCAGCAGTCCGTCAAGGTGCAAGGGAATGACAAGGTACTTGATTGTCAGGATCATAGAGCCGATCGTGTAGATGATTTCCAGCGGCAGAATGATGGCCCATGCCAGTGTGGTCTTGGACATCTTGTTAAGGGCCTTATAGCGTTGTGGCGGGCGATACTTTTTTGAGGTCCGCTTGATGTGATGCTCAACAGCCAGTGTCAAGGATAAGTAAATCAGGCCTGCTATAATCAAGGTGAAAGTATTATAATCGAGAATTGACATTAACAGGATTCCTACGGGCATGAGAAGTATGATGATCAACCCGCTATAGAATCCACTCCACTGCAGGTCAATCTTGTTCTGTCGCTTGCCTTTCTCGTGATGCTTACAACACCGGTAATAAATGTATCGTAGCATAATGCCCAAATATTCCTTCTGATAATTATACCTCCAGCAACAACTATGCCAATAGGTAACCCTATTGTCCTCTTTCGGCTTGTCATCCATTGATATCATAGCAATAAGAGTTTTATTTTCCCAAAACTGGGTATTTCGGGTGGCTTCTGGGAAAATAAAGCGATGTGGGTTGTCGGTGTTGTCCTCCTTGTTGTTATGGTTGTTTGAACGCATGTGGGCTTGTTTTCCTGCGATTTTAACAGTTTGAGACTGTTAAAAAGTGTAATAATGTGGTGATATGGGGCAAAAGTGCCATTTTTTTAGACAATTTGCTCACATTTCAGTGTGATAGCAGTAATTTTGTTGTCCTAAAAAATCTCCACTTCGGGTTTGTTTATATAATGTGAAAATGTGATAGCAATGAAACGAATTACAACATTAGCCCTCCTGCTGGTAAGCGTCAGTATGACCACCCTGGCCGGTGGTCTCCTCCACAACACCAATCAGCACATCGCCTTCATGCGCATGATGGCCCGTGGTGCCAGCCACGAGATTGATGCCGTCTATACCAACCCCGCCGGTCTGGCCTTTATGGACCATGACGGCTGGACGTTGTCGCTCAACATCCAGAGTGCCACGCAGTCGCGCGACGCGCTCACCACGTTTGCCCTCTTCCCCGAGGCCGACCACACCCGCCTGTACAAGGGCAAGGCATCGGCTCCCGTGATTCCGTCGCTCTACGGTGCCTATAAGAAGGACCGCTGGACGTTCTCGGGCTTCTTTGGCTTTACCGGTGGTGGTGGCAAGTGCAACTTCGACAGCGGTCTGCCCGTGTTTGACGCAAGCATCATGGCAGGCTTCTATGCACAGACGGCTGCCTTGAAGAAGGCCATGGCCGAGAATCCTGCCGTGGCTCCCGTACTGGCCGATCCCCGTGTGGCTGGCCTGCTGCCCTTGACGGCCGACAAGTATGACATCAACTCATCGATGCGAGGCCGCCAGTACATCTACGGCCTGCAGCTGGGTGCCACCTACAAGGTGCTGGACTGGATGAGTGCCTACGTTGGTGGACGCATGAACTACTTTGACGGCAACTACAGTGGTTTCGTCAAGGTGATGCCCAAGCCCGAGATGGCTGCTACCGTACAGCAGATCGCCATGTCTTATCCCGCTCTGGCTCCCACCCTGAGCGGCTTGATGAACCAGAACGGTGAGATGGCCAACATCGAGCTGGATTGTAATCAGACGGGTTGGGGTGTGACCCCCATCGTCGGCGTGGACCTGGTGTGGAAAGGCTTTACCCTGGCTGCCAAGTATGAGTTCAAGACCAACTTGAATATCGAGAACGACACCAAGAAGGCCACTGCCGAGCCCGCCGCCTTTGAGACTGCCCTGGATGATTACAAGCACGGCGTGAACACGCCCAGCGACCTGCCCGCAGTGTTCTATGCCGCCCTGGGTTATGAGTTCATCCCCAAGAAGCTGCGCGCCACCGTCGAGTATCACTACTATGACGACAAGCACGCCGAGATGGCTCACGACAAGCAGAAGGCCCTGCGCCACGGTACCCACGAGGTGCTGGCCGGCGTGGAGTGGGACATCAACAAGACGTTCACCGTGAGCGCCGGTGCCCAGAACACCGACTACGGCCTGAGCGACGCTTACCAGACCCACACCTCGTTCTCTTGCGACAGCTACTCGATCGGCTTCGGTGGCGCTGTCAACCTGAGCGAGAAGGTGAAACTGAACGTGGGCTACTTCTGGACCACCTACAAGGACTATGACCGCAGCGAGGAGAACTACTTCAACACCACGCTGCCGGGCAAGGATACCTATAGCCGCACCAACAAGGTATTCGGTGCCGGTATCGACTTCAAGTTCTAATAAGTCAATTCACTGATCTAATCCTATACAAGGCTCACCGCCGTCCGATTGAATTGTCGGGCGGCGGTGAGGTTTTGGGTTATCGTCCTTGTGTGGGACTATTCCCTGAGCAGGTTGGACATCATGGTGTTCCAGTCCTGGGCATCCGAGATGCTGCTCAGGATTCCTTCGTTCGCCTGGAAGGCCAGGCTGTCGTTGAGGGTGTAGGTGACCTGTGGCAACTTGACGTAGAGGCTCAGTGTGTTCAGCATCTCGCCCGTCTGGTACTGCTGGCCCAGCTGCTTGAAGTCCTCGGCATTGATATAGTACAGTCGGTTGCCCTTGTTGCACAGGTAGATGCGCGAGAAGTCACGCTCGCTCAGCTCTTGGGCGCACTGCAACAGGCAGCGTGTGACATCAAAGCGGTCGAAGTCGCGCTCGTCGGGCTCGCCCACGTTGAAGGACAACTCCTTGCCGGGGTTGTACCAGGGCTGGGTCACCTCGATGTTGATGCCGTTGTTGGCGGGATCAAGGTTCTTCAACTCGATGCGAGAGATGACCTTCCTGCCACCGCGCACGACGTTTCCTGACAGGAATGCATGTGCGGCAACAATTGCCAGCACGGCCACAATGGCAAGAATAAGCAGTTTATCTTTCCTGGTCATGGTGTTGAAAGGGCTTTAAGGGCATTAAGGACATTAGGGACATTAAGGGCCTTAAGGATTTACAAATTGCAGGGTGACCCCTTGGGGCGACACGTCAAGCTCAGCTTGGCAACCCTCGATGATGGGGTAGTTCCAGTCCTCATCGTGGCTGGCGGGGAAGTCGTAGCACACGGGGATGTTATAGCCGTTCAGCGTCTCGGCGAGCATCTGGTTCATGTCGTAAGCCTCCTGGGGCTCATACTCGGTAAACCTGCCCACGATGATGCCCTTGACGTGGCTGAGAACCCCCTTGAGGCGAAGTGCCTGTAACATGCTGTTGACGCGCGGCATGCTCTCGCTCACGTCTTCAAAGAACAGGATGATGTCACGGCCGCGGATGTTGTCGCGGTCCAGGAAGTCCCACTCACGGCTACCGCCGATGTTGGTGAACACGGCCATGTTGCCGCCCAGGACGATGCCCCGTGCGGAGCCCACCTTGTTGAGCGGATGGGCGGGAACGGTATAACTGGGCATGTTGCCCATGAGCACGTCGCGCAGCATCAGGTTGATGCTGTCATTGGCACCACGGCTGCCGATGGCTCCGCCCATGTTGGCATGCAGGCTCATCACACCGCTGCACACCATCGCGCTGTGCAAGGCGGTGATGTCACTGTAGCCCACAATCCACTTGGGATTGCGGTTGAAATCCTCGTGTGTCATCGGGTCGAGGAGCATGGCCGAGCCATAGCCGCCACGGGTGCAGACGATGGCCTTGATGTCGGGGTCGTTGAGTGCCCAGCGCAGGTCGGCGCAACGCTCGTCGATGGTGCCGGCATAGGAATGGCACCTGGTCAGCACGTGCTGGCCAATGACGGGCTCAAACCCCCATGCGCGAAGCGTGGCAGCGGCCTTCTCGGGGTTGTCGTTACCAGGAGTGCTGGCCGGAGAGATGATAGCGATTTTGTCCCCAGCCTTGAGGGCAGCGGGCATCCTCAATGCCGCCGGATGATGCGGCCTCTTGGGTGTCGTGTGACGACGTGGAGTCGTGTCGGCTGCGAGAGCACTCATGGAAAAAAACAACGTGAGAAAAGCCAAAAAAAGAATACGTTTCATATCTGTAAAATTCCTAATTCCTGGTTCCTAATTTCATCAATCTCTCGTGGGACTGCTCCATGCGTTGCCATGAGATGCGTCCCTGCTTGACCGAGTTGACAATCATGTCCACGAGCTTGAAAGGACGGTCGGCCTCAAAGCCCGTGCTGATGTTGTTGCCCACGCAGATGAGGTCGGCCCCGGCATTGATGGCCAGCTCCAGTGCGGTGGGGATACTGTACTGGTTGCGGATGGCCTGCATGTACAGGTCGTCGGTCACCACCACGCCATCGAAGCCCAGCTCTCCGCGCAGCAGCCCGTCGATGGTCTTGGCTGACAGCGTCGCGGGATACTCTTCATCAATCTGGCGGTTGAACAAGTGGGCCGTCATCACCATGTCTACTTGGCCAGTAGCAATGAGCATCTTGAAAGGCTCAAGCTCTTGGGGAGTCCAGGCATTGGTCACATCGACGAAGCCGTAGTGCGAGTCATCGATGGCATTGCCGTGGCCCGGGAAGTGCTTCAAGGTGCACATGATGCCCTGCTTGTGGCTCTCGTCGATAAACCAGCCCGCATGACGGACAATCACTTGAGGGTCAGTCGAGAAGCTGCGCAGGAAATGGCCCACAGCGGCGCAATCGTGGTTAAGCACATCGACCACAGGCGCCAGGTTGACGTTCACCCCAGCCTCGCGCATCTCACGCGACAGGCGTGCCGCATAGTAGCGTGTCGTGTCCTCGTTATCCACGGTGCCCAGATACTCGGCCGTCACCGTGGGCAGGAAGCCGTATCGGGGCTTGAGGCGGGCCACCTTGCCACCCTCCTGGTCGGTGGCGATGAGCAGGGGATAGTCGGCCCATGCCAGCAATTGGGCGGTCATGCGCGTGAGGCGCTCCTTGCTGGTGATGTTGCGGGACCCCAGTGTGGCATCACCCGTCATGTCGATGTCAAACAGCACGATGGCACCCACCTTCAAGTCGCGCACATAACGTGCCGCGTCACAGTCCTCGGTCACGCTGTCGCCCTTGAAGCCCACCATGAGCATGCCGGCGGCATACCGACGGATGACCGAGTCGGGCGGCAGCTGAGCAAAAAGACTACTGGCTGCAAGCAGCGCAATAGCCAGTGTTAACATGATCCTCTTCATAGTCGCATTATCCCCGCAAAGAAAACAATAAGCACAACAAATATAAACAATATCAAAAATTGTACTTACTGTATTTATTGTTTTCCTTTACTTGTTGTTGTCGTTATTTGTTGTTGTCGTTATTTGTTGTCAAAGAAGTGGAAGAAGTAGTAGCATGCGATCCAATCGACGCGCACACCGCGTGCAAAGCCGATGGTCTGCTTCTGGGCATCGCTCACCTTGCCGTCGTTGATGCTGATGTAGCCCAGCACGTTGCTCTCGCCGTCGCGGACGGTGCCGTCGGGGTTGATGTAACCGATGCGCTCCCCGCTGGTGTTGAAGATTTCCAGCTGCTTGATGCTGCCCACCGTCTTGCCGGCATTGTTCTGGACGGTGCCATCAGCATCAAACGTGCCGATAGACCTGCCAGCCTCGTTCCTGACCACACCGTTGCCGTTGATGCGGCCGATGCTGTTGAAGTCGGCGTCGCGCAGCACCTGTGCGCTCGCTCCTGTTGCCATGATGCCGGCCAGTGCCAGCACAACAACCGTGATGTATATTCTAAACCGTTTCATAGTCGTCTTCTTGTTACTTAATAGTTATCAATTTTACCCATTAGACTTGCAACGAGCCACAAAGTTAAAATTATTTTGCTAAATAACAAAATTTACTTTCCGTCACAGGGTGATGAGGAGGTGCAGATCGTCGGTTCGGGACTCGCTGTCGGTGCCCACGTTGTTGCGGTCCTCAAGCAGGCTGCGCACGAGAGGGTCAAGCCTAGGATAGACTTCACCTAGGAAGAATTCCCACAGGTTGTCGGCCTGTTCGGGCATGACCTCGGCAATCATGGCGCGGATGCCCTGCTTGCCCTGCTCGATGATATCCTCAACATCCTTCTGCTGCTCATTGCCCTCGACGACGGCCAGCATGGCGCGCGACAGCACCTCGTTGAGGTGGCGCAGCACGAGTTGTGTGGCCTGTTGAGGCGTTTCGGGCAGGTTGGCCTTGCCGCCGTTCATCTCAAGCATGGCCTTGATCTGGCTCATGCGTCCGCCCAGCCGGTTCCATGCTTTTCCCGACAGCATGGCAGCCATGCCCGGTGTGGAGTTGATGATGCGCTGTCGGCCCTGCTCGCGCAGGGTGGGGCAACCTCGTGTCGCCGTGAGCCAGCGTGTGTCGATCTCCAGCGACTTGTTGTGACGGCCCAACTGGGCCACGCGCAGGGCAAACGGGTAGCAAATGGCCGATCCCGTGGCTATCTCGACAAGACTGTCGCCAGTGGCGGCATCGTGCATGGCGACGGCATCGGTCACATGCAGGTGCCCGGTGAACACGGTATGGATCCCGGCCTGCATGAGCTGCGCGGCGATGTCATTGTGGTTCTGGACGATGTAGTTGCCCAGCAGCTGGTCCTCCTTGTCGAAGTGCTGTACCAGGTGGTGGTGCAGCATGGCGATGACCTGCTTGCCTTGCCCACGTGCCGACTGCGCCTGCTGGATGACCCATTGCAGGGTCTCGGGCTTGATGCGCCCTCCGTTGTAATAGGTGTCGGTGCTGTCGCCGCGGCTGGTGAGGGTGTTGTGCTCGTCCATGTTGCTGTCGATGCCGATGACGACGATGCCCTTGACGGGCTCACAGCAGTAGCTCAGCGAGGCTGGATCGCGGCGGGAATCGGGACCGTAGCCATAGTCGCGGTAGATCGAGGCAAACTCCTCGCGCGTCACCGTGGCGGCGGGAAGTGTCTTGTCGCCGTCGAACCGGCGTGCATAGGGGTTGTTGCAGTCATGGTTACCGGGGATGACCAGCGTGCGGATGCCATGACTGGCCATGCGCTGCAAGTGCTGGGCCATGCGCTCGTGGCTGGCCCGCTCGCCATTGTGGGTGAGATCACCAGTGATCAGGACGATGGACGGCTTGATGGAGATGATGCTGTCGGCGATGGTGGCCATGATGTCGTCGCTCATCGCCATCATCTTGCTCTCACCGGCATCGACGCGGTCGATGGCCGCACCTGGGGTCACCAACTCTGGTGCCAGCAGGTGGGTGTCGCTGATGATGACGATGCGGCCGCCTGCGTTGCGGGCCATCGCATCAATTGCGAGCAGTGTCGATAATACCATTACGATAGAAATGACTCTTGTTTTCATTTTGAAGCTCTGTCTTGCATTTATTGTGCCAACCGGTTGATGGTGAAGCCGGCTTGTCGCAGATGGCGCCAGTAGGCGGGGTAGGACTTGCTGACGACATCGGGGTCGCGGATGACCAGACCAGGGAAGCGTACGGCAGCGGGGGCGAAGGCCATAGCCAGGCGGTGGTCGCCGTGCGTGTCGATGACAGGGGCGGGTTGAGGAACAGCGACGCGTTCACCATACCACGAGATGGCGTCTTCACTCTCAATCTTGAGCACATAGCCCAGCTTGAGCAGTTCCTCGCGCAAGGCCTTGACGCGGTCGCTCTCCTTGATGTGCAGCGTGCGCACGCCAGTCATGCGGAATGAGCGTTCCAGCAGACACAACAGCACCGTCCAGGACGGCACCAGGTCGGGCGTGGAGCTCATGTCGGCAAAGCAGGAACAGCAGCAGCCGATGAAGTGGCTCGTGTCCAGTGTCACACCCTGGGCATCGAATCGCGATGCGATACCCAGCTTACGGCCCAGCTCCACGAGCATGGCATCGCCCTGAACGCTGTCGTGGGTGAGCCCCTGTAGCGTGAGCGGGGAGTGGGGCATCAGGGCCGCCAGGGCATACCATGGCGCTGCGGCGCTCCAATCGCCCTCGACCAGGTAATCGTTACCCGCGTATCCTTGCCCGACACGGATGAGACTGCCGCAAACCTCCACGTTGGCACCCATGTCGCTCATCACACAGGCCGTCATGTGGATATAGGGCATTGACACGATATCGCCCGTCATGTGGATCGTGCCACCGCCCAGCACGGGCAGAATCATCATCACCGCCGAAATGAACTGCGAACTCACGCCACCGTCCATCACCACGTCGCCGCCGTGCATCGCCGTTCCGGTAATCTGCAGCGGCGGAAATCCTTCCTGGCCCAGATAATCGATATGTGCCCCCAGGGAGCGCAGGGCCTCGACCAGCGGGCCGATGGGCCGCTGGCGCATGCGCTCGATGCCGTCGAGCGTGACGGCCGTGCCCTCGCGAGTGGCGAAATAGGCCGTGAGAAACCTCATGGCCGTGCCTGCCGCACCCACGTTGATGTCGCCGCTGCCGCTTGTCAGGGCATTGACGATGGCGGCGGTGTCATCGCACAGGGCTGGATTCATCACACGAGGCTCATCGCCGCACAGGGCGGCAATGATCAATGCGCGGTTGGACAAGCTCTTGGATGAGGGCAGCGACAGTGTGGCGCTAGCCAGTTGTGGGGCTGTGAGCTGGATCATACTGACTGGTTGACGATTAATGGTTCATCGACAGGGACAGGCTCAATCAAGTCCCGATAGAGCTTGAGGGAGTCGCTGGGCATCTGCTCGCTGCCCAGCACATGAGGCATCAGGTCGAGCGTGAATTCATAGGGCTTGTTGTCCATCATGTGCATGGTGCCGAAGGTGTCCATGTCGGGGTTGAAGGCATACAACAGGTTGAGCACGATGCTCAGGACAAAGGCATACTTGAACATGAACAGCAGTGAGCCACCCATCTTGTCGATGAATCCCAGGTGGACCGTGTCGAGGGCACCCTTGAACAACCTCATGACGAGTCTGATAATGAGCATGATGATGAGGAAAGCAAACGCCAGCGAAACCGTCTTGACCGTGATGCTGGACAGGGGCCACTGCTCGGCACTGGGGACAATCGAGAGAAAGATGTCGCGTGCCAGGTCGCCGCACTTGTAGCACAACACGATGGCCACGACCCACGAGACGAGCGACGACAGCTGATTGATGAAGCCCTTGCGGTAGCCCAGGACGATTCCGCCTAGCACAATCAGGATGATAAGTGCATCAACAATAGTCATATCTCAGTTATTATTATGGTTCAACTTACAAAGGTAGTGTTTTTTTCGGAAAACAGGCGAGGAGAAATTAAAACCAATGCCTAGAGAAGAATCGAGCGATAGTCGGTTAATAATGAGATGTTTGTTCGAGCAAGACCCTCGATGTTTGAGGTGGGGATGCCGCGTTGCCGTCACTCTTGCGGGAGCAGGATCTCATCGATCCATCCGTCCTTGCGGTAGCGGCACAGGTCCACATAGGCATCGATGCCGGGGATGATGCCCGACTCGCTGTATTGCCAAATGGTGTATTCGCCCTCCCAGTTAATCTGGGGCTCGACGTTGGAATAGCGCCCGATGTAGAGCTTGTGGTTGTTGAAGTGTGGTGTCAGGTTCTTGTTATAGAACCCCATCGTGCTGTAGATCATGGGTCGCACCCCATAGTGGTCCTCGACCAGTTCGCAGAACTTGTCCACGCTGTCGATGAGCTGGCTGCGAGACCAGTCGCCGCGCACCTCGACATCGAGCATGGGAATGAGGTCCTGGATGGACTTGATGGCATACTTGGAGAAGTTGTCGAACTGTTCGTCGATGGTGGAAGTGGACGTGAGGTAGTGGTAGCTGCCCAGCAGCAGGCCGTGGCGGTGAGCCTGGGTGAAGTTGTAGGCATAGTGCGGCGAGCGGTAGGTCGCCCCCTCGGTCGCCTTGATGTAAACAAAGTTGATGTTCTTGTCGCTGCTCACCTTGGCCCAGTCGATATAGCCTTGATGGCTTGAGATGTCGATGCCGTCGTAGGGGGCCTCGACCTTGCGTGCGGGCACGTCGCGTTCGACCCTGCTGGAGCTGCCCTGGCTCTGGCATGCGTGTAGCAATATCCCTGCCGCCAGCAACAAAGCAGCTGGCAATGCCCTGGAGCGGTGTGGGATATGGACGAACTTGTTAATCATTGTCCGCCGAGCTCTTGTTGGTCTTGCGTCCCTGGTTCCTGGCGTTGCGAATGCTGTCGTTCTTCTGCGATTGAGACAATTTGGAGCCTGAGGTGCCTAGCAGACTAGCCGACTTGCTTGTCTTGTTGCCGGAAGCCTGGCGCTGGGCCTTCTGTTGGCGTGCTTGCTGTGCACTGGCCTTGCGTTTGGCTTTTTCTTCGGCTTGCTTCTTGGCCTTTTCCTCAGCGGCCTTTTTAGCTTTTTCTTTTTCTTCGGCAGCCTTCTTGGCAGCGTCATCGCGAGCCTTCTGTCGAGCAGCGGCTTTCTTCTGCTGCTCGGCCTTCTCGCGTGCCTTCTTGTCGGCCTCTTCCTTCTTCTTCTTTTCCTGTTCGCTCAGTTTCTTCTCGCGCTCCTTGGCCTTGCGGTCTTTCTCGGCTTGCTTCTTGGCTTCCTCTTGTTGCCGCTTGGTGGGCTTGGGAGCCTCCTTGGGCTTTTGCTCGGTGCCCATGGTCACGCTCGAGGGTTTCTCCTTGTGGTCAACAGCCTCCCTGACGCTGGTTCCTTTGGGCTTGTGCTTGCTGGGATGGTACAGGATATCGTTGATGGAGCATCCCTTGTTGAAGCGGCTCAAATCCACCTCGCCGTAGTTACCCCTGACGGCCGACTTGAACAGGCCGTTGTCGGCAAACTGCCAGAGGATCCATCGGTAGCCGCCGATGTTGGGCTGAACGGTGTTGTATTTGGCAATGAACAGAGGATAGTCGGCAAAGGCGCGGCCCAGGTTCTTGGTGAAGAACTTCTCGCTGGTGTAGATCAGTGGCTTGCAGCCGTAGTGATCCTCCAGCAGGTCGGCAAAGACCTTGAGGCTGTCTCGCAGCTGCTGCGATGTCCAGGGACTGAGCCTCTCCACGTCGATGATGGGAAGCAGATCCTGCTCCTCGCGCTTGGCGACAGTGATGAAGTTCTGGAACTGCCTTACCACGCTCGACTTGGTGGACAAGAAGTGGTAACTGCCCACCTTGAAGCCATGCTTGCGGGCATTGTGGATGTTCTCGCGGTAACGGGGGTCGGTGTAGTCACTGCCCTCGGTGGCCTTGATATAGACAAACTTGATCTTGGAATACCGCTTCAGCTCCTCCCAGTTGATGGCACCCTGGTGCTTGGAGATGTCGATGCCGTCATACTGCACATTGTCGGGATTGATGGTCGTCCTTACTTTGGGCTTGGGCTGTTGTGCGGGCTTGTTGGCGGTGTCGTTGTCGGACTTAGCCGCGGCCTGGGGCTGGGGCTTGGGTGCCTGGGACGCTTGCTCGGCAGGCTTGGCCGCCGGGGTCTTAGTGTCGGGCTTGGCCTGAGAGGCCGCCGCAGGCTTGCTGTCCGACGTCTTGCTGCCGGACTTCTTGTCGTCACTTTTCTTTTCCTTGTCCTTCTTGTCATCACCCTTCTTGCTCCTGACCCTCTCGCGGGTGGGCTTGGTGATGTCAGTACTCTGAGGTGCCGCCATCGCTGCAGATGATGACAGTGACATGAAAATCATGACGATTAAGGCATATATAGTTGAAGTAGAACGCATGTGATATGTACAAACCATTGCAATTGATAGTCTTTCGAGTAAAGCAGGCTGCAAAGTTATGAAAAAAACTGATATCATCGGTGATATGGGGAATAAAAGTTTCTCAAGTTTTTTGAGGCATAAACTGTGAGGCACTGGTATGAATCATGGTTAGTTATTTACAAAAAACACGAAAAGTGCCTCGGTCAGCATGGATTATCAGTAAAAATCATTACCTTTGCAGGTTAATCGTACAATTCGTTATATGAAAGTTAAAATCCATCACGAGGGCGAGAACATCCTGCTGATGTTGTTCTTGATCATAGTGGCAAGCGGGGCGTTGGCTTACAGTTTCTTTGACTACAAGCCTGTGGCCTGGTGCTTGATCGTGTTGATGGCCATTCTATTCCTGCTGGTGCTCAACTTCTTCAGGCTGCCTCGCCGTCACTTCAAGGGCGATAACAGCGCCGGCACGGCTGTGGTGTCGAGCGTTGACGGCACTGTGGTTGCGCTGGAGGAGGTGTATGAGGACGAGTATCTGCACCGCAACTGCATCCAGCTGTCGGTGTTCATGACCGTCTTCAATGTCCATGCCAACTGGGTACCCGTCAAGGGCGAGGTCATTTACTACAAGCATCATTCGGGACGTTTCCTGGCCGCCAACCTGCCCAAGTCAAGCAGTGACAACGAGCGGTCGTCTATCGTGATACGCACCGCCACGGGCGAGGAAATCCTCGTGCGGCAGATTGCCGGAGCCGTGGCACGCCGCATCGTCACCTATGTGGAGCAGGGCGAAACGGTTGACATCAACGATTTTATCGGATTCATCAAGTTCGGCTCCAGGGTGGATATCTTCCTGCCGCTCGACACCCAGATCATGGTTAAGCTGGGCGACCGCACTTGGGGTGGTGAGACCCTGGTGGCACGACTCAAAAACAATACAGAAGCATGATAAAAGCAATTCGTAACAACGTCCCCAATGCCATCACGTCGCTGAACCTGCTGTGTGGCTGCATTGCTTGTATTGTGGCATTGACCCCGTCGTGCATGGTAACCACCTACCGCTTAGCATTTCTGTTCATAGCTCTGTCGGCGGTGGCCGACTTCTTTGATGGCCTGGTGGCTCGACTGCTGCATGCCGTGAGCGGCATCGGCAAGGAATTGGACTCGCTGGCCGACCTGGTGAGTTTCGGGCTCGCTCCGTCACTGATCTTGTATAGCATGATGAACCGCGAAGATGATCTATTGGCCGTGTTTGCCCTGTTGCTGCCCGTGTTCGGCGCACTGCGCCTGGCCCGTTTCAATGTGGACACCAACCAAACCACCACCTTCACGGGCCTGCCCATTCCTGCCAATGCGATCTTCTGGATCGGTTTCACCGACTGGTATGCCCAGCATGCCTGTCCCATCTGGGTCGTGATACTACTCATCGTGGCGATGTCGCTGCTGATGGTGTGCCCGCTGCGCATGTTCTCGCTGAAGATGCACAACCTCACGTCGCTCAAGGAGAATTGGGCACAATATTTGCAGGTAGTGGCCACAGTGGCATCGGTTGTAGTGCTGGGCCTGCCTGGCTTGGCTGTGGCTATCGCACTCTACGTGCTGCTGTCCATCATTAAAAGAGAAAAGTAAATGAGTTTCTTATTATTCATATTATTCATCCTGCTCCTGATGGTGGGCATCCCACTGTTAAGGGGATGGCTCTACATGCAGAACGTGAGGCGCCGTGTCAACGAGTCCTTCAGGGGACGGCAGCAGCACGAGCGGCCCAGCCGTGAGCGCTACGAGCAAGAGGAAGAGTACACCGAGACCGGAGAGCGCAAAATCTTTACCAGCGGCGAGGGCGAGTATGCCGACTTTGAGGAAGTGAGCGGCACCGTCGTCGAGGAGACCGCCTCGACCGGCGAGACCCGCACCATCATCGAGGAACAGATTACCGATGCCGAGTACGAGGAAATAAGGGAATAGTTGCGAGCCACAGGCTTGCAATACACCGACAGCCGGCACAGATACGTCTCACCTGGCTCAAGAACAACCAGCCACGCCAAGCAAGTTACTTGGCGTGGCTGGTTGATGATGGGGCACCTAATCCGTTGGTTACAGTTTCAGGTCGTCCTCGTTTTTGGGTTGAGGGGGATAGTCAATGGTGTAGTGGAGGCCGCGGGATTCCTTGCGGTCCTTGGCCTGGCGGGTAATGAGGTAGGCCACGTTGATGATGTTGCGCAGCTCGCAGATGCGGCGCGACACCTTGCTGGTCTTGAACAGCTTCTCGGTCTCCTCATAGAGAATATCCAAGCGGTTCCAGGCACGGTCCAGACGCAGGTTGCTGCGCACGATACCCACATAGTTTGCCATGATCTCGCCCACTTCTTTCTCGCTCTGGCTGATGAGCACCATCTCCTCGGGATGGATGGTACCGGCATCATCCCATGCGGGAATGTCCTCGCGATAGGAGTACTCACCCAGGTGCTCGATGGCATGACGGGCAGCAGCGTCGGCATAGACGACGGCCTCGATCAGGGAGTTGCTGGCCAAGCGGTTGCCACCATGCAGACCCGTACACGAGCACTCACCCACGGCATAGAGGCGCTTGATGCTGGAGCAGGCATTCAAGTCAACCTTGATGCCGCCACACAGGTAATGGGCTGCGGGTACCACGGGAATGTACTGCTTGGTGATATCGATACCCAGTTCCAGGCAGTGCTTGTAGATATTGGGGAAGTGGTGCTTGGTCTCCTCGGCATCCTTGTGGGTCACGTCGAGATAGACGTGGTCCTCGCCTCGCTGCTTCATCTCGCTGTCGATGGCGCGGGCCACGACGTCGCGCGGAGCCAGCGACAGGCGCGGGTCATACTTCTGCATGAACTCCTCGCCGCCCAGGTTGCGCAACACGCCGCCATAGCCGCGCATGGCCTCGGTGATGAGGAAGGCAGGGCGGTCGCCGGGGTGATACAGAGCGGTGGGGTGGAACTGCACGAACTCCATGTCCTGCACGGTGCCCTTGGCACGATAGACCATGGCGATGCCGTCGCCGGTAGCCACCAGCGGGTTGGTGGTGGTGCGATAGACCGAGCCGATGCCCCCCGTGGCCATGAGTGTCACGCGCGACAGGAAGGTGTCGACCTCGCCCGTCTCCTGATTCAGGACGTAGGCGCCATAGCACTCGATGCCGGGGGTGCGGCGCGTCACGATTTTGCCCAGGTGGTGCTGGGTGAGGATTTCCACGGCGAAGTGATCCTCAAAGACATCGATATTGGGGTTGTTCTTGACGGTCTCGATGAGCGACACCTGAATTTCATGACCAGTGTTGTCGGCATGGTGCAGGATACGGAACTCGCTGTGGCCGCCCTCACGGTGCAGGTCAAACTCGCCCTTCTCGTTCTTGTCAAAGTCCACGCCCCAGCCTAACAGCGCTTGGATCTGGGAGGGGGCCTCGGTGACGACCTTCTTCACGGCCTCGGGGTCGCTGAGCCAGTCGCCGGCCACCATCGTGTCGTGGATGTGCTTGTCGAAGTTGTCAACTTCCAGGTTGGTCACGGTGGCGACACCGCCCTGGGCGAGGTCGGTATTGGCCTCTTCCATCTTGGACTTGCACACGAGTGCCACAGTCCCCGTCTTTGCCACCTTGAGGGCAAAGCTCATACCGGCTACACCCGAGCCGATGATGAGGTAATCATATTTGCGTACCATAAGCTTTTTCTATTTTTGTTCTAGATATTCTAGAGTTTCTAGATGCTCTAGATTAACTGGAAATCACTACTCTTTCTCGCCGTAGAGCAGGTCGCCGCAGTCGCCCAGGCCGGGCACGATGTAGCTGTGCTCGTTGAGCTCCTCATCGATGTCACAGGTCCACAGCGTGGTCTTGTCCTGAGGCAGGTGCTGACGGACGACCTCGATGGCCTTGGGCGTGGAAACGACGCTGGCCACGTGGATGTGGGCGGGATGCCCCTTGGTCACCAGTGCCTGATAGGCCAGTTCCATCGACGAGCCAGTGGCGAGCATCGGGTCGACGATGACGAGCGTCTTGCCGTCCAGTCGCGGGCTGGCAATGTACTCAATGTGAACGACAAAGTCGTCGGTCTTAGGAAAGTACTTGCGGTAGGCCGAAACAAAGGCGTTGTCAGCGCCGTCAAAGTAGCTCAAGAAGCCCTCATGGAAGGGCAAACCGGCGCGCAGGATGGTGGCCAGCACCACACGGTCGCCCAGCACGTTGCACTGCTTCACTCCCAGCGGAGTCTCGATGCCGACGGTGTTGTACTGGAGCTTCTTGGAAATCTCATAGGCCATGATCTGTCCCAGGCGCTGAATGTTGGTGCGGAAGCGCAAGCGTTCCTGCTGTAATTCTTTGTCACGGATTTCGCTCATGAACTGTCCGACGAGCGAGTTGTGTTCACACAGGTTGATAATATCCATTACTGTTATTGTTGTTTAGAAGTTAAGTAATCGTTGAGTAATCGCTTGGCATTGTCGCGGTCCAGCGTGAGCTGTTGCTTGAGTTCCTCCAGACCGCACATCTTGAACTCCAGGCGCAGGAAGCTGATGAACTCCAGCGTGATATCCTCACCATAGATATCCTCATCAAAGTCAAACAGGTTGACCTCGATGCTCAACTGGTCGCCATTGTCCAGTGTGGGTCGCTTGCCGATGTTGGCCATGCCTTGCAGTCGCTGCCCGTGGACATGTGCCAGAACGGCATAGGCCCCGTTGTGGGGCAGCAGCACGTTGGGGTCCATCTTGCCCACGTTGGCCGTGGGGAAGCCCAGTCCGCGTCCGTTGTGGAAACCATGGACGACCTTGCCGGCGATGATGTGGGGACGGCCCATGCAGTGCATCGCGTCAACGACCCTGCCGGCCGCGATGAGGCCGCGGATGATGGTGGAACTGACGGGGGCGTATTGCCCTAGATATTCAGGTGCCTTGACGACCTGGACCCCCAGGTTGTTGCCATGACGGCAATAATCCTCGAAGGTTTCCCCCCTGTTGTGGCCGAAGCGGTGGTTGTAGCCGGCCACAAGCACGGCCACGCCATAGCGGTCTCGCAGCAGCTCAATGAACTGCTCCGAGTCCAGCCCTGCCAACTCAGGGGTGAAGTCCAGCGGCAACAACAGGTCGGGCCCCAGGGCCTCGATGTGCTGCAGCTTGTCGTGGAGCGGCATGATGAGTTTAAAGAACGGGTCGGGGTGCAGTACTTGGCGCGGGTGACGCGTGAAGGTGATGACCAGTGACTGCTTGCCATGGGCGGCAGCCTGACGGTTGAGGAAATCGACCAGCGTGGCGTGTCCCAGATGGACTCCGTCGAACATGCCAATTGTGGCGACAGTGCTACCTTGAGGCAGGCGGTCGTTTTCGCCCAGTATTCTCATTCTTTAAGCGTTATAAAAAAGTGGATTCCACTAAGAAAATCCACTCGATAATCAAATTTTATCCAGATGCTCCTTCAAGATGCGCATCGTGTCGTTGCACACGCGGATGAACATCTCGCGGTTCTTGAGCATGGTAGATGTCTTGACTTGTTTGTCGGCTCCCGAGAACAGGTAGCCGGTATCCTTGCTCTCCAGAGCACGCAGGGTGGGCACCACGCCGGCCTCAGGGCTGGGGATGTTGCGGCTCAGATAGTCAGGCACGCGGTCCATCCAGCGCGACATGGCCAGGGCGCTGCTCTTCAACAGGCCAGGGTTGACACAGTTCACGGCCACACGGCGAGTCTTCATCACGCTCGACATGTAGATGGAGAACAGCGTGAGCGCCAGCTTGCTCTGGGCATAGGCACCCCACGGCGTGAAGTGGGACACGGCCGGGAACTCATAGGGCAGCGACACAAAGCGGCGTGACACACTGGTGGACAAGATGATGTGGCCACCCTCCTCAATGAGGGGATAAACCTGCATCGATAGCAACACAGTGCTCAGGTAATTGACCTGCACCGAGTGCTCGAAGCCGTCCTCAGATATCTCGCTGCGGCGGGGCAGCAGGCCGGCGTTGTTGATGAGCGCTGCGACGGGACGGTTCAACGCGCGCAGGCGGCGGACAAAGTCGTTGACCAGATTAAACGAGTTCAGGTCAAGTTGCAGACAAGAAATGTCCTTGTTGCGGGTGACGGTGCGCAGCTGTGCGGCATAGTTCTCGGCCTTCTGGATATCACGGCTGGCCAGCAGCACGGCCTTACCCTGTTCTGCCAGTTTGCGTGTGATAACACTACCCATGCTGTCGGTCGAGCCAGTGACGATATACAACGGCTTCGCGTCAGATTCCTGTCTTTTTTCGTTGTCGGTCATCATATTGTTGTTTAATCGTTTTTTAGTTCGTCTGTTTCCAACCTGCAAAGTTATAAAACTTTGTCTAAAGTCGCCCCCTTTTGCGGCAAAAAATGTGCCAGCCGCCTCGAAAAGCCCTTTCAACCAAATTACACATGGCAATGATATAGCAGTTAGCCCAACCCTCACGGGGCCGATGCAAATTCGCAAATCTTAACCCCACTAGTCGCCATCCCCTCAAAAAACAACCGAGATAACGACTGCTGAAAGTATCTCCAGCGGTCGCTAAGTCCAAAAAAAATCGAGATAACGACCGCTGAAAGTATCTCCATCGGTCGCTAAGTCCAAAAAAAATCGAGATAACGACCGCTGAAAGTTAAGAAAAATTTTGGCAGATCAAATAAAACAGCATATCTTTGCCACAGAAATTAAGGAAGTTACACAACATGATGGCAGAGAAAATTTTTGGACGAGAAGAAGAAATCAGTCGTTTGAAGGCGTGTGCCAACTCAAACGAAGCCGAATTAGTCATTGTATATGGACGCAGAAGAGTGGGAAAAACTTTCTTGGTTCGGCAGAGTTTTGGCAACCAATTTGATTTCAATTTTGTGGGAGCCTACAATAAGCCGACCAAGACACAACTTGATAACTTTGCTATCGCGCTGAATGATTACAGTGGTGTTTCACGGCCTATTCCCAAGAATTGGTCTGAGGCATTCAGACAATTGCGTGAGCATCTGGAGCAAATTCAGAAGCAAACAAAGCAAATAGTATTCTTTGATGAAATGCCGTGGATGGACACTGGCAGGTCTGGTTTTCTATCAGCCTTTGAATATTTCTGGAATTCATGGGGCTCAGCCCAAGACAATCTGATGTTTGTCGTTTGTGGTTCGGCCACCACATGGATTACCAGCAAGTTGCTGAACAATAAGGGTGGACTTTATCATCGCGCAACCGAACGCATCTACCTTCACCCGTTCACCTTGGAGGAAACTGAAAAATACCTCATTTCCAAAAAGGTACGTTGGAATCGATACGATATCACTGAATGCTACATGACTATGGGGGGCATCCCATTCTACTTAAAGCAAATTGACCCAAATTTTACTTATACCCAGAATATCGACCGATTGTTTTTTGCCCCGAAGGCCATTCTTCGAGACGAGTTCCATAGCCTATATCGCACTTTATTCAGTAATGCCGAAGCCTATGAGCAGATTGTAATGGCTCTGGGTACAAAAAAAATTGGGTTAACACGAAGTGAGATCATTAAATCGACAGGTCTTGCTGACAATGGCAAGCTCACCACAATGCTCAACGATCTTGCCAGCAGTGACTTCATCAGACTATACAATTACTTCGGTAACAAGAAGCGTGATGTAGTCTATCAACTGGCAGACTACTACACGCTATTCTACCTGCATTTCTTGAAAGACAAGCACGGAATAGACCAACATTTCTGGACAAAGTCCATCGATAATCCAGCTCGGCGAGCTTGGGCTGGCTACGCCTTTGAACAAGTGTGCAAAGACCACTTGCAACAAGTCAAGCGCGCCATCGGCATTAGCTCGGTTCTGAGTGAGAGCTCATCCTGGTTCGGGAAAAACGAGGATGACGCTTGGGCGCAGATAGATCTGGTCATTGACCGCCGTGATCGGGTCATCAACCTATGTGAAATCAAATTCTCACAAACCCCATTTGTCATTGACAAGGAATATGACCTAAAGTTGCGCAATAAGATGGCAATATTCCAAGCAGCCACCAAAACTCGCAAGTCCCTGAATTTGACAATGATAACAACCTATGGCGTAAAACAGAACATGCACAGCAGCCTTGCCCAAAGTCAAGTGACTCTAGACGACCTGTTTGAGTCATCACTTAAAAACAACCCTTAACTGTACAGACCTATCATTTGACCATTGACAAAGCGTAATCTTCAATTTTTGGGAGATCGTCAAAACTTCTCATTCCTTGATTCAAACAAGTTTGAACCGCATTTCCTATAATTCTTGGAGATGATGGTCTAATGCCGACTCCCATCCCTGAAGCAAATGGGAAAATATAAGACTGTACCACATTCTGAACAAACTGCTGCATATTAGAACCCGTCAACACAGTAGCATATATCATTTGGATTACTAACTTAAGTAGATTGAGTATCTCCAGCGGTCGCTAAGTCCAAAAAAAATCGAGATAACGACCGATGAAAGTATTCATGAAAAGAAACAATCATCTAATTGTCAATGATTTGTGTTTTTCTTAGGAAATTGTTTTATCTTTGCAGGGATAAAACGTGAAATTATATGACCGAGAAGAAAAAGAAAAGGAGGAAGTGGCCGTGGATAATGCTGGCGGTGCTGTGCCTGCTGACTGCTGTGCTGGCCTGGTACATGAGGCCGCCTGACAACTCCGTCATCTTCGCCAGCAAGGGGACGCTGGAACGGTTCCCGCAGTTCAAGTCACAGTATGTTGAGCCACGCGACGTGATCGTGTGGATGCCCCTTGACTACCATAACGGAGACTCGGTCGATGTGGTGTATATGCACGACGGGCAGATGCTCTTTGATGCCGAGGCGACATGGAATCATCAAGAGTGGCGTGTCGATGAAGTGGCCGACAGCCTGTTACAGGCCGGACTTATCAGGCCGTGCATCATCGTGGGCATTTTTAACACCAGCGACCGCCTCACCGAGTATTTCCCTGCCAAGACGTGGCAGCATGTTCCCGAGGCCGAGCGCCAGGACGTGAAACTGGATCACCTCACAGCCGATGCCTACCTGCGCTTCATTGTCGAGGAGTTGAAGCCCTTTATCGACGAGCTCTACAAGCCATTGACCACAAGGGATCATACCTTCATGATGGGCTCCAGTATGGGTGGTCTGATCTCGCTCTATGGCCTGTGCGAGTACCCGCAGGTGTTTGGCGGGGCGGCCTGCCTGTCGTCACACCTGTCAATGGCTCACTTGCCAGGCGGCCTTGACGGCGAGGCCTGGGCAACAGGATTCAGGGAGTATGTGGGCGCACATCTTCCCGAGGCCAACAGCAGCCTCATCTATATGGACCATGGAACCGAGGACTTTGATGCCGACTATGGCAAGTACCAGCAGCCGCTCGACAGTGTCATCAGGGACAAGGGCTGGGACGGTACACATTATATGTCCCGTGTCTATCCCGGTCATCGGCACCGAGAGACCAGTTGGGCGCAGCGCCTCGACCAGCCGCTGTTGTTCTTGCTGAGGCGGTAAAGGCCATTGTTTTGGCCGTGTGGCTAAGTTAATGTAACTTTGCAGCCAGAAATATAACTCTGAGGATATGAATGAATATATAACGGTTATCGGTGGTGTGAACATGGATATTTCGGCGGCCTTGACGGCTCCGTTTGTCCCTGCCGACTCGGTGCCTGGCCAGGTGACCCTGGGCTGTGGTGGTGTGGCGCGCAACATCGCCCATAACCTGCGGCTGATGGGGCATGAGGTGAAATTTGTGAGCATCTTCGGTGGCGAGACCTTCGGCGAGATGTGCTGGCGCGAGTGCCAGGCCATCGGTCTGGACTTGAGTTTAGGGGAGTGCCGGGATGGTCTGCGCAATGGCCTCTACCTGTGTGTCAACGACCAGACGGGCGACATGATTGCCGCCGTGGCCGACACCGATATCGTGAACCACATCACCCCCGCATTCCTGCAATCCAGGCTGGATGTCATCAATGCCTCGGTAGCCGTTGTGGCTGATACTAACATCTCGATGGACTCCCTGCTCTTTCTCATCGACCACTGCACGGCACCGCTGTTGATTGATACGGTGAGCACCGCCAAGGCCCCCCGTGTCATCAAGGCCCTGCAGCAGAGTCAGACCCATCGACTGTATGCCTTGAAACTCAACCTGATGGAGGCTCAGACGGTGACGGGCTGTGCCACCGCCTCCAGGGCCGCCGAGAGCCTCACTGCGATGGGTGTCGGTGAGGTGTATATCACCCTGGGTGCTGATGGTGTGTACTGCAGCGACGGCATGCGCCACGAGCACTACCATGCCATCCCCACTAGGGTCATCAACACCACGGGAGCCGGCGATGCCTTTATTGCTGGTATTGTCCATGCCTCGATGCAAGGGATCCCCTTCCCCGACCGTGCCCTCACGGGCCTCAAGGCTGCCCGTGCCACCCTGCTCTCCACCCAGACCGTCAATCCCGAAATCAATGACTACTTGTAACTGATAATAACCATCTAGACTCTCTAGCCTATCTAGATATTCTGGAACAACTGGAAACAAAGATATGAACAAATACTTATCCATCTCACCCGAGGTGCAACGCGCCCTCGACGAGGGCCGCCCAGTGGTCGCCCTCGAGTCCACCATCATTTCCCACGGCATGCCTTACCCCCAGAATGTGGAAACGGCGCTCAGGGTCGAGCAGACCATACGTGACGGTGGGGCGGTTCCCGCCACCATTGCCATCATCGGTGGTAAACTGAAGGCTGGCTGCACACCCGAGGAAATCGAGTACTTGGGCAAGAAGGGGCATGCCGTGACCAAGGCTTCGCGCCGTGACCTGCCCGTGCTCATCGCCCGTGGAGAGGACGGTGCAACCACCGTGACCACGACGATGATCATCGCGGCGATGGCCGGTATCAAGGTGTTTGCCACTGGCGGTATCGGCGGTGTGCACCGCGGTGCCGAGACCACGATGGACATCAGCGCCGACCTCGAGGAGCTGGCGATGACCCCCGTGATGGTCATCTGTGCCGGCGCCAAGTCGATACTCGACCTGGGCCTGACGCTGGAATACCTCGAGACCAAGGGCGTGCCCGTTATCGGTTATGGAACCGAGGAGTTGCCCGCCTTCTATACCCGCCACAGCGGCTTCAAGGTGGATTACCGTATTGATACCCCCGAGGATCTGGCGGCAGCCTTCCGCGCCAAATTGGAGATGGGCCTGCAGGGCGGTATGCTCGTGACCAACCCCATCCCCGAGGAATACTCCATGCCTGCCGACGTGATTAACAAGGCCATCGATGAGGCCATCGCCGAGGCCAACCGACTGGGCATCCGCGGCAAGGAGACGACCCCCTTCCTGCTCGCCAAGGTCAAGGACCTGACCGGTGGTGACAGTCTGGAGAGCAACATCCAGCTAGTGCTCAACAATGCCCGCCTGGCGGCCCGGACCGCAGCGGCATTGATGCGATAGGACTAAAAACAGAACATTTTTCTCAAGGTAAAAAAGATGAAGACAGATTTAAAGGCAAATATCAAGTTGCATCAGGTTTCCAGCAGGTATTATCTCCCCGAGAACGAGATTGAACTTGCATCGCTCACCCGCTATGAGAAGGTGAACACACTCATCCTGGAGAATGCCGACGACGGTGCCCGTGAGGCCGCTCTCGACGTGGCCAGGACCATCAACGAGACTGTCGAGAGCCGTGGCCGTTGCGTCATCGGCTTCGGGACCGGACGCTATGTCTTGAAGGTCTATGACGAGCTGGTGAAGCTCTACTTTGCCGACAAGGTGAGCTTTGCCGGCGTGGTGGCTTTCAACCTGAGTGAACTGGGTCTGGCCGATGCCGATGACCTCAGCCTGAACAACCTCATCAGTGAGCGCCTGTATGCCAAGGCCGATATCGAGCCAGACAATATCCACACCATCCATCGTCTGTCTTCGATCGAGAATGTACACAGCCAGTGCAAGGCTTACGAGCAACAGATTATCGATGCGGGCGGGCTTGACCTGGTCGTGTGTGACCTCAATCCCGATGGCTCGCTGGCCTATAACGAGCCTGGATCATCGCGCAACAGCGCCTGCCGCTTGATCATGCTGGGCAACGAGTCCCGTTCCCGCATCGCCGAGGTGTTGCAGAGCGACACCGCCCCCAAGACAGCGGTCACTCTGGGCCTGGGCAACATCCTGAGTGCAGGCAAGATCATCTGCGTGGCATGGGAGGAGGACTCGGCTGCGGCCTTGTTCAGCACGGTCGAGGGCAAGATGACCGACCTGCTGCCCGCCTCGTTCCTGCAAGTGCATGGCGACGTGAAGATATTTGCCGACCTGGACGCGGCATCGCGGCTCACGCGCATCAGCTTCCCCTGGAAGGTCACTTCCTGTGAGTGGACCGATCACCTTATCCGCCGTGCCATCGTGTGGCTGTGTGAGCAGACGGGCCTCCCTGTGCTTAAACTCACCAACAAGGACTACAACGACTATGGCCTGAGCGAACTGCTGGCGCTGTTTGACTCGGCCTACAATGTCAACATCAAGATTTTCAACGACCTCCAGCACACCATCACCGGGTGGCCCGGCGGCAAACCCGATGCCGATGACACCTATCGCCCCGAGCGGGAGAAGCCCTATCCCAAGCGTGTGCTCATCTTCAGCCCCCATCCCGATGACGCCGTCGTGTCGATGGGCGGCACGGTGCGCCGGCTGGTGCAACAGGGCCATGATGTGAAAATCGCTTTCCAGACCGATGCCGATGTCGCCGTGAGCGACGAGGACATGATGCGCAGCCTCCTGCTGGCCGACAGGCTGACCAAGCGCTTTGAGGGTTGTGCGTTCAAGTTTGTCGAGGATCTCATCGACAAACTCACTCATGAGACGACCACCAGTGACGATAATGACGACATGCGCTACTTCAAGGGCTCCATCATGTTGAGCGAGGCTCTGATGGCCTGCCGCCAGATGGGTGTCCCCCGCAAGAACCTGTTCGACCTGCGCATGCCGTTCTATGTCAGCGACGTGCATGGCCAGGGCCGTCTCACCGAAGCCGATGTTGCAGTTATCGAGGACTTGATCCGCCGCATCGAGCCGCATCAGATCTTTGTCGATAATGACCTGGTGGATCCCCATGGCACTCATGTGCGAGCCACTGGAGCCGTGCTCCATGCTGTTGATAAGCTGAAGGATGAGCCGTTCATGCGTGACTGCCGCGTGTGGATGTACCGTGGCCAGTGGGGCCAGTGGGATGTCGATCAGGTCGAGATGGCGGTGCCGATGAGTCCCGAGGAATTTGGTGACAAGCGTGAGGCCATCCTCAAGTTCCATTCCCAGATCCACGATGCGCCCTTCCGCTCCAGTGCCGACGGCAAGCTGCCCTGGCAACGCTCTATTGAGCGCAACCGTGCCCTTGCCGAGAAGTACCAGCAACTGGGTCTGGCCACCTACGAGGCCATTGAGGCCTTCGTCCAGTACCGCCCCAAGTGAAGTGTCTGGAGTGTTGCGACACCGATTAGGAATTGACATCCGCCGACTGAGAACCGAAAACTGAGACCTGCAAACAGCCAATTGCAATAATTTGTGTAATTTTGCGCAAAATTACTGAACATCCAATGGCAATGAAACTAAAATATGACGCCCAGGGAGATGCCCCCAAGCGCCTGATGCTCGAGACCTACGGCTGCCAGATGAACGTGGCCGACAGCGAGGTCGTGGCCACCGTCATGAAGATGGCGGGTTATGAGACCTGCGAGACCATCGACGAGGCCGACGCAATATTTATCAACACATGCTCGGTGCGTGACAATGCCGAACAGCGCATCTTCTCGCGCCTCAACCAACTGAATGCGTTGCGCCACAAGCGTCAGCGCCGCCTCATCATCGGCATCATCGGCTGTATGGCCGAGCGCATGCAGGAAGTGCTCATCAACGAGCATGGTGTGGACCTTGTCGCCGGCCCTGATGCCTATCTGGAGCTGCCCGCCCTCATCGGCCTCGCCGAGCAGGGCGAGAAGGCCATCAACACCACGCTATCCACCACCGAGACCTACCGCGACATCATTCCCTCGCGAGTGGCCGGCAGCAAGGTGAGCGGCTTCATCAGCATCATGAGGGGCTGTAACAACTTCTGCACCTACTGCATCGTGCCCTACACCCGTGGCCGTGAACGCAGCCGCGAGCCCCACAGTATCCTTAACGAGCTGCACGACCTGCAGCAGCGCGGATTCAAGGAGGTGACCCTGCTGGGACAGAATGTCAATTCCTACCTCTACCAACCCGAGGACGGCAGCACTCCCGTTGACCTGGCCCGGCTGCTGGCGATGGTCGCCGAGGCGGCTCCCGGGATGCGTGTGCGCTTCACCACGAGCAACCCCGAGGACCTGAGCGATGCCATCATCGAGACGATGGCAGCCCACACCAACATCTGCAACCACATTCACCTGCCCGTGCAGAGCGGCAGCAACAAGGTGTTGAAACTCATGAACCGCAAGTACACCCGTGAGTGGTACCTCGACCGCATCGCACGCATCCGCGCCGCGATGCCCGACTGCGGCATCTCGACCGACATGTTCACGGGCTTCCACGACGAGACCGAGGAGGACTTCCAGGAGACCCTGTCGCTGATGCGTGAGGTGGGCTTTGACTCGGCCTTCATGTTCAAGTACAGCGAGCGTCCCGGCACCTTTGCCGCCAAGAACCTTCCCGACAACGTCCCCGAGGACGTGAAAATTGACCGTCTCAACCGCATGATTGCGCTGCAGAATGAGCTGTCGCTGTGCAGCAACCGCAAGGACGTGGGCAAAACCTTTGAGGTGCTGGTCGAGGGCTACAGCAAGCGCAGCCGCGACGACATGTTCGGCCGCACCCAGCAGAACAAGGTCATCGTCTTCCCCGCCCATGGCGAGCAGCCTGGCGACAGGGTGATGTGCCGTGTGTTGAGTGCCTCAAGTGCGACCCTGCTGGGAGAACGCGTCAAAGATGAAGTTTAATGACAAGATTTTTAGAGACATGACATTTGCCAACCGTTGTAACGAGATTTTTGATCAGATAGTGAAATTGTATCACGTCACCGACGACGTTGATGCCGAGTTCAACAACCCCTATGAGGCTGGCTCGATTGAGAACAGCCTGGCGCGTAAGAACTGGATTGATGCCGTGCAGTGGCACCTTGAGGACATCATCCGCGACGAGAACATCGATCCCGTCGAGGCCTTGGCCCTGAAACGCCGCATCGACCGCAGCAACCAGGACCGCACCGACCTCGTCGAGGAAATCGACACCTACTTCCAGCAGCGCTATGACGGCATGACGCACCAGCCAGGGGCAACACTCAACACCGAGAGCCCCGCCTGGGCCATCGACCGGCTGTCGATCCTGGCCCTCAAGATCTGGCACATGCGGGAGCAGACCGAGCGCAGCGATGCCAACGCTGCCCACATCGCCAAGTGCCAAGCCAAACTCGATGTCCTGCTCGAGCAGCGCGTCGACCTCACAACGGCCATCGACCAGTTGCTCGATGATTATGCCGCCGGCCGCAAGTTCATGAAGATCTATCGGCAGATGAAGATGTATAACGATCCCGAGACCAATCCTGTCCTCTATGGCAAGAAGTGACGCGCAGCGGCACCACAGTGTGCTCGTCATGCGCTTCTCGGCACTGGGCGACGTGGCGATGACCATACCGGTGCTTTATCCCGTGTGCCGTGCCAACCGCGACGTGCGCTTTGTCATGCTCACCAAGAAGTGGCCCGCCTCGATTTTCCATGACCGTCCCGATAATCTGGACGTGCTGGGTGTGGACTTCAAGGCCGATTACAAGGGGATTCCAGGCCTGATCAGGCTAGCTGCAGCACTGGTCAGGGACTATCACATTGATGCTGTCGCCGATCTGCACAATGTCGTGCGATCCAGGATTATAGGACTGTGCTTGAGGCTGCGTGGCATCCCCGTTGATCACCTGGACAAGCAGCGCGCCCTGCGCAAGGCTCTGATCGACCACAAGGGTTCCCGGCCCGTCACCCCCACCCACGAGCGGTACCGCCAGGTGTTTGAGCGCCTGGGTATAGCTGCGCCAGGTGGCTTCACTCGACTCTACGACGGCAAGCCCCTGCCCGAGAGCTCCATCCTCCCGGACAAGCAGCCAGGGCAGCGCTGGATAGCCATCGCCCCCTTCTCAGCCCATCAGGGCAAAGTCTATCCCTTGGAGCAGATGCGCCGTGTGGTCTCACTACTGAGCGAGAACAGCAATTACCGCATTTTCCTCCTCGGCGGCGGCAAGAAGGAGGCATCTATCTTGCAGCCATGGGAACAGGAGGGCCGAGTCATCTCGCTGGCGGCCGTCAAGCATGGCTTTGTCGACGAGTATGCCCTCTTGTCCAGGTGTGACTTGATGCTCACCATGGACTCGGCCAACATGCACTTTGCCTCGCTTCTGGGGCTGAAGACGGCGACGATGTGGGGTGCTACATCCCCGTCCTGTGGTTTCCAGGGTTATGGAAAAGACGCTGATGACGATATCCAGCTCGACTTGCCTTGTCGGCCGTGCTCGATCTATGGCGAGCGGGAATGCCGCTACGGTGATTACCGTTGTCTGGCCGGAATCACGCCTCAACAGGTAGTCCAGCACTTGCAGTCGATGCTGGACAAGTAATAAAATCATTAAAGTGTTGCATATCTCGACGATAAGTCTTAACTTTGCCATGTGAATCACTTTACAATCCATTGATTGTTAACTAGTCCTGTGTGAGGTATGTCAAGTAAAAAGAAACATTTCAGCAACGTGCTCGTTATCCGCTTGTCGGCACTGGGCAACGTGGCGATGACCATTCCTGTGTTATATCCCGTGTGTGAGGCCAATCCTGACACCCGTTTCATCATGTTGACCAAGAAGTGGCCCGCGACGATGTTCCAAGACCGGCCCAGCAACCTCACGGTCGTGGAGTTTGATGCCAAGGAGAATAACAATGGCTTCCTCGGTCTGTTGAAATTCGCTGCCCAGGTCTGCAAGCAATACGACATCGATGCTATTGCCGACCTCCACAATGTCATGGGAACATGGATCATGGATGCATACATGCGCATGTGCGGAGCCAAGGTCGTGCGCCTTGACCGCGAGAACGCCAAGCGCAAGGCCCTGGTCAATCACCGTTCAACCGAGCCTGTCACGCCTATCCATGACCGTTACCGCAACGTCTTCAAGCGGTTGGGCTTTGAGGCGCCTGACAACTTCACCCGCCTGTATATGGGTTGTGACTGGCCTGAGAGCCCTATTGTCCTCAACAAGGAGCCAGGACAGCGATGGATTGCCATTTCACCGTTCTCGTCCCATCGGCAGAAGGCCTATCCCCTCGAGTTGATGGAGAAGGTAATCGAACGACTCACCCAGAACGAAAACTACTGGATATTCCTCATGGGCGGTGGCAAGGCCGAGAAGATCGCCCTGCGCCCCATTGCCCGCAAGTATAAGAACGTCATCTCGATGGCCGAGGTCAAGCACAAGTTCATCGACGAGTATGCCCTGTTTGGCAAGTGTGACCTGATGCTCACGATGGAGTCGGCCAACATGCACCTGGCATCCCTGGTGGACTTGCAGGCCATGACCATCTGGGGACCGACATCCCCTGCATGCGGCTACCTGGGGTACAATCAGGTTGTGGAAGACGACATCCAGCTCGACATGCCTTGCCGTCCCTGCTCCATCACGGGCGACAGGCCCTGCAAGTATGGCGACTTCCGTTGCCTGGCCAATATCTCTCCCGACGATATCGCACGCAGGGTCATCGAGGCCGTGGAGTATAATGCCGAACATCATACCAAGGCTACACGTTTAGCGCAGGCACGTGACAGACATCTGCGTTCACAAGAAACACAAGAATGAAAAAAAGTATACTCATTACAGGCGCTGGTGGCTTTATCGGCGGTTTTCTCGTCGAGGAAGCCCTCAAGCGCGGATATGACACGTGGGCGGCTGTGCGCTCCACGACGAGCCGTGAGTTCCTCCAGGACGAGCGCATTCATTTCATCGAGCTCGATTATGAAGATCAGGACCGCCTGGCCGACACCCTGCGCGACCATGCGGGCGAGTGGGGCAGGTGGGATTATATCGTCCACAACCTGGGCGTGACCAAGAGCACCAACTACCTGGACTTCGAGCGGGTCAACTATGGCTACTTGCGCACCTTTGCCGATGCCCTGCGTGACACCGAACTGTTGCCCGAGGTGTTCTTGATGATGAGCAGCCTGAGCGTGATGGGGCCTGGTGACGAGAGCAGCTACAGACCCTTTGAGCCGACCGATGTCCCCCTGCCCAACACCTTCTATGGCGTCTCCAAACTCAAGGCTGAGACCTACCTGCGGTCACTTGAAGGCTTCCCCTATACCATCTTCCGCTGCACGGGTGTTTATGGCCCTCATGAGCGGGATTATTACCTGATGATCAAGAGCATCAAGCGCGGCTTTGACTTCAGTGTCGGCTTCGACAAGCAGATGCTCACCTTTATCTATGTCAAGGACTTGGCCACAGGTGTGATGGATGCCCTGGAGAAGGGCCCGTTGCGCAAGGCCTATTTCATCAGCGAGAACAAGGCTTACACCCAGCAGGAGTTCCGCAAGATTGTGTGTGAGGAGTTAGGCAAGAAGTTTGTCATTCCCGTGACATGTCCCTTGTGGCTGGTCAAGGTCGTGTGCAATGTCTCGGAGTGGCTCGGAAAGGTGACCCTCAAGGCAAGTCCCCTCAACCGCGACAAGTTCAAGATCCTCAAGCAGCGCAACTGGCTGTGTGACACCATCGAGGCGCAGTGCGACTTCAATTTCAAGCCGAAGTATTCGCTGCGCGATGGCATCCGCGAGGCCATCGCGTGGTACCGCGAGGCTGGCTGGCTGTGATGAGACCTGTTTTCCTGATTGGGTACATGGGCTGCGGCAAGACCACGCTGGGCGAGGTGCTGGCCATGGAGATGGGATTGCGTTTCATCGACCTTGATGACTATATCGAGCAGCGCCATGGTGCGTCAATCAATCAGATTTTTGCTTCGCTGGGTGAGTCACGTTTCCGTGACCTTGAGACGGCGGCCGTGCGTGACGTGGCTGCGATGACCGATGTCGTGGTGAGCTGCGGTGGCGGTACGCCGTGCCATGGCGACAACATGGCACTGATGAATGCGGCAGGCATGACCGTCTGGCTCACGACCAGTCCCGAGCGCATCACGGCCCGCCTGCTCCTGCCCGAGCAGAAGTGCAAGCGGCCGAAGGTCGCACATCTCCCTGATGTCGAGGTGCTCCCTCTTGTTAAAGCCGAGTTAGTCGTTCGATCGGCCTTTTATGGCCAGGCGCAGATACGTTTTGATTCCACCGACATCGAGACAGCCGAGGCTACGGTCCGTACGGCACGATGCCTGGCTTCACTCCTGCGATAGCCCTCGGGGTCGTTAGGGTAACTTCATCCGCGAATTTGCCGCATTCAGAAAAATGATGTAATTTTGTCGCTCTAACAGTGGTTTTTTATGGCAAGTGGCAAGCACAAGTGGTATGTCGTGTGGAATGGTACCGAGCCTGGCATCTGTGACTCTTGGGCCGAATGCGAGTTGAGGGTCAAGGGATTTCCCGGTGCTCGATACAAGGCATACAATACCCAGCAGGAAGCCGTCGAGGCCTTCCGCAACGACCCTGGGGAACTGGATATCCTCCGGGCGATTGCGCGTGCCCCCCGAGAGTTTGTCAACTACGAGGCCGTCCCGGGGATAGTCCGTGACAGCATTGCTGTGGATGGTGCCTGTGCCGGCAACCCTGGTGTGATGGAGTATCGCGGCGTTGATGTTCCTAGTGGTGCCGAGCTGTTTCACCAGGGGCCTTTCCCTGATGCGACCAACAACATCGGCGAGTTCCTGGCCATCGTTCACGCGCTGGCATTGTTTCACAACCAGGGTAATGACCACACCGCCATCTATAGCGACAGCCAGACCGCCCTGTCGTGGATACGTGCCAGCAAGTGCCGCACCAAGTTGGCTCGGACCGATGCCAATGCGCGCCTGTTTGAAATTATCGGTCGTGCCGAGCGGTGGCTTGCCACGCACACGTGGCCTAACGCCCTGCTCAAGTGGAATACCGCTGAATGGGGTGAGATTCCAGCCGACTTCGGTCGTAAATGATTTGAGATATGTCTAACAAGTTAGTAATGAAATATCGTGATGAGCTGGACAAGAGCTACGGCGTTGCGGGCATGGCGCTAGGTCTGTCGGTCTATGACGCGGCAGACTTGTTCACGTCCATCACCCTTGATGCCGACGGCCCTGGGTGCATCCAGTTCACGCCCGAATTCTACTTCGCCGGCAACCCCCGATTGTCGCCCACGGGCTCCTGGAAGTACATCCTGGGGCACTTCCGCATCTCGGTGGGTCTAGCCGTTGCCAATGCCCTGTGCCGCCGCATGGTGCTTGACAATGATAAGGTGGACGGAGCCTTGAGGGATGAGCTGTTCAATGCGGCTTTTCAGGATGGGCGCGATTATTGCCAGCTTGAGCGCGACGAGGTGGAGCCCATCTTTGACGAGGCCTTTGACAACATGAAGCGCCTATTTGGCAATGGCCAGGTGCGCAAGGCGATGGATGCTTTTGCCGATGCCTTGCAGCAGCGGCGCACGCTATCCCACATCGATGTCACCGACATCCTCCAGCAGCTCGACCTTATTTAGTATTTCTTATATATAATGTGTAACTGACAACTAAAAACTGATAACTGAAATGCAGACTGTTCTTTTTCACTCGACAATATACGGACCCATCCGCAGCCGCAGGCTCGGAATGTCCCTCGGCATCAACCTCATGCCCAACGATGGCAAGATCTGTTCCTTCGATTGCCTCTATTGCGAGGCAGGCTTTAATGCTCAGGGTCCAGGCAAGGACGGTGTCCCCACGCGCGAAGCCGTCAAGAAGCAACTCCGTCACAAGCTGGAAGAGATGAAACGTGAGGGCCAGACCCTGGACGTGATCACCTTCTCGGGCAATGGTGAGCCCACGCTGCATCCTGAGTTTAAGAAGGTGGTTGAGGATGTCCTGCGCCTGCGCACCGAGTTCTTCCCCGGTGCCAAGGTGTCGGTTCTGAGCAATTCCACGATGGCAGGCAAGCCCCAGGTGGCTGAGGCCCTGCTCAAGGTGGATAATAACATCCTCAAACTTGACAGTGCCATTCCCCACACGTTCATCGCCATCAACCGTCCCGTCTCGCCCAACTGTCTGCCCGAGGGTGTCATTGCCGACCTCAAGCGATTCAATGGGCAGTGTGTCGTTCAGACCATCATGCTGCGTGGTGAGTTCGAGGGAAAGCATTTCGATAATACCACCGACGAGGAGCTGGATGCCCTCCTGGGTGCTTACCTGCAGATCAAGCCCCGCGAGGTGATGCTTTACAGCATCGACCGCAAGACTCCTGCCCAGAATCTGGAAAAGGTGGGCAAGGAGGAACTCGAGCGCATCGCCCAGCGCTTCCGCGATGCTGGCATCACGGTTCAGGTCAATGCCTGATACTTCAATACAAGACATCACTTGCAGCGGCTCCCGGAAACAGGAGTCGCTGCATTGCTTTCAGTAGGCTGAATCCCTACTTTTATTGGTAATCAATAAAATTATACCTTTTATTTGTTAATGAAGGTTATTTTCTAATTTTTTTGATTGAAATATTTGGTGGGTTTGCCGGGCGGCTGTAATTTTGCATCGCTTTTCGGCTCACGAGATGCATGAATTGAGTGAGCGGTTTTTTTTGACGCCTTA
>JAFTEU010000161.1 GCA_017453505.1 Muribaculaceae bacterium
CCTTGTGCAGGCCTTCGACCTGCTTGCCTGAAAAATCAAGCCCCTTCATGCCATGTCGCCATGATAGTATTGATAACGAGGTGTTTATGCAATCTTGGCGAATTTTCCCCGGACATCAATAATATTGAACAGTTTTTTCGTGTAATGGGGCTTGGACATCTTTTTAAACTGCCCACAGGGGTTTCACTCGGCTTCGCCTCGTTACACCCCTGCCTATGCCCTTGTCGTCCCTAACGGGACTTTCCCCGGACAATGGGAAAAGAGCATCCTCCCTGATCATGCACATCGGGGAGGATGGGGTGCCGTTATTATTCTTGGATGGGGCAAACGTGTTCAGTTAGTTGCCGCAGTAGGTGCCGATGAAGAAGATGCTGCGGGTGCTCTCCTCGAGTATGAAATAGAGGAAGGGGCGGTTGGCATGGAACTCGGCTTTTTCATATAGCTGTGGTCCAGGGGATGATGCTCCCATCTCCGCAATGGTCACGGCTGAGGCTTTGGCTCCGTCCTCGTTGACCTCGATCTTGGCCTTCTGCTTCATCATGGATACATACAGGCTCATGTCAGACATGTTTGAGAAGTCGGCGCTGGTGGTGAAGGCCGACCGGATGCCCAGGGGCTCAAGAACTTTAATCAAATCGATGTCGCTCACGATTTCAAACCGCGGCATGAGGATGTCCACCTCGTGGGGTGTCATGTTAATGGCATCCAGATGGTCGGTCAATGCCTGCTGGTCCATGTCGCGGATGAGGTCGCCCGTGGTCTTCCCCTCGGCAGGCAGCATGACATACATGCTGTAGCCGCCACTGCCAAAGGGTATGCGCAGCATAGAGCACAACTCGCTCTCGCAGCCCTGTGCGATAGCCTTGCGGTGCATGAGTTCACGCGTCACGACAGATCCGTCAGGCAAAGTAAAACTCGAGTTGCGGGTGTCGTTGGTGTCAAATTTCTCGGTCCAGTCAGCATTGAAATAGATGGCGTTCAATAGACACATGGCGGCATCAGGATTCAACTCGTCAAGGATACTGGGAATCATCCCGCCGGTGTTCTTTGAGCACCACTTGTTGATTTTCTCCAGTGAACTGCTCTTGGTGAAGTCCAGAGCTTCGATTTGAGCGCTATAATAGCTCTTCATGTCGTTGACATACTGTTTGAGCAGGCTTAATCCCTTGGCAGAATTGACGTTGATGCAGTTGGCGAATTTCACGGTCGCTGCCTGATCGACATTGGGCGCTCCCTCAATCATTTTTTTGCAGTATTCGTTCACCGCCGCCGGGTCAGAGCCGAATCCCAGCGTTGCGGTGATTTCGTCGCGTGTGGTGCCTGCTGCCCCGTCATTGAGCATTCCCAGCACATAGGTCACGCTGATGGGCGAAAGCACAGTGCTGACCTCGCCTTTCTGCTCCTGCATGGTCTGGAACAGCCGCCATGCAAACTCATTATTGTTGTCACGCATCTGCACTTGTTCGGCACTCAACAGAATGGGTTTCGTCTCAGGTAGCATATAAACAACATCCCCGTCATCCTTGCATGCTGTCAGAGCCAGCAGCACCAGCAACAGTGTCATCAGTTTCTTTGTCGTCATCATAATCTTATCTCTTTAATTAGTTTTATTTCATAGATTCATCTATCCACAAGTCATATTTCCATGTTTCGCCAAAGGCTATGCCATGCCCATCATGTTTCTTCTGCCATGCTGTTTCGTGATTCCACACCTCGGGCTCAAGGGACTTTTCGCTAATGGTTATTGATTTAATGTAGTACCAGAATGGAGTCACACCATCTTGCTCAAAGGAGGAAAGATATTGGTTGAAAAACCAGATTTCTGCCAATAAGTATTCTCCAGGAGCGAGGAGAACTAGAGTGTCACGATCATCCTGTAAACGACGAGTATACATCTTGTCTATCAGCACTTCCCCATTTTTCTCATATCCGTATTGATGAGTCAAGGTCATTTCTATCGAGACGGTATCTTGAGTTTGGTTATGGACTTTGAATTTATAGGATGATTCGAAGTCACATGAGCAAAGCATCGCCAACCAACACGCCAGCAGCAGCATCGTCATCAGTTTCTTTGTCATGTTCATGTGATATTTTGATTTCATTTTTCAAGTTTTTTCAGTTTAAACAAGAATTAGGTGATAATTCTCGCTACAACCTCCAGCCGATTCCGAGGTAGAGTGACGTGAGCGGGCGGCGGCGCAGGCTGTGGGTGTCATCGTAGTTGATCGACGGGGCCCAGCCGGCACGAATCATCAGGCCGCTCTTGGTCTGCAAGCGGTAGCCGATGTTACCGAACACGAAGTAGGCGAAGCTCTTGTCAGTCGTTGGCCAATAGGCATGTCCAGCGTATTCAGGAAACTCTATCCGCTCGCCGTAGTATCCAAGACTGCAACCGAGTCCCAGTTCCAACTTGTGCATGTCCTGTCCCAGTAGGTAATTGATTTCCAGGGGGAAAGCAACACCCTGCACCCTGGTGGCACTGGGACTGATGTAGGCGTGGGTGCCCTGGGTATAGCCGGCACCAACGCGGAAACCAAAGCCGTGGTTGCCCTTAAAACGGCTGTCGAAGTTAATGCCGACAACATTGTGAACACCCAACCCCTCGATAGAGATGCTGCGCTCGGTGTCGTCCTGGGCATGAAGGGCGATGGCACCCAGCATGCACAATGCTAATGTAATGATGATTTTTCTCATAATATTGTGTATTTATCGTTTTGTTTATAATCTCCAGCCGAAACTCAAGTAGGGATAGAGCCATTCACGCTGCAAGCAGTATTTATCACCAAAGTTGACCGATGGCGTGATGCCCACACGGAACTGGAAGCCGCGCTTGGTCTGCAAGCGGTAGCCCACGTTGCCAAACATGAAGTAGCCGAAGGTGCGGCGCTTGTAGTAGATATCGTACTTGCCGTAGTCATGATTTCCATAGGGGGCAAAATAGCTATTGGCACGAGCCTTTTCCCAGTAAAATCCCAGGCTTGCGCCAAAACCCAGTTCCAGATGATGGCTGCCACTACCCAGCAGGTAATTGATTTCCAGTGGTACGGCGATGCCGTGAATGTTGTAGGAGGCAAACGAGAAATAACTGCTCTCGCTGTAGCCGTAACCGATGCCCACGCGGTAACCCCAGCCGCTGTTGCCGCTCAGGCGACTGTCATAGTTGATGCCCACGGTGTTGTGGGCTCCAAACAGTTCCAGCGACAGGCTACGGTCGGGTGATATGCGCGTCTCCAGTGAATCCTGCGCCGATATCGTGAATGCAGCCATCATCAGCGTCAATGTGACCAGCACTTTTATTGTAATCTTGTGAGTGTTCATTGTTTTTAATTTAATGAGACAATAGGTAATCGGGCATTACGTTGCCATGATAGTACAGGTAGTCATCAGCATACTGGAAGGGCAAATTGGTGCTCTCCCGGAGGATAAGCCCAAAGTAGAAGATGCGGAACTTCACCTCCATGCCAGGCTTGAGCACCCGGCCAGGGAAGTCATTGCGCTGAAAGTAGATATAGTTCCCTGTAATGGGTGCTTTCTTGTCGATGGCATCTTGTGGAGCACTGGTGATTTCGCACCACACCCACATGTCGTAGTTAAAAAGTGAATCCAACGCTGCATTTTCCTCAAAGGGAATATCGACGATTGTCCCTTCATACATGCCCTCGGTTCTGCACTCTTGATAGACCCCAGGCCCGAGAGTCACCTCCTCGTGGCAACTGGCAAGCAAACAGGCAGCAAAAAGCAGGAACACATAAAATGTTATCTTCTTCATGATCAATTGATGATTAACGGTTGGTATAATTAAAAGTTTTTAGTCAGCATTCTTCTCCACGATGGCCATAGCCGTGATACCCAGGATGTTTAAAGAGGTACTCATGCCGTCGGCCGACTGATAAACGTTCCTCAGATCCTCGGGGATAAGTATGTTGTTGGGCATGTAGGCCTTCTGCATATTCCTGTAGATCGTGGACCAGGAGGATCGTCCAGTCACGTCCTTCACAAGGATGTAAGTGTCCATCTCGTGAGCAACGGCTTGCACTGCCGCAAAGCCCAGGTCATCGTCTAGAATCGTTACCACGCCATCGATGATCACCGCTGGCACATAGAGGTTGCCACCCACGCCTTGGCTGGTCACCTTCCTGCCCAGGATAAAGGCGTGCCCATTGATGAGCCGTGATGCCACGGGGATGAACAACTCGGGTAGGACATTGACCGCACCGTTCCAGATGTACATGTATTTCTCGGAATTATAGCCCTGGAATACAATCAATGTGCTATTATCCGACCTGTCAAACCCATAGGTATATCCAAAACCCTCGTCCAAGCCTTCAAACTGAATGAACTTGCCATTCCACCAGGTGTAAGGCTCGACGGTATTGACGGTAAAACTGATATTGCCTTGATCGACACACAGGGCATAGTAATTCACATTATTGGGAAATTCATAGAGTGGCTCAAAGTCCTTATAGACCCAGTAGGTGTCACTTGACCCGTCACGTTGCACGGTATAGACGATGCCGTTCTCAACAGCCATGTTCAGGATGGCCTGGGATGTTGTGTAAATGCGCTTGCCGTTTTTCACCACACTGCATGTGCCATCGTCGGTACTAAGTGATGCATACCAGTCGGTACCCTCGGCCAGCAGCGACAGGATGTGGTCGGCCTGGCTGCACTCATAGACGGTATCGCCGTTCTGGTCATAAATCATCTCGGGATAGCCGGGAAAACCGGGCGTGGCCAGCAGCATGGCCTCGGTCACTGGCCGTATCACCACGTGAGGCTCTTCAACATCAGTTATGCACGATGTCAGTGCCAGTAATCCCATGAAAAGAAATAGAATCTTCTTCATAATACTTCGTTTTTATTGTGTATGTTGTTGTGATTTAATTCTCTTGTGTTCGTTGCAGGGTGGCATCGTTGCCGCTGTGCCTCTTGAACGGGTTGCTGATGGTGTTAAACGTCCATCGTGCCATCAGTGAGATGCCGCGGCTATCATAGCTATTATGCAACTCGTGATACACATTCATGTAGCGCATCTTGCTCCAGGGTGCCATGCTGCGGCGAAATATGTCGTTGGCAGTCAGGCCCAGCAATAGGCGACCCTTGCACAAGGTGGTCATGGCACTCAGGTTTATGCCCATCATGGAGCCGTTGCGCGAGAATCCTGCCGTCCATGGGCTGCAATAGAGCATGTTGCACCCCAGCATATATCGCTTGGCCACCGTGAACTGGGCATTGACTGCCAGCGTGGCAAAAGGCTTGCCCTCGGTTCTCATTTCATCTAGATAGGGATAGGTGACGTGAGGCAGCATCGCACTCGAGTGCACGCCCAGGTTGAGCCATGGGTTGACGTAATTGTAACCCAGATCCAGCGACCAAGCGTGAGAATGCTTGATGTTGATGGGATATTCACGGATGACACCCGACGGCATGTACTCCACAATGCGCTGGATGGCATTGTCCATGATGCTGTAGGCCACTGATGCCGTGAAACCCTTGAAAATGGCATTTAGGGTCCATCGGTCGGTCACTGTCGGTTGCAGCAGCGGGTTACCTGATGACTCCTCATAGGAGTTGACGTAGTAGGACGTGGGTCGCAGTTCGCTGTAGGTGGGGCGGCGCAGTGTGCGGCGGTAGTACAGCGTGAAGTCAATATCAGGCCGCAACTGGAAGCCGATGCTCGCACTGGGCAGCAAGTTGTGATAGGTCTTGTTGAGATGGTCATCGCCCCTCTGGGTCCATGTGTGGTCATACTCATAGCGCAAGCCTGCATTGGCTCGCCACTGCCCCCAGGTCTTGCTCAACGAGTAGTAGAGCCCCAGCCAGTCGTTGTCGCGCTTGCTGGTCTGGGTCACCTGGTTTCTCCGCACAATGCCTGTGCTGCCCGTATAACCCCACTCGATGCCCGTCTTGTTGTCCCACTCCCGCGAGACGAAATTGTAGCGGGCGGTGGCGGTCACGATGTCATAGTCGTTGGTGTTCATGATCGAGTAAGACTTGATAATCGTGCTGGCATCGACATAGGGGCTTTCCTTTGTCGAGATAAACTCGTAGATGTCCTGCACGTCCTCGTGCAGGGACGCGGCATAGTCGGCAATGAGCAGCAGTTGAGAGTTCTCGCTCGGCTGCCACTGGTAACTGGCCGACAAACTGTGACGGGTAATCTGGTTGGTCATTTGAGGAAAGGACCACATGACTTGATTAGTGTGTTGAAATATATGTTGCTCGATATCAGCCTGATAAGAATGACCGCTATATTGCGCGCCGATGATGCTGGTGGGCGACAGGGCATAATTGACTCCTGCAAAGACCTTAAAGTCCCTGCCACGGCTCGTGTAGCCAGTCGTATCAGTTTTCTCAAACATCTGCTGGCCGTTTTCGCCAGTAACAGTCGTCAACCCGTTGGAAAAAGCCTTGGAATTCAACCGCCCATAGGATAGCGATGCGTTGCCCGACCACTTGTCCTGCTTGCCGTCGATGGTGAGGGTAGTGACGTTAGAGACGCGGCGCTTGATGTCCAGCACGTTGAGTAGGCTGGAACCCAGGTTATCATTGCGGGGGTTGTGGGTAAACAGTTTGATAACCGAAGCCACATTGGAGGCATATTGCGCATCGGGCTCGCGGATGATCTCGACACGCTTGACATTCTGGGACGTGACGGCCTTCAACTGCGTGTTATCGGTGATCTTGCGGTTGTCGATATATATTTCGGTCTTGCCGTCGCGACCGATGAGTGAAATGTCCTCGTTCATGTTCACGACCACACCAGGTGTCCAGCGGAGCAAGTCGAGTGCATTGCCGGCATTTCCCATGATGGTGCCGCCTAGGTTGCGCAGGGTGTAGTTGGCACCGTCGCGCTCAATCTGCATCTTGGCGGCGGTCACTACGGTTTCCTTGAGGGGCGTCACATCGGGGCGCATTTTTATGGTTCCCACGTTGTCATGGGTACACAAGCGATGCACCGTCTTGTAGCCCACATAGGAGATGCGGGCGATGACGCGGGGCTGATCCAGCGGGATGACAAAGCGGCCACTCTCGTTGGTCACACCACCGCCCACCATCGTCGAGTCGGCGGGGTTGAGCAGGGTGACGTTGGCATAGGGCAGCGGCAAGTTATTCTCGTCAACTACCAGACCTTTGAGGCGATGATCGGTCTTGTGTGTCGCCTCGACATAGATTTCCCCGACCATGCCTTGCCTCATGCTGATGGGGTAAAATCCGATGATTTGGCGGATGGCATCGGGCACGGGTTTATTTTTGACATGAGTGGTCACCTTGTAGTCTTCCAGATCATCATAGATGAACACGATCTTGTAGCGGTCGGTCTGGAGCTGCAGGTACTTGAGGGCATCGCTCATCGACACGTCACGGAATGAGTGCGTGATATTCTGTGCGGTAGCCTGTAGAAACAGGGTGAGTGCCGCGCACAGGAGCCATGTTATCGTTCGCTTCATGGGCAGGTTCACTTAGCCTCTTGCGGTTCCACTATCAGTTGATTTCCCTCGTGACGGACGGAAAAAGCCTCAAAGTTATTGAGCATCTCAACAACCTTATCGAGCGAGTACTCCGGTTCCCATTGATAGAACAGGCGCAGCGACCGCACGTCATCGGAGCGGTACTCGACTTCCACACCATAGAGGGGCGCAAGTTCGTCGAGAATCTGCTCTAGTGGCGCTTCCTCAAACAGGCGCGGCTCGGTGGCTGTCCCAGCAGAGTCGGTGGGCATGGCTGTGACCTCATGGGGTGAGCCTTGCTCATGGTGTTGCTGGGTGACCTGTTCGGCATGTTGGTCATTAGCAGGTTGAGTCCTGAAAAATCCTGTGTAAACTGCTGCGATGGCAATGCTGACGCAGACAATAGCCACAGCAACAGCCGCTGCCACCTTGCGCCACAGGGGCACGATGGCAGCCCGTGTGGGTTGCTCAACCGCCAGGCGTTGCCATTGCTGGTCAATCACTTCGTCGGTGAGCCGCTCGTCGGCCTGCTGGCTGGCCAGCGCACCGCGTGTCTTGGCTATCAGCGAGTAGAGTTCGCGGCACTCCTCGTCGGCCAGGATGTCGAGCCACTGCTGCTCGGTGTATCGCTCGGGATGCTCCAGCATCCTCAACAGTTGTTCGGTCTTGTTCATCGCTCAGGTGGTTTTAAGTGTTAGACGCAGTTGATCGAGTGCGTTGCGCAGGTGCTTGTAAACGGTGGTCTCGCTCACGTTCAACCGCTCGGCGATCTCGCGGTAGGTGAGTCCGTCGCGGTAGTGCAGCAAGATGACCTCGCGGCAGGCGGGCGGCATCAGGTCGGCGATGCCTTGGTGCAGGGCGCTGATCTCGGCCTCGATGTCCTCGGCTTCACTGCTGGAGACCTCATTCTCCAGCATCAGGAGCCTGCGGGCACGTTCATCAATCTTGCGGTCACGCATCACGTTCAGGCACTGGTTGCGCACGCTGGACAGCAGGAAAGCCCCGACAGTTGCCTCCAGCAACGGCTTGTTGTCCTCCAGCAGCCTGGCAAAGACATCATGCACGATGTCCATGCTCTCCTGCTCGTCGTGCAGCAGGATGCAGGCCAGCCGGTACATGTCGCGGTAATGCTGCTTGAAAAGGCGTTCTATGAGTCGTTTCCTGTCTGTCATACACTCTATATACACACTCGGGGCGATTTACTAAACCCTTTTCCCCCACTTTTTTTAATCACGGGGCAAATATACCCATCAACGCCCACTCCCGCAATACCCAAATGGGTGTTTAAGGTGGACCATCAAAAAGAGCCTCCCCTCATCCTCAGAATCGGTAGCCAAAACCCACCGTCAAGCCGTGTATCGCCCTCTTGCGGGGCAGGTTCAGGGAATGTCCCATGATCGACACGTTCCGGACGCTGCTGTAGACATCCATATTGCTCCATGTGTAGCCGACCCACACTTGGCAGCGGTCGATGTCTAATGCCAGGGCTGGCTTGAAATAGAAGAAGCACCCTGTGCCGCCGTGATTCTGCTCATACTGCTTCGGTGGCTCGGCATAAGTTCCTGGCTGGTTGGGGATAACGATATACCCTACCTTGCTGTTCGTGGGGAGCGGCAGCGACAAGCCTGCATCGGCTTTGACCGACAGTTGCAGGTCGCCGTCATGGTTGCGCCACAAGGCTGGACTTTGCAGCAGGATACCCGCACTGAACCACAAGGCATTATCCACATCGTCGGTTCTCACCAGCATATTACCTACGGCCCAAGAGCGCTGACCGTTGCCGAAATTGGAGGCTAAACCCAATCCGACCCCTACACCAGCGTACTTGATGGGATAGTAGTTGATACCCAACTCAAGCCCCCAGTCAAGGGTGTTGTAGGTCGATGCCGCGATGCGGGCTTGCCAGTGGCGCAAGGGTTCTTCGCCTGTCTGGGCGTTGGCGGCAAGTGACATCATGACGATTGCCCATGCGGTTAATCTTATTATGAAGTGATGTTTCATCATGTTGTTGGATTTAGTGGAGCAAAGGTATTCACTATTCCTGATAGTGCAAACTTTTGTTCATCAAAAAGCCCACCGAGTCTCATCGGTGAGCCATTGTATTGAAAGAATCAAATTAAAGTTGTGCGATTTTATGGTTTAGAAGAGTTTCAATCTTCTCAAGCAATGATTTTACCTTTTCAACTAAGGGTGAAACATCCTCGGCATCCCAATCGCAATAATCGTCATAATCTGCGGTTTGTCTCATTCTGAACAAACGCATGATCAGTTTATTATCTTCGGTCTCAATCTCTCCAGTAGTGACATAGTGCATTCCAATAATACTAATAAGACCCTTGTGGGTTTTCACCACATCACCATCAATGACAATCAAGGCATTAAGGGCATGAAAAACCGCATAATATAATCTATTCGCTACAAGGTTCCAATGCCCTAAACTTGCATTGTCAACGGCCTCGACAAGGGTGTTCTTGGCACGCTCAATGCGATACTTTGCCAGCGCAGTTTTTTCTTCGTTCGTCAGCTTTGCCATAATACAATACCTTCTGACATCACATTCTTATAAAACGGCGTACTGGAGCGTTGTTGCCATTGTGCATCAGTATAGAGAACAGGATTGATTTCCTCGCCTAATCTCCATCCCAGTTCATAGAATGAATAGGTGTAGTCATCCTCTTCGGCTGAGGACAACTCCGCCTTATCAACAATAACAAGCAAATCCCAGTCACTGCCAGCATCTGCGTCTCCTCTCGCTTGTGAACCAAACAGGAGTAACTTTGCTCCAGCAGGCAATACCCGAGTTGCGGTAGACTTGATATTGTTAATAATCTGCGCTCTATCCATACGGCAAATTTACTATAGTTTTCTCAAAATAACAAGAATAACTCTAAAAAAATGGTGATGTCGATGTTTCAGGTCTTTTGTTCATTAAAAAGCCCACCGAGTCTCATCGGTGAGCCAATTACACTGTAAAAAAAGATTGATGGTTTAGAACCGGAAGCCGATGGCGATTTGGGCGTTGCCGTTTTTATTTTTAAGGCCCCATGGCTCTTTGTTCTCATAGGCATAGGTCAACCCCAGTGTGTAGCGGGCTTGAACAAATACATTTTCAGTAATGTTGTAAGTCAACCCCAGGCCCAGGCCAAAATCCACACTCTTGGTGTTGTCCTTCAGGCTCACCGTTTCTTTATAGTCGGTGTTGGTGCCCTTGACGGTACACTTGTGATAGACGTTGATGCCCAACTGGGGGCCAAAGTCGATGCTCAACTTGGGGGTAACATAGTATTTCAGCATCACAGGGATGTTGATGTAGTTCATGTGGTCGATATAGTCGGCTTCAACATAGTCCTCATCTCCATAGGAGCCAGGGCCATAAGGATGCTGATAAGGGTATAAACCGCCATGCAGGTAATCATAGCCGACGATACCGGCATTTTTCCCGCCCTGAGCGGCAAAAACCACCTCGGGAGCAATGGCAAACTTGCTGTTGAAACGATACTCCATAAACAACCCCGCTTGGTAGTTGAGTTGACCCCCATGCAAGGCATCCTTACCCCAGTAGTGGGTGTAGTCTACACCTATCTTGGGGCCAAAGGTAAACGTCTTTTGTGCCATGGCCGTTCCAGTGACCATCAGCATGCACATGAGTGCAATCATTGTTTTCTTCATGATTAAAATGTATTTAAATTGTTAGTTGTAGTCATGCTTGTTACACACTCTATACACACTGCCCCCCGATTTACTAAACCCCAGGAGCCCGTCTTTAGCAATTATTAACGGTAGAGCACCCAAAAGACTCAGATAGTACTCAGGGGCGACTCCTTTTGCCGCCCCTGCCTCAATTACAGTGTAAATATAGTGACTACTTGACTAATATCTTCTGCCCGTTATCGATGACTATTCGCCTGATAAGACTTTGTTGATGACAGCATTGATGTCTGCGATGTTAACCTCGCTGTCGCCGTTCGCGTCCATGAAGAATTCAAACCAGCTGTTTCCTGTCATGATATAATCAATAACAGCATTGACGTCGGCAATGTTGACCTCGCCGTCGCCATTGATGTCTCCATCATGATGAGGGAAGACCTCCTCGACGATGTTGACAAAGTCTTTCCAACCCTTCTCGGCCCGATAGGCACTTGTGGTGCCCAGTGGCACATGCAGCACGCAAGTGTTCATGTTCACACCCGCAAAGCGCAACATTCCGTAGATGTCGCATCGGTGCGGATCGGTGAGCGGTGAATACAGGTTTGTGAGGCTCGTGCATTGGTAGAAGGCTGATTGCCCCATCTCGGTCAATGAGTCGGGCAGGAACACGGTGCGCAGCCGATTGCAGTTGCAGAAGGCTTGATAACCGATGGCCTTGACACCTGATGGAATGATGATGTGTGTCAAGTTGATACAGCGGTTAAACAAATTCTCGTTGATGACGGCGAGGCCGCTGGGCAGCGTGATCGACTTCAAGGCGTTACATTCCATGAATGCTGATCCGCCTATTGATGTGATGATCTCGGGCAATGCGATAGTCTCCAGTGCTCTGCAAAAGAGAAATGCACAACTGCCTATTTCCTGAACTGAATCGCCCAATGTTACCGACTTCAGTTTCTCGCAGAGCCTGAATGCCGACTCGCCGATAACGGTTACCGAGTTGGGGATGACCACCGTTTCAAGGCCAGTTTGTGCAGCCATCCAGTTGGGCACGCGTTTCACCCCTGGGCCAAAAGTGAGTTGCTTGATGGCAGCAGGCGAATGGCATTCTCGCAAGTCAATGGCGTTGAGGATGACGTGAGTGAGCCGCGGACAACCCTCGTAGGCACCGCCGTGGAACGACTGCATCCACTTGCCGATGGTGAACGTCTGTAATTGGTCGCAATAGGCAAACGCTTTGTCCTGAACCGTGGTCACGGCATCAGGGAGAACAACGCTCTTAAGCCGGTCACATGACATAAAGGCTTTATTGCTTATGGTCTGCAGCGAATCGTTGAATATGATCTCGGAAAGGCTTTTGCACTCTTCAAAGGCGCTTTCCCCGATTGTCCGTAGCGATTGGGGCAATGTCAATGTCCTGATGGCTGCCCCTTTCAGGAAACGGGGTGGCAACATCTCCACTTCATCGCCCAGGGTGACTTGGGTGATGTTCTGTGTGGGCAGGCTGCCGTTGAAGTTGCAGTGACGGGAGTTCCAGATGAGGCGTTTGATGTTGTTGCAACCCGAGAACACATAACTGCCCAGGGTGGTTACCGAAGGCGGTATGGTAACCGACTGGAACCCGACAAAGCTGTTGAAGGCATAGTTGTTGACGACCTCCACGCCATCAGGAATGACCAAATCCACAATTTCCTCGTCATCGATATACAGGTGGCCGGCAGTGGATATCTGGTTGGTACGGAACTCAACGCCGCACCATTTTGCCAGATTGGTAATGTGAATCTTTGTCAAGGGGCAGTGATCAAAAGCATAATTACCGATGCTGGCGATATTGTCACCGAAATAGACTTCAGGCAGGGCATAACAATCATCGAAGGCACTTTCCCCTATCGTTGTCAACGAGTTGGGCAGCACAAGCGGTGTGTTGAGGGAATAACAGGCACAAAAAGCATTGGCCCCGATGACGGTGGCGCCCTCGGGGATGGTGACCGAGGAAAACGCGCCTCCCGCAAACGCGTAATTCTTGATTTCAGCGACCCCTTCGGGAATGACCAAGTCGGTGATTTCCTCACCGTTGAGAATCAGTTTATTATTCAAGTACAAAGGGTTGGCACGATTGTTTGCAAAGTCAATGTTGCACCATGCGGCCAAGTCCTTGATGAGGACCTTCTCGTGGTTGTCGAACATAAAGGCATCCCAGCCGATGCTCGTGACCGACTTGCCGATGGCGATAGAGTCGAGATGGGACACGTTGTAAAATGCTCTGCCACCGATGCGCTCCACACCGTCCCCAACATCGACATACCTCAAATACCTGTCATCCTCGAATGCCCAAGCAGCGATATCCGTAACCCGATAGTTTACCCCATTGATATCAACTGTCGAGGGAATTGTGAGAGACTCCATCCCATCGGTGCATGAAATGACCGTCACCGTCGTGCTGTCGTCGTTGATGGTGTACAAGATGTCATCAACCCAATAATACTCACCCTCCTCGGCTCTCATGGGAGCCACACCCAGCACCAGCATCGCTGCGAAGAGTAGCATCTGTTTCATCACGGCATGGATTCTGTCTGGTTTCACAATTCTCGCCAGGCGAGACGAACAGGTTGGTTTAGTTTGAGTCGTGTTCATAGTCGTACCATTTTAATAGTTCGTTATCTACTTGTATGAAACATCGAGATGCCATTTTTTTACGGAAATACCATATTTTTTTCATCTCGATGATGCAAAATTATTGCTTGCCACTCGGACCTGCAATACCCAAAAGGGTGTTTCTGGGCAACAACGTCAGTGGTTGATTGTCAGTTGCAAAGTTATTGTCAATTACCGAAATCAGCAAATTATTTCAGTTCATTTTGAATGTTGTAAAATATTGGTTATTAAGGTTTTGAAAAACAAAATGTTCATTCTCGGAAAAATGGAGTTCATTTGCTCAATTCGGGCTGGAAGATTCCGTCACTTGGATCTTATTTCCTGCCTTCATCTATCCGTCCATGAGCACAAGTGAATGAGGAACAACACTTACATCTTTTTTCCCGTCCACTTGGACGTATGGATGGCTGGGGACACATCTATTGATGCTAAAGCTGGTACTCGGGACGATGGAGGTAGTGGTTACGCAGGGATTCAAAGGCGGCGGGGTCGCTTTTCAGCGCGGCGCTATCGGCCAGGATGTCGTAGCTGGCAGCGATGCCGTCGAGGGAGACCTCCAGCGCGCCTGTAGCGGGAGCGGCAATCGCGGGCACAGGAATGTCCCAGCCGTAGAAGCCGTTCAGCGCCTCCAGCATCATGGCGGTGCCGCGTTGCTTGCCCTCGGCACTGTACCCGGCGATGTGAGGCGTGGCGACGAGTGCCTTGTCGAGCAGGGCAGGGGAGATGCGCGGCTCGTTTTCCCAGCAGTCAAGACCCACGTCACCATGCCAGCGCAGCAGTGCCTCGTTGTCGACGATGGGACCTCGCGCGGCATCGAGAATGAGGCGGCAACGCGTCAGGCCGTCCAGGAAGCGCTGATCACACAGGTGCCACGTGGGCCACTGCCCGCCGCGGGTCAACGGCGTGTGGAAGGTGATGATATCACACTGGCGCTGCAACTGCTCCAGGGGAAAATAGGGACGGTTCTTTTGATGTAATTTATGACCCAAAATTACATCAAAAGAACCGTCCCTATTTTCCCTGGGGGGGTCGTTGAGGAGGACGGTGAAGCCGAGTTGGGTGGCCCAGCGGGCGACGATGGAGCCGATGTGTCCCACACCGACGATGCCCAGGGTCAGACCCTCGGGCGAGGTGATGCCGTGATGGCGCATCCAGACGTTGATGGCGCAGAATACCCATTGGGCAACGGCAGGGGCGTTGCAGCCGGGGGCGTTGCGCACGGTGATGCCGTGGCTGGCGCAGTAGTTGAGGTCGATGTGGTCGGTGCCGATGGTGGCCGAGCCGATGAAGCGCAGGCGGCTGCCGTCGAGCAGCGAGGCATCGCAGCGGGTGCGGGTGCGCACGATGAGCGCATCAGCATCCTTGACAGTCTCGCGGGTGATGTCGCCTGGCTCTAGATACAAGACCTGGGCTCGTGGCTCGATAAGGCCTTGGATGTGCGGTATGTGGCTATCTACAATGACTTTCATCTCATCATCAATTGAGCGGCACCCATGGCGATGCATCCACAGGCCAACAGCAGCATGAACACGTAGCGGTAACGCACGGTGGTGCGCAGCGTGTGGGTGTGAGCCACCTGCACGGCCACCATCAGGTTGAGCAGCGGCAAATAGACCGCAGCGTCCCGATAATCAATGAAGATGGCAATGACCGCCATCACCAGCATGAACACAAAGAAGGCATTATAGACCCTCGTCTGCATGCGGTAGTTCATGAGGGTCATCAGGTTCATCACGGCCAGCACAATGCCCAAGACGGCAGTGAGGCCCGCCACGATGAGCAGGAACTCCTCCTGGAGCGTCCACTGCAGGTTCCAAATGCCGCTGATGTGGGGTGCCGTGAAGTCGGTGGGAGAAGCGATGCCCAGTCCCAGCACAATCCAGAAGGGTGTTATCAAGCCGAAGAGCATGGCCAGCAGGCCCTTGAGATTCATCACACCCATGTTAAAGAAGCCCAGCAGGAATGCAGGGACCAGCATCAAGAAGCCATAGTGGAACATGCTGCCAGCAGCCGCGATGGCAAAGATGAGAAAGATGCTGCGTTGGGAATGACGGTCCTGATAGGCCGCGAACAGCGGCATGATGGCCAGTGCCGTCACCATGCACAGCAATGTTCCCGCGTTGAACGAGACCAGGCCGGCAGGATGAGCCAATTGCAACAGGAAAAACGCCGATACAAGCAAGTGGGTCACCGTGCGCACATAGCTGAATACCTTGTTCAGAGTCAGCATGATGCCTCCAGTGGCGAGCAGGCACAGGACGTTGACCGTGGCCGATAACGTCGTGCTGCCGATGAGGGAATCCTTCAAGGTGAAGAAGATGCCGGTGCTGCCACTGGTCACGGGTTGCACGCCCATGACCATGCCGATGGCGGTTGCTACCATGAGCGCCAGCGCGCACAGTATCATGAACGGTTGTCCGTTGAAGTATTCGTTGATGTGTTCCCTTGTTGCCATTCCCGTGGATATCAAAGGCAACTTGAACAACTCCAGCAACTTGATGATTCAATATAGTTGTCCGTGTTGTTCAAGTTGTCTTTTCACTTGCTGTTACCAGTCGATGTTATCTTCAGGAAAACTTAATCGTTATTCTCTTGAGGCTTCTGGTCGGCGGGATCGTCGAGTTCCCGGCGTTTCCAACTCTTGCGGCGACCGTGGACGACGGGCACCTCCTTGTCGGCACCGAGGGTGGGCTTGCGGTCGCGCAGGATGCGCTTGGCAAACGTCGCGGAGTGACGGAACTCCTGATCGAAGTCGTCATCGTAGCGGCCCTTCCTGTCGCGGTTGTCCACGTCGGACATCATGCGGCGGTCGCGGGCCACCCTGGTGCGGCGCTCACGCTCCTCATCGCTGACGGGTCGCTCCTCGCGGCGCTCCTTGTCAAAGCGGCGGGGGCGGTGCTCGCCATCCTCATGGCGGCGGGGACGGCTACCGTTGCTGTCGTCAACGCGTCGGGCATTATAGTTGCCCTTGCTGCGCTCGCTGGCACGGAAACCCTCGTTGCGGATGTGCTCACCGCGCTCGCGCATCTCATCGTAGCTGCCATCGAAGATGACATATTGCAGCAACTCGCAGTCGAGTCCGCCATTGTTGAGCTTGTAGCGTACCGACGGTTTCAGTCCCACCTTGTAGGACAGGTCGTTGTCGTAGCAGATCAGCCACACGTTGTACCCCTTGAAGGTGTGCTTGAACTTGTAGCCCATGTCGCGGTACAGCGACTCGATATCCTCAATGTTGAGCCGCTCGCCGTAGGGCGGGTTGCTGATGAGCGTACCGCTGGCGGGCACCTCGTCGATGTCGTTGATGTCGCGGCGCTCGAGCTCGATATACTTGTTCAGTCCGGCACTCTTGACGTTGGTGCGTGCGATGGCGATGGCCTTGCCCTCGATGTCGCTGCCGTAGATCTTGTGGGTGAATTCGCGCTCGTTGCTGTCGTCATTATAGATCTTGTCAAACAGCTCGGCATCATAGTCGGGCCACTTCTGGAACGCATAGTGGTCGCGGTACACGCCTGGGGCGATGTTAGCGGCAATCAGGGCGGCCTCGATCAGGAAGGTGCCTGAGCCACACATCGGGTCAATCAGGTCGGTCTTGCCGTCCCAGCCGCTGAGCAGGATGATGCCGGCTGCCAGCACCTCGTTGATGGGCGCGTCGGTCTGTGCCACGCGCCAGCCGCGCTTGAAGAGCGGATCGCCGCTGCTGTCGAGCGACAGGGTCACTTCACGGCCCGAGATGTGGACATCCAGGCGGATGTCAGGGTTGCTGAGGCGGATGCTGGGGCGCTTGCCGTACTTGTCGTTGAAGAAGTCGGCAATGGCATCCTTGACACGATAGGTGACAAAACGTGAATTATTGAATTGCTCGCTATAGACGGTGGCATCGATGGCAAATGTCGTGTCGACGGCCATCAATTGCTCCCAGTCGAAGGTCTTGAGCTGCTCGTACAGGTCGTCGGCACCTGTGGATTTCAAGGTAAGGAATGGTTTGAGCACGCGCACCGCTGTGCGGCAGGCGAAGTTAGCCCGATAGAGCATCTCCTTGTCACCCTTGAAGTAAACCACTCGGTTTCCTTCGGTTACTTCCTCGGCGCCCAGGGCGCGTAACTCGTCGGCAAGAACACCCTCCAGTCCAAGGAAGGTCTTAGCCACCATATCAAATTTGTTGGTCATCATGTTCTGATTAATATCTCGTTCAGGCTGCAAAGTTACTCTAAAAACTCGACATATCACGAAATAAATCATTATCTTTGCGCCAAAATATTCATCTAATAATTCATAATTCAGATCAATGGAGAAAATTGAAGCAGGAAAATACGTGGAACTCGTATATGAAATCTTCGTCATGAACGGCGAGGAGCAGGTCAGTGTGTTCAAGTTCAAGAAGGAGCAGCCCGATGCCTTTGTCTTCGGCATGGACGTGACGCTCATCGAGGGTTTCCAGAACCATATCATGGGCCTGGAGCAGGGCGAGAAGTTTGACTTCACCCTCAAGCCCGAGGAGGCTTTCGGTGCCAAGGACCCTAGCCTGGTGTATGAGCTCGAGAAGGAGATTTTCCATGTTGACGGCAAGTTTGACCACGAGCACATCCGCGTGGGTGCCATCGTGCCCATGATGACCCAGGAGGGCATGCGTGTCGAGGGCATCGTGACCCAGGTGACCGACGACAAGGTGACCATGGACTTCAACCATCAGTTGGCTGGCGAGACCGTGCGCTATGCCGGCTACGTGCAGCTGGTGCGCGATGCCACGCCCGAGGAGCTGCAGTCCAAGCATCACGGTTGCGGATGCGGCTGTGAGGACTGTGGTGACGGTGGCTGCGGCCACGACCACGACCACGGTGACGGCTGCAACTGCGGTGGCTGCTGCTAACTTGCGAATTCGCACTAACTTATGATTTTGTTGTCGGCGGATTAAGCGGATTATAAAGATTATTTATTGAATGTGGCACTGCGGACGCCCAAATCCTATTGATCCCCATAATTCGCCGACATAACAATCTGAAAAAATGATCGAGAGGCTGTTATATAGTGAAGATACATACCAAATTATTGGTGCTGCAATCGAAGTACACAAAATTATAGGATGTGGATTCACCGAACCCCTTTACCAAGAAGCCTTTGAGGAAGAATTGCGAATCCGTAATATTCCTTATCAACGAGAAAAATCTTTTAGTATTACCTATAAAGGGAAAAAACTAAACAAAGAATTCAGACCTGATTTTGTTTGTTTTGAAAAGATTATTGTTGAGTTAAAGGCCGTTTCTGATCTAGTAGATGAGCATTTTGCACAAGTTTATAATTATCTCAAGGCAACTGATATGAAGTTGGGGGTTCTTATTAATTTTGGGAAAAAATCTCTTGAATACAAGAGGATTCCATGCTCAAAAAAGTGGTGAAAACCTGATGGCGGATTAAGCGGATTAAAAAGATTATTAATTGAACGCCGCATTGCGGATGCCCAAATCCTATTAATCCCCATAATTCGCCGACAGAAAAAACAGCCGACACAAAGACTGCAGGCATGCATTATTAAGGAAATTTTTCTTTAATTAGTTTGCACATTATAAAAGAATGTGTAATTTTGCACCGCATTTCAAATAGGTAATTTCTAAAACATTAATAATTAAAGATTTATTATGGCTAAATTTGATAAGGCTATCTTAGCAGAAAAGTACGGTATCACTGGTGTTACCGAGGTTCTGTACAACCCCAGCTATGAGGTATTGTTCAACGAGGAGATGAAACCCGGTCTGGAAGGCTTTGACAAGGGTCAGGAGACCGAGCTGGGTGCCATCAACGTGATGACCGGCGTTTACACCGGCCGCTCGCCCAAGGACAAATTCATCGTTGACGATGCCAACAGCCACGACACCGTGTGGTGGACCACCCCTGGTTATCCCAACGACAACAAGCCCGTGACCGAGGCCACATGGGCTGCCGTTAAGGATCTCGCCATCAAGCAGCTGTGCAGCAAGCGCCTGTTTGTGGTTGACGGCTTCTGTGGTGCCAACAAGGACACCCGCATGAAGGTTCGCTTCATCATGGAGGTGGCATGGCAGGCCCACTTCGTGACCAACATGTTCATCCGTCCCCAGAACGAGGAGGAGTTTGACCAGGAGCCCGACTTTACCGTTTACTGCGCCAGCAAGGCTAAGGTGGACAACTACAAGGAGCTCGGCTTGAACAGCGACACCGCCGTTGTCTTCAACGTGACCAGCAAGGAGCAGGTTATCCTCAACACCTGGTACGGTGGTGAGATGAAGAAGGGTATGTTCTCGATGATGAACTACTTCCTGCCCCTCAAGGGCATTGCTGCCATGCACTGCTCGGCCAACTGCGACATGAACGGCGAGAACACCGCCATCTTCTTCGGTCTGTCGGGTACCGGCAAGACCACCTTGAGCACCGACCCCAAGCGCAAACTCATCGGCGACGACGAGCACGGCTGGGACGACAACGGTATCTTCAACTTTGAGGGCGGCTGCTATGCCAAGGTCATCAACCTCGACAAGGATGCCGAGCCCGACATCTACAACGAAATACCTCGCGACTCACTGCTCGAGAATGTCACCGTAGACGCCGAGGGCAAAATCGACTTCGCC